>CABHPA010000189.1 GCA_902168245.1 Candidatus Melainabacteria bacterium
TTGTCAGTGAGCGGGGCGAGCGAATGCGGGCTAGCTCCATTGTGGGTTGGTTCCAGCGCTTATATACCAACCTCGGCTTTGATGGCTGTTCCTCTCATTCAGGACGGCGTACCTTTATTACCAATGCTGCTCGCAAAGTCTCTTTGGTGGGTGCCAGCCTGCGGGATGTCCAGCAACTGGCGGGTCATGTTTCTCTCAATACCACTCAGCGCTATGTGGAAGGGGATTCTGAAGCAAAGCGGAAATTGATTGGTCTGATCTGAAGGGCTT
Organism: Candidatus Melainabacteria bacterium; assembly: GCA_902168245.1. Classification (GTDB taxonomy): domain Bacteria; phylum Cyanobacteriota; class Vampirovibrionia; order Vampirovibrionales; family Vampirovibrionaceae; genus Vampirovibrio. Next base: position 271 of record CABHPA010000189.1, read on the forward strand.
TTCTATGTCTTTGGTATCTGGAAGTCTTGTGGGCTGTGCTTTTAGGGTGGGTTCCACATGCAAATGCCTTGATGGGCGATCGAGAACGGGGTTGGTGGCTGGCAGGCTTTTTAAGGCTTTAAAAAAGCGCAGAGGATGTTGAGATGCCTGAACTGGTATTTAAACGCCTTTACGGGCTTCTGGCTAAAAATCCGCTTGGGGATCGTCCATTCGGGATCTCCCCGGTTTTGCCCAGCCCATGGGATGTGGTTGTTCCGGTTTTTTGTTTAAAAGCCCTATGCTCCTACTGGCCCGATGGGACTGGCTGGGACAGCCAGCTTATGCCCGTAGACTCCGGTTCTGAGGTTTTTAAAGAAATAAGAGCGGGGTCTGGCCACGCTGGGACGGTTGGCTACGTCCCGCAAGCCTTTTAAGACGATATCGGCACCATAGTCCTTACAGGCGTTGGTCAGTTCCTTGTTGAAAATGCCCCAGCCACCTTCGGTGAGGGGCTTGCATGCCTGAACGAAAACCGGATGGTTATCCACAATGCCCATGATATCGCCATACCGAGTATGAAGTGCGCCCAGATCCTCATTTTTCCAGTCTATTTCTGGTTTGGATGCTTGAGCTACTGGTTGTGGCCATGGGCCATACTCGCACAGGCAGTCATTGGGCGTTTTCTGGCACTGTCCGCAAGGCCTCAGGTGTGGTTTGATCTGGGACGGTGCTTTTCGCTCATACAGGCGGGGGCGGCCATGGGCCAGTTTGACGCTGACCGGCTTGCCGGTGAGTTCAGAAAACACCTTTTCCAGCAGGGGAACTGCCCGTTTTCTTTCCAGCATGTCCAGCAAGGCCGACGACTTCACCCCGACAATGGCGATGCCCCGCTCCAGACTATCGAGATAGGCTTTGTCCTGAAGCAGAAACCCCAGTTCGCTCCCTTCCTCCTGAATTCGGTAGCAGGCTTTCTGCCAGAGCTTGATTTTATTGGGGATCTCGGTGCTTAAGAGCATGAGTCAGTCTCCAATCCTTTGCGTACGATGTGGTTGAAATACTTTCCCGGCTCCCGGGTTCCCCGATAGGCTTTGGTTTCTTTCACCGCCCAGAGTACCCGTTCCAGGGTGTACTCTTTGGCCAGGCTAATTAGCCCGCCGATTCCTGTGCCCCAGCCGCCTTCTGCGACGGGTTTGCAAGGCACTTCGAAGAGGGGGCTTTTCAGAATCACTTGTCGTAGGTCTCCGTATTTCTCCAGCAGTATAGCCACTTCGGGATTATTGGTGGGATTTTGAAAGCGCGCCAACGGGTATTTGGGGTTAACCACGGGCGAAACATACGGGGCGGAGGGCTTGGGTTCTCCCGTAACCTGGAGCGAAGGCTGCTCCGGCTTTCGCTGGGGAATGCTCAGGCGCTCATCCACTCGTAATTGCAACGAAACCGGCTGACCGATCAGGGCGGAGAAGGTTTGCTCAAGGGGCAAACGGTATCGATTGGCAATGATCTCCCGATTGAAGTCAGAACTGGTGGACAGTGTGATAGCGTTTCCTTCGAGAGAATCTACTCTGCAAGGCTTAATCCAGGTTTCAAATACCGGGATACTCAGTTCTGACTTCAGCTTTTCCTGGGCTTGTTGCCAAAGCGCTTGAAACCCAGAGGTTTTCTCGGTGGTTTCTGAAACAAAATCACTGTTTTGAGCCTTATAAGAATTCATAGAATTAACGGCTTGGGTAGAGCAAGCAAAATTCTCCAATCTCTCAATCTTCCAATCTTCGATCGATTTGCCTTCGGCAAATCTAGCTTGTAGACCAAGATCTTGCTCAGTTGAGTTCCTATCTTCGCAGACGTGCGCGTTGGATAGGCCCAGTGAGACACTGCCCAGCTTGGACTGGTCTTCATTAGAAGCAGCATTAAACTGCTCGACTGGTTGTCGAGTACTCATTTCTCTTCTATCCTTCTATCCTCATAGCCAAGCTTGCCTGTTCTAGAACCAGGCGGTATAATGGCTACAAAGAATTTTTAATTTATTTGCTAATTTTAATTTGGCCCTTGGACTTGCACTCCTAGGGCTTTATTTTTGCCTCCCCCTGATTATCAGGGTTCGTTATAATAATCCGTAACTGATCGGATCCTACCCTTAGTCGGTTATTTGATCAATACTTAAAATGATAATTGGCGATAATGATTTGATAACTGCCTGGTTGTCAAGTGTCACGAAGGATGATAATGATGAATAATCTCGTTGATAACCATGAAGAGCATCAAGACCTAACGGTTCGTGAATACGCCCAACATTTTGGGCTTCCAGAGCAAACAGTTCGCTCCCGTATAAGTGCCGGAAAGCTTGCTACAGTTGATATTTTAAGAGATGGCAAGACTCTGCAAGGTATTAGGGTGTCATTATCAAAACTGCATAGCGGTAATGATGATAACCAGATAGAGAATCAATCGATTATTCGCTCGTTAGCTGGTAATAATCCAGTCATAACCAAGGAGTTATCGGCCATTATCAGGCCAGATTATCAAATGATAATTGACAATAATGAGGCAAGAATCAAAGAGTTAAAGGATCTCATAACCAAACTTGAAAATGACAATCATGAGAAAACGCAAAAAATAGATAGTCTGACTCAAAAACTGGCCGATGAAAGAGCTAGGGCAAGTAAATTTGAAGGGGAGCTGAAATCAAAAGATGAAACCATTGCAGCTTTGAAAGGCGACCTGAATTCTAAAGATCAGGCCATAAATGCCGCAAATGCCGCTGTGATGCTTATGGAGCAACAGAAACACACTTTAGATGCTCAGACACCTAAACAGATAGAAACGGCTCTTCAAAAGCCTTGGTGGCGGTTCGGTCTATAACGAAACACCATCGGTCATTTTGCTCAAATGAAAACATCTCCAAATTGAGGATCCTATAGTAGTGCGCAGTGCTAAGGCTGACATTGATCCAAAGTTTCATATTGATCATGAGTTAAGGTATATAATACTGGGCTTTAAGCTTTTTTGTGGCTACTTTTGTGAGCCTTGTGATGGATAGGGCAGGAGTAATTGGCTCCATGTCATTGAAAGAGTGTCCATAATAATTTACACTATTGTCTATAGTGATTGTTTATGTGGACATTAAGTAATGCCAAAAACGCCAGCATCCAAAGGATTGCCGTTGCCCGTGCAACGTAATTTACGCAAGCTGGGCCAAGATATCCGAGATGCGCGCCGCCGTCGACGGATTCCTGTGGCTATTATGGCGGAAAGGGCCTCGATTAGCCGAATGACGTTAAACAAAGTGGAAAAGGGTGATCCTGGTGTGGCAATGGGTATTTACGCAACGATTCTTTTTATCCTGGGTATGGCGGATCGAATTGGCGGCATAGTGGATGTTACTACTGATACTGTGGGCTTAGAGCTTGAAGCGGAGCATTTGCCTCAGCGTATACGCCGTCCTCGCAAAACTAATAAGAATCCCAATGAGGGCGAGTCCTAATGGATACGCAGGCGTTTGTTTATGTAGACCTTAACGACTCTCCGATCTTGGTGGGACGCTTGTGGGCTCGTATGCGGAAGGGACGGGATAGTGCCACATTTGAATATGATGATGATTGGCTCACTCATCCGGCTCGGTTTTCTCTTGAGCCTGCATTGCAGCTTGGGCCCGGCCCTTTTGTCACGCCAGCCAATAAGCCGCTGTTTGGTGCGATTGGTGATTCTGCCCCGGATCGATGGGGCCGGGTACTGATGCGTCGTGCTGAGCGCCGACGAGCGGATAAACTTTGTGAAACGTCCCGTACCTTAAGAGAAATTGATTATCTGCTCATGGTTAATGATGAGGCGCGCCAGGGCGCATTGCGATTTGCTAGTGATCCGGGAGGTGCATTTCTTGCCCCGAACGATACCATGGCCATTCCGCCTTTGGTTGATCTCCCTCGACTCCTTTCCGCTGCTGAGCATATCTCCAGTGATACCGATAGTGATGAAGACCTGCGTTTGCTGCTGGCGCCTGGCTCGTCACTGGGTGGTGCACGGCCCAAGGCATCGGTTCGGGATCGTGATGGCCACTTAGCGATAGCCAAGTTTCCGCATAAGGATGATGAGATTGATGCAGTTCGTTGGGAGGCTGTGGCCTTGAGCCTGGCGGAAAAGGCGGGAATTTCTGTACCGCAGTGGCGGCTGGAAACGGTATCGGACAAGCCGATTCTGATTCTGCGTCGTTTCGATCGACAAGAAGGACTTCGAATTCCCTTCTTGTCCGCTTTGAGTATGTTGGAAGCCAATGACAATGAAAGTCGATGCTACCTTGAATTTGTGGATGCCCTGCGCCAGTATGGCGCTTCCTCAAAAGCGGACATGCACCAGCTCTGGCGACGGATTGTGTTCAGTATATTAATTTCTAACACTGATGACCATCTCCGCAATCATGGCTTCTTGTATGGTGGTCAGGACGGCTGGCGGATTGCCCCAGCCTATGATCTAAATCCGGTTCCGGTGGACATTAAGCCCCGGGTTCTGAGTACGGCCATCGACCTAGATGACGGTACGGCATCGTTACGTCTGGCTTTTCAAGTGACCGACTACTTTGAGCTGAATGGGGAGCAGGCGCGAGATATTGCGTTTGAAGTGGGGGAGGCAGTTGTTGGTTGGCGGGAAGAAGCCACTCGCATCGGTTTGACTGGAGTGCAAATCAATCGTATGGCTTCTGCATTTGAGCATGAGGACTTACGTGCTGCCCTTGCATTAGGCTGATTGGCCCAGAGTGGAAATTTCAGGATTTTTTTAAGGTTTAAAGCCAATCAGGTTCAGGATAGGCGGTCACGTGTTTGTGAGTGCCATTGATATTAGCGCCCCGTGCTATGGGATGTGTTACTTGCAGCTCACATTGGCCGGAATTCCGGCGCAAGTCATCCGGGGCAATTCCCTATCCCTGGAGATTTTTGAAAGCGCCTGGACCGCATCCATGGCGACATTTTTAGCCAACCCCACCCTGAGCCGCCTCTCCTATCCTTGCCAAATGTGTCTGTTTGCACGGAGCCTACTCAACTGGCCTTGTTTTAAATTGTTTCTGGTGTTAAACCCCCGGCGCGGATTCCGCGTCGGGGGTTACTCTTATCAGAGTTTATAGCCGATCATCCAGAGAATCAGCCGACTGACTTCAAAGGCCAGGCCGATTAAACCCGCGCCCAGGAGGCAATAGCCGCCAAATTTGGCCATTTGGTTGGCGGCTTGCACTTTTTCCAACTCCAACGCGGCAGACTCCTTGAACTTCTGTTCCCAAGTCAAACCCGCATTGACGAGTTGTTTTTCCAGCACATTCCCGGTATTGGCAATCATCTTGGCTGCCCGGTCCGTGGCTTTTTCCAGTTCCTGCTGGGTTTTGGCATCAATCTCGTGTTGAGACTCCCGCAAACTCTGCTTGAGACTTTCCACATAGCGCTCCAGAATGATTTTGTTGATGACCACGTTGGCCAGAATGGGATCATCCTTGTGAATCTTCTGGTGACGGTTCAGATAGAGGTTCAACTCTTCCACCAGGGGCTCCAGTTCCAGGGTGCTCATGATTAACTCACCGTGGCCAGCTGGTCATAAATGCCCCGACGGTACATGGTGATACGTTGTTTGGACATAATGCGGAACACATCGCTTTCCAGCGCTTCGGTAAAGGTCAGACGCTCGCTAATCAATTGTTCAATGGTTTGGCCAAAGGTGTCTTCATTCTGACGCGGCAGGCGCAATAGGCCAGTGACCCGGTCTTTGTGCTTCTGGTAGGCTTTGGACTGCTCAAAGGTTTTCCCGTCAAACTCGATTTTGCCAAAGTGCTCATTGAGCCAGACCATGATTTGCGCGGACTCTGGCATCTGTTCAGCCAACTGGGCAAAGTCGCTAATGGTGTTGTTCAGGGCAAAGCCGCCCGCAATGACGCTATGAATGATGGGCTGCTTGCCATGTTCGGCAATCATCCCCAGGGCATCATGCTGGACCAGATAGTTAGACAGGGGAATAAAGGACGCCGCGCCGCTATCAATCACAAAATGGCTGTCGGTGTTAAGGATCTGCTCCATCATTTCATCGAACCGCCCTTCTTTGATGCGGTTATCCTGTAAGAGGTCCACTCGTTGCGCTTTAAAGGCCTTGAAGCTGGAAAGGGTGGCGTTAATGGGATCGGTATCGATACAGATGACCTCTTCACCGCGATCCATGAGATTTTGAGCCACCAGGGCGGTGACATAGCTTTTGCCAATGCCGCCTTTGCCTTGCAGGGTGATATGAACCTGTTTCATGTTAATTCCTCTCCTCTAAAAATTCTTACCAAAGTTCCTTGGGATCCGGGTCTTTGGGGCCAGGGACAAATTGCTTAAAACCCGGCTTGACGTGAGTCGATGGGGATTCGGCTGGTGTTTGAGTAACAGATGACGGCTGAACCGACTTACTGGGTGGAGCAGCCTGCTCCATGACCGGCGCTTTCGCCTTGGGGGCTGTTGCATTCTGCTTGATATAGCGGTTTACATAGCGGGTGAACTGAATATAGGACATATCCAAGGTTGCTTCATACCGCTGGTAAACGGCTTTAATAGGCCAGCCCGCTTCAATTTCAGGGCGCACTTTTTCCAGGTGGGCCAGAAAAGGAACCAGGTTTTGGCCTCGCATTTTGCGGCTTTTCTCATCCCCGCCGGAAGACTGATCCATGTACTGTAACTCTCTCTAATGAAATAAAAAGCTGCTATGCGCAACTCAAAAATACCAATCTATTCTATAGGAAATCAAAAGAAATATCAATTGAAACCAAGTGAAATTATAAGCGCCTAAATGGGATTAATGGATTTTGAAAGAATGACTCTGCCACGACTCAGACAAGCCTTTTTCTTTTCTGGTGTACAACCTTCCACCAGCTTTGAAAGTGAACGGCTCTATGTGAAGCCAAATGAAATCATGAGCATTATGTTTACCAATAATGTGAAATTAAACGATGTGGAAGGTAATTAAGCGAGCTCCCTAAAACGATTGCCAAGCGGATCGCAAAACGTCATACTATTTCGTAAAAATAAATGGCAGGATAGGTATTGTACCCGTACACGCTGAAGCGCGTCCGTGTTCAATACGATGCCTTACTCGCACTACGTGACTCGACGGGAATCCTGCTCTAACGAGGTCATTCAACACCAGGAGGAAGGGTAAGCCAGATGGGCAAAGCACAAGGGAATCGTCCGCGAGGGAACCGAATTGATGTCTGGGCGGACACGGAAGAACTGGCTGAAATCAATGCTCGTTGTACGGCGTTAAAGTTGTCGCGTTCGGAATATTTGCGCAATCTGGGCTTGGGTTATGAGCCCAAAGGGCAGTTTGATCAGGAGGCCATCCGCGAATTGGTCAGATTGCATGCGGATCAAGGCCGTCTGGGTGGACTTTTAAAACTCTGGCTGACTGAACGGAAAGGGGAAGGGGCTTCCGTGGGGGAGGTTCGTTCGGTCTTGCAGCAGATTGAAAGTCTGCAACAGCAAATGGCCCGCCTGGTGATGAAAGAGAAAAATCGGCGATGATTGCCAAACGGATTGATCGCTCCGGTAAAACGTCCAATTTTGAGCGGTTGGGTCGGTATGTGCTGGAAGCCAAACAGTCGCATGCGGAAATATTGTGGATCCGAACGGCAGAGTATGTGGTGGATTTTAACGGTGGTGGTGAAAAAGTGCTTTGGTCCCGTTTATCCAATTGTGAAGCGGAATTGCCGGGCTTGGCCATTGCCGAAATTGAAGCCACCCAAGCTCAAAATACCCGCAGCAAAGCAGATAAGACCTATCATTTGGTCATTTCGTTTCCGGAAGGAGAGAATCCGACCCGTGAACAGTTGGAAGATATTGAGGATGTGATGTGTGAGGCGTTGGGTTTTGGGGCCCATCAGCGAATCAGTGCGGTGCATCGTGATACGGATAATCTGCATTTGCACCTGGCCATTAATAAGATTCACCCCACCAGCTTAAAACTACATGAACCGTACCGCGATTTTTATGTGATTAATTACATTTGCCAGCAGTTGGAACAAAAACATGGATTGATCCGGGACAATCGGATTGGTCAGGGGAAACGGATGAGACGAGCCGGGGATTTGGAAGCCCATAGCGGGGAACAGTCCTTATTGGGTTGGATACAGGAGCACCTGGGCGAATCCCTGAAGCAAGTCCAGCGCAACGGGCAGAGCTGGCAGGATCTGCATGATCTTCTGGCCGAGCATGATCTGGTGATTAAACCACGCGGAGCGGGCCTGGTGATTGCCACTGCCGATGGAATGAATGGGGTGAAAGCCAGTGCGGTGGATCGCAGTTTGTCGTTCAAGTCCCTCACGGATCGCTTTGGGGGCTACCAGCCGCCTCAGCAAGCCAAAAATTAAAAAACAGGCAGACCTACTCAAGACGGAAAATCTTATCAACGTGGGCCGCGTGAGCGGCATCCAGGGACTAGTTCGTTATGGGTCCAATACCAGGCAGAGAAAGATAAAACCTTCCAGCAAAAAATGGCTGCTCTCCAATCCGTAAAGAGGGAACAGGTGCAAGCCATTCAAAAGCTCAAGGATACTTACCGGGAGCAACGGGCCTCGGTAAAAGCAAACCCAAAACTGAGCCCCAAATCGAAACGGGGCATATACCAAGAGCTTTCTCTAGCCATGAAGGCAGACTTTGCCCAGCAGAAACAACGGAATACGGAATCGCGTCAGGCAATTCAGGCTCAATACCAGACCACTGAGTGGGATCAATGGCTGGTGCAAAAAGCAGAACAAGGCAATGCGGAGGCTTTAGCAGTGCTGCGAAGCCGCCAGCAAACTCGCAAGCGATTGGCGCAAGCATTGCTGACTGCTGAGAATCTGGAAGCGGCTAAACATATTATGCTTCCCCATTTAAAACCGATCACCCGCAAAAACGGGGATGTCTGTTACCGATTGAAGGATGGGGGGCGAGTGGAAGATGCTGCCCAGGCAGTCTATGTGCCTGAAGTGACCGAGGCTTCCGCCCTGCTGGCGTTAACCTTGGCCCAAGAGCGGTTTACCGGTAAAGCCCTGGTTGTGGAAGGCAGCATTGCTTTTAAAGTCAAAGTGGCGGAGATGGCCGTGACAAAAGGGCTGGATGTGCGCTTCGCCGACTCGGCGATGGAAAAGACACGGGAGCGGTTTGAATGGGCTCGCCAAAAGGCTTCGAATGAGCAAGCTCAGGGAAAAACGCCGAGCAGCCGCAGGAACAGACCCAAGAAAAAGGACAGAACCAGGGCCGCGATTACCGGGGTCGATGAACTGGCCTTTTCTTGACCAGCTGATGACCGAACAAGTCTGGGAGGGTGCGCAAGGCAATATCTAGGAGAAAGCCTGCTGCAACGATAATGAGCAGTACACCTTCCCCATGCCAGAGGGCATCCCAATACCCTTGAGGCACTTTCCCACTGGCCAGCAAAGCAAACAGGCTCCCAATGGCGAATAAGCCAAAAGCAACCAGTAAGACAATGGAATAGGCAATCCGCAATGTGCTCTGTACGATAAAGGCGAGCCCTAAAATGCCCCAGGTGCATACTTTTACCAGATGCGTTAAGGGATCCCGCAGAAATTCCGGCCAGCGGGTGGGTGGCTTTTGCTCAAGCTGTTCCCGTAAGAGTTCTCGTTGTTCCTGCCTGGAGAGCAAGGGTGAACGGTTTTTTCCAAATCGACGATTCTTCTTAAAAGGCAGCAGGTTATTGGGATTTTTAGTAGCCCAAAACGGAATATCCATGGCGGTTTTTCCTCCTCTTAAAATTTAAAGGTGCGATTGGTCCGCTTTTTACTGGAGTGGCAGCGATAGTTCCAAGGGCGTTGGCCCCCATTTTCCTGTTGCCAGACGCCGAGATGGTGAGTTTGTGCATACTGCTGGGCAGGCAGATAGGCCCCATGGGAATATTGCTGGTAATCATAGGCAAATCCTTGCTGTACTATGGCTTGATTTATATTTCGGGTGCCCAAGAATACTGTGCAGACCTTGCGGTCATAACTCTTGCCATCGCACTGAAGGGCGATATTCTGGCCTATGACCAAGTTATTCAAGGTGTTTCTGGCTTGGGAACCATACCGTTGCTTGATTTCTGGGGCATCGATGCCCGCCAATCGGATCTTATGCTTTGGCAAGTGGTCAGCGTATCCCCGTCGTGTACCTGACAGACTTGGACGGCATTGGCAGAACCGGCTGAGAGTGTCAGCTGCCCGATCAGTAATAGGCTTAGCAGCAGTGTTTTCATTGCGGTTCATCCATGGCACCATATAAGTTACCAAGAAATGGGGCTGGTCACATGACAGATTGAAAGCTGTCTGGACACTTCAGTCCACCTCACTGACCCCATTAATGCAATTCTAACAAGATTGAGGTTAGGCATTTTTAGCATGAGTCTTGTTTTAAAGTAAAAATACGTCAGATTCTTCGTGTCTTCCTTATACCGATGTGATTGATAAATTCAGGTTTTTACCAAATGGACTGGAACTTATCATTAACCTGGCCATCCGTTTTCAAGCCAAACTGGGGTTTTAGATTAGGCTATACTAGGCTTGGTAGGGCTAGTAAAGCATTGCTAATAAATAAAGATACCGATAGTTTCTGTTTAAAGCAGGATGCTGCGAGTTTAAAATCAAGCCAAAATATCCATTCAGCATCCCATAAATGGAAACAAGCTATAAGTAAGCCTTATTGGATGATGGTTCAGCGTATTGGAGATGCGAAACTTAAAAAAATTCCCAATCAAGTCGACGTAAATACCTTAAGACATGAAATCGGGCATGCCATAGTTGCGACTTTTGCCAAATTGCCATATTCTGGGCTTTTATTGACAAGACCAGATGAATTTGGCTCGGAACTACAAAATACTCGCAAAAATCCCAGAAATGCAAAAGAGTTTTTGGAACAGTTGTTAATGCGAGTCTCGGGTCTATCAGCTGAAAAAAAATTGCCACCCCCACTAGGAATCCCTCAAGAGCGCTTAGATCAGTTCCTTTTGGCAAGCTCCATGCATGATTTACAAGATATCGTAGATTTAATAACTAGAGCAGAGCGAAAAAATTGGCTTCCGAATATCATTCCTTCTCCTCTGCCCACAATAAATAAAGAACGATATAAAGTTTTAAATGCAATGTGTACTGAAGACATGTCCCCTAATGATTTGATGGATTATATAGAATATCTCCAGAAAGCTCAAGAGGTGACTGAAATTCCTATTGTCCAGCATGCTTTGCAAACAGCTGAGGATATTCAGAATATATTGAGTGATGCTCAACTTCACAAACTTACCCTTGACTTGAAAAAAAGAACATTTTTTAATAGGAAAGAAGTTGAAAAACTATTAAAAAAACATATTACGCAACAACAACAATCAAATATTGGAAAAACAATTGTTAATTTTGTTAATACTTATTTGTGATTAAAATGTTTTTTTATTTATTGACTTAATTCAGCACAGATCTAGAATTTTCGTATTTTTCAGTAAAATAAAATTTAGTTTCCACGTTATTGCTTATCACCTTAATATAAACTACATATGGAATATATAAAACATGTCTTGCCTAAGCATTTTCAGGACATCGCTTATAAAAGCCTGCAAGCTAAAGTCTCCCAGAATAAAAAAACTCAATACGGCTTTAACCATAAGTCGGGATTCTCTTCGTTTAAGTAACGATGAAGCAAAAAAAGTGGAGTATCTCCGGTTAAAAGCTTTAAAACCTCCTACTATGGGGCATCTGGAGCGGATTATGTCTACTTTACGAGGCACTGGCGACAAAGAGCCTTTCCGCAACAATGTTAAATTACGAAATTTTGCCCAAGTAGATGATACCGTTTATCGAGGAGCCATGCCAGAATCGGGAGCTGAATTTGAAAAACTCAGCACCGTTTATAAAATTAAGCATATTATTGATTTACGAGGTTTTGAAACGACCAACCCTGCTTGTATTGAGTCTTTTGGAAAAGGTTGGGCGGCTTTCTATGATATGGAGTACCACCATGTCCCTATGAGTTCACATCGAGAACCCTCTGGAGAAGAATTATCCACCATTTTTGAAATTATTTCAAAGGCAAAGCTCAATGGTGAAAAGGTCTATATACACTGTAAACATGGTATCGATCGTACCGGCTCTGTAGTTGCAAGTCATGAGGCAAACATAGGGATACTTTTAGACAATTATAGGCGGATGAAGAAACATGGTTACAACCGGATTCATAAAAATACCAGGCCAGCCCAACGGGACTTTGTAAAAGGACCCGACTTTCTGGCAAAGGTGAAAGCCGCTGAGGCTATGCGTCTTGAACGCTCAAGCACCGCATTGGTGGATGCCGGACAATTGTCTCCTGAGCGTCATTCCAGTATCAAGCGCCATATTCAGAATGGTAATTTGGAACAGGCGAACTCCCGGGTTCAGCAAGCCAGATTTACTTATCCGGAAATAAAGCAAGACGATTATGACTCTTGGAAGACAGAGACATTGAATTTAATCTCTAGCACTATGAAGAAAGACTTTTAAGTGTTAACAAGTCATGGAGCAGAACTCGATACCACTTCAAAATGATGTCATTGAGTATTGGAACTCACAATCTGACGGTGCCGCAAAAGTCAAAGCCCGCTGGCGTGGTAGATCCCAGCGGGCTTTTTGTGTGATGAACCGATTGTTTAATTTCAGTGTGCCAATGTTTCCAATACTAGCAAGATAGGTTTTTCAACCTTTAGGCTGCCACCTTGAGCCTGTTGTAACAGGGTATTGGCTACTTGCTGATCCATGCCCGCCTCTTTCAGGAAGGCCAGGGCGGCCTGACGTGCGGTGGGATCGCTTTCCCCGTTGGCCCGGTGTTCCGTGTAGAGGTTGAAGGCCATTTGCAGGATACGTTGCGTCCACCCGCTGAAGTTTTGCAACAGGAACATGTTGGGTCTGCCCAATGAAATCAGGCTGTTATTGACAGGAGGCGTCAGCTTGGAATCCGGTTGGTAGCGGTTATTCTGGAACAAGCCGAGCAGGTTGAACTGGGATGGCTGGGTATTGGCATTACCGGAATTGCTGTTGCCCGGAGGTGGTTGCTCACTGCCGCCCCCTTCGTTGGGAGGTGGATTATCGCCGCCACCGCCGGGATTGTCGCCGCCACCGCCGGGATTGTCGCCGCCACCGCCGGGATTGTCGCCGCCACCGCCTTGGCCATTATCGGGATGGTCGTCGTTGTTGTGATCGCCGGAAGGGCCGTGGTTATCGCCGCCACCGCCTTGGCCATTATCGGGATGGTCGTCGTTGTTGTGATCGCCGGAAGGGCCGTGGTTATCGCCGCCACCGGCATGATCCTCACTGGGAGGGGGCGGGGATTGGTGCAAGGCGATTACCGTAATCGTGCCATCCGTTCCTGCTTGCCCATCCGAGCCGGGCTTACCTGCGGAACCTGGGTTACCAGTTGCTCCTACTGGGCCAATTTGGCCAACAGAGCCAAGACTACCCTGACTACCTGTATCGCCTGTCGAGCCATCATCCCCGGCTTTGGATCCACGCCTATTAGAAGCCGCTCCTCCCTGGCCACCGGCCCCACCTGCGCCGCCTTGCCCTTTAGCCCCTGCGAGACCAGCCGCACCCGGATTGCCCGCCGCGCCGCCTTGGCCTGCTGAGCCCCCGATGCCAGCAATGCCTGCTGAACCTCCATTGGCCAGTAAAGTGCCCTGATGGGGTATTTCTTGCGTGGCAGTGACCGTAATAGATCCGCCCGCGCCGCCGATGCCGCCAGTGCCGCCGATGCCGCCGATGCCACCCGCACCGCCTGTGCCGCCCGCGCCACCCTGGCCCCCGACACCGCCGATACCGCCGGGGCCACCTTTGCCACCGTTGCCGCCATCGCCGCCATTCTTGCTGGAGATTGAGTCGGTGCCATTGCCGCCAGCTCCGCCGGTACCTCCAATGCCGCCTTGGCCGCCGTTGCCGCCGATACCGCCAGCGCCACCCTGGCCTCCGGTGCCGCCGATACCGCCCGTACCTCCCTGGCCGCCAGAGCCGCCGTTTGCTTGCAGGGTGCCGGTATTATCAATATTTTTAGCGCTTAGGGTGATGCCGCCACCCTGGCCTCCGGCTCCACCAGCCTGACCAGTTTCGCCTGTGCCGCCCGTGTCGCCGATGCCGCCTTGATCACCGTTACCTCCATCGCTGCCAATACCGCCCGTGCCGCCGGTTTTTCCGTTGCCGCCATCATCGCCAGGCTTGGAGCCATCTGAACCTTTGTCGCCGGTTGTGCCGGTTTGGCCAGTATCGCCATTCTGACCAGCGCCGCCCGTGCTACCGATACCGCCAACCAAGCCCGCTGCGCCTTGTATGCCGACGCCACCCGTGCCTCCATTGGCCAGCAGGGTGCCTGAGTTCATAATATCGCCGGTGCTGACCAGCGATATGGAACCGCCCGCACCGCCGTCGGCTCCCGGATCGCCATTGGCGCCATTGGCTGAAAACACGACATTGTTGGCGATTTTAATGCCTTCAAAGTTTACCAGACCGTTCTTGATCACGATCAAATCCGGATCGACCGTGCCAATCACGCTGCCAGACTGATCCAGAATTGCCATTTGGGCCTGGGTGCCGGTCGCGTTGACGGCGATGGTTCCACCGTGGCCACCAGGACGAGTTGCATCGGCATAGATGTTGCCATTACCAGTCATGGCACCCACATTCACCTGGACGGATCCGCCACTGGCCCCGTTGGCGTAAATATTGCCGTTCTGGTAGAAATAGGTGGCGTCCACCCGAACCGAACCGCCCTGACCGTAGTTGCCGCCCTTTAAAAAGCCGCTGACGTCCACGTTCCCGTCCAGCCGGACAATGGGCGCCACAAAGTGAATGGTTCCGCCGTTCCCGGTGGTGGCGAAATTATTGCCGTTGCCAGTCCCCATCACCTCAAAGCCATGCACGGTTCCTGAAGTTAAATGCAGGGAACTGCTATTCTGGAACAGGATTTCCCCATCGGAGGTACTATAATATTTGCCGGGCTGAACCGAACTGTAGGTCTGGTTGACGTTGTTAGCATGAATCGTGGCGTCCGCATCCGGCACATGGGCATCGGGAATATCCGCGAGAGCGCCGGAAACCGGGTACACGGCTACCGAGGCGGACAGTATCCATGGGAGCAACCTGAGGACAACAGTAAATCTGGGCATAGCGATTCGTATCCTTTCAGGATCGATGAGGGCAACAAGAAGCAAAGGCAACAAAAAGTAAGGAGGGAATTAAAAATTTGATTACTTATATGAATAAAAGAACAAAGCAATTTAGAATTGACTTCTTCCGCATATCTTGTTGACTGCCTGGCCGGTGAACCTCGCCATGGCGAGCGCCAAAAAGACATTGCGGCTCAAACCATGCGGCGATTGGGCCTGTTGAACCACCTGTCCCGCTATACCCAATCGGGTCTGTGCAACGGAAGCTTTACACGCGTTAAAGTTTGATTTATTTCCGCCGAAGGAAGACATAAGGGTTTAGAGACAATGCAAGGAGTTTCAGCGAATGAGACATTATGGGGGATCTGCCGTCCAGATTGCGGCCAGTTGTATTTTACTCACCTTGATCAACGGGTTTTGCGGTTCCGGTTTGGCGGAAGAACTCAGTACTGCGACGCAAAAAACGGCTCCGGAAAGCCAACAGGCCGCCGCCGCCGAATTTTTCAGCCAAATCGCGTTAAAGTCCGATAATCCCTATATTATCTCGGTGGCCAGAGAAA
>CABHPA010000190.1 GCA_902168245.1 Candidatus Melainabacteria bacterium
GTGACTCCCGGCGGTGTGACTCCGGGTGGCGTGACTCCGGGTGGCGTAACTCCTGGCGGCGTGACCCCCGGCGGCGTGACCCCTGGCGGCGTGACTCCCGGCGGTGTGACGCCATCCTCCCTGGCCGACGCGTTATTCCAGTTCAAGCAAGGCAACACGCCAGCGGTGAACAATCAATACTCCACGACGAACTTCACGGGCGCTTATTTCCAGACGGCGCAAGGCCAAGCGGATCTGGCGCGGTTGGATGCGCTGGACGGTGTAATTGACCAGCGGATCTACTCGGGGGATGTGGACGCCCTGACGGATGCGAACAGCGCATCGTACAAAGCGTTCCTGGAGTTCAACAACAGTACCCCGAACGCGAAGGCGAACAAGGATGCGTTAGGCAGCACGGCGCTGTGGGATAAAGTGAACGGTGATGACACGCACGTGCTTGGTTCCGAGATTGACGCGGATATCAAGGACACGGCGCACTATTCCCTGGAAGACCGCTTGAAGCTGAACTACGTGAAGAACGCGAAGCAGAACGCAACGGGTGCGACGTTGTGGGATGCGGTAGCGGCGCCGAACCCTCAAGGCACGACGCCTGGGGCGGTGACGGGTGATCTGAACACAGACAACCTGGGAGCGTTTGTGAACGGCGACCTGGATCCGTCGAAGATCACGAAGGGTTCTGGCACGATGCCAACGGATGACGCCCACTTCTATGCGAACCTCTACCAGATGCGCGATCCGGCGACGGGGCAGCTCAACTACCAGCAGATTCTGGCGAACCCGACGAGTCCGGAGGCGATCGCGCTGAAGCAGTACATAGATGCCCACGGCGGAACGACGGGCACGTTCTACACGAACCTGCAGAACCTGGATAAGGCGTATCACAACAGTGGCAGCCCGACGGGTGTGGTGAACGCCCAAGACATCTACTTTATGTACAACGGCGGCAACTACGACTTGCTGACGAAGACGGATACGAAGCAGACGACGGCGAACAGCAAGATCCTGCTCCCGTATGTAGATTCGAGCCTGATCACGGCGGGAACGGACGGTGTGATAGGGCCGGATGATATCCAGGCGGCGATCACGGCGGCGAATGCGAACCCGAACCTGTCGTTGTCTCAGAAGCAGGCGTTGCGGTATCTGAACCAACCGGCGGACAGCGGAGACAGCATCCTGGTGAAATGGGATAAATATGTCCACGCGGTAGGTACGAACCGAACGGGCACGCCAGCGGAATGGCAGGCGTTCCTGGCGACGCTGACGGCCTGACCCTGATGAAGTATAAGAGACCCCGAGTTAGATAAATAAGCAAGAAAGCCAAATCCCGTCTGGAGAAAGCGCCAGGCGGGATTTTTGGTTTTAGGGCCGGAAAGCGGGATACGAAGTGTTGGACATATCCGCCTTTAAGCCTATGTTGTATTCATGGGCAAAAAAAAAGACCTCTTTCAGAGGTCGATCCATTTTTTGGTTGGGAGTGAGGGGGAAAGTGAGTGTTTTTGTAGGGATGTTAGTGTGTTACTAACTTTTGAAAGTACTATACTGCTTCAAAGTTCGGAGGCAAGGATTTGTGTATCTCGGACAGTATCCTTGTTCATATTTCGTTACATTTCTGTAATGGTGGGCCTGGAGTGCGTCTGGCAGTATTGAATGGATACCGGTAGTCGACTTGCAGGATGGGTGATTGATCAACGTTTCAAAAAAAAAGACCCCTTAACAAGTTAGGGGGTCGATCCAATTTTTAGGTTGGGAGTGAGGGGGAAAGTGAAAGATTTAAGAGTTAGTACTAACTTCAATCGGCAACCGATTGAGCTTGTGATAGTAGAGTATCGCTTCAACCGATCATTTCAACCTTTTTTGAAGACTTTGTTTGGCAGAGTTTACAAAAGTTTACATTAAGTGTGCAAATTACACTATATAAGCGGCTTTTGGCTTTTCAGCCCAAAGGCGTTCAAACTTTGATGTTTATTTCATGTTGAGGTCAAATTCTGGTTGACAAGCGGATTAAAATTTTGACGCTTCAAGAATGGCGTGACACAAGCTAAGTGTTGCCGTGACACGGGTTTGGGTGCTTAACATTCGGCTGGGGTACGTCAGATGGGGCGTCATGCCGGGCTTGTATGTCCATACGGTAATAAAAATAGCCAAGCGCGGGCGCGAAGGGATAGAATAAAAAGGTTTAGATTAGGGCATTGAAATGGATTTTTCAGGAAAAACGATTGCCGTGGCCATTACCGGCGGCATTGCCGCTTACAAGGCCTGCGACCTGATTCGCGAGCTGTACCGCCGCAACGCCCACCGGGTGATTTGCATTATGACCCCCACTGCGGAATCCTTCATTCCCTCCCTTACCTTGCAGGCATTGAGTCGTTTTCCGGTGTACGTCTCGGAACTGGCGGTGGATCATGCCGGGGTGCCGATCCATATTGTGGTGGCCCAGCAGGCCGACGCGCTGCTAATTTTACCCGCCACCGCCGATACCATTGCCAAGCTGGCCCACGGCGGCGCCGATAATTTAGTGACCACCAGCGCCATTACCTTTACCGGCAAGCCCGTCCTGGTGGCCCCGGCCATGAATACCCGCATGTGGGATCACCCGTTGACCCGCCAGAATCTGCAAACCCTGCGGCAGCTTCCCCATTATTCCGTGATAGAACCCTCTTCCGGCAGCCTGGCCTGCGGGGAGACCGGCGAAGGCCATCTGGCCGACCCGGAAACCATTTTGCAGGCGCTTTACCGGGCCGTGCATCCCCAGCGAAACCTGTTTGAAGGCATGCGGGCCGTTGTAACCGCCGGGGGAACCGTTGAGCCGATTGATCCGGTGCGGGTGATTTCCAACCGCAGCTCCGGCAAAATGGGCCTGGCCCTGGCCGATGAACTGTTCGCCATGGGTGCCGACGTTACGTTAATCACTACCCGTCCTCCTGTAGGCAGACCGTATGCCGTGGCGTCCGTGCAAACTTCCGCCGAACTGCGCGAGGCTTTAGGCCAGCGGTTTGAGCAGACCGACCTGTTGTTGATGGCCGCCGCCGTGTCAGACTATAAAGTGGCGAACCCGGCTACCGAGAAAATCAAGCGGGAAAAATCGCCCGAAACGCAATTGGATCTCATCGCCAACCCCGATTTGCTGGCCGAGTTGGGCGAGCGTAAAAGGCCGGGCCAGTTGCTGGTTGGTTTTGCGGCGGAATCGAGCGATCTGGTTCGCAACGCCACCGAGAAAATGCGTCGTAAACATCTGGACGCCATTGTGGCCAATGATATCAGTCGCAGCGACATTGGCTTTGAGTCCGATGAGAATGAAGTGACCCTGTTGTTTTCCGAATTGTCGCCGCAAATATTGGAACGCGCCCCCAAAAGCGTGATTGCCCGCCGGGTGCTGGGATTAATCCATGACAGGCTGATTGCCCCCAAAGCCAAGCTGAAGCTGGTCAAGCCGGAAGGCTCCGCGTTGTAGGCCCGCCATGAAAATCCGGCGTGATGGGGATCAATCGTTCGTGGATTTTGTGTGCGGCCAGTTGGACGGTATCCCCGAATTGCGGGTAAAGCGTATGTTTGGCGGCTATGGTCTGTATGCGGGTTCAGCGTTCTTTTCCATCATCCACCAAGGATGCCTTTATTTTAAAACCGACGCCTTGAGCCAACGGCGATATGAAGAGGCAGGAATGGCCCCGTTTCGGCCCAGCGAGAAACAGACGCTTCGCCGTTACTACCAGGTGCCGGTTGACATTACAGAAGACGCGGACGCCCTGCAACGCTGGGCGCGGGAATCCGTGGCGATTGCCGCTGGAATCGGCTAGTAAATTTCTTCAGGCGCTTTTCCCGGCCATCACCGGGCCGCCTTTGGAACCGGCGATACGCATCATGGAATCAATGCAACGGCGGGCTTTTTCGGCGATTTCATCGGGAATGGCGATTTCCTCGTTCTGCCCCAGAAGCGACTTGTAGATGTTTTCCAGCCGGGTCAGTTTCATGTTAGGGCATACCGCCGACGCCTTGGTGGGCGTGAAAAAGGTTTTCTCCGGGCAGTCCTGCGAAAGGCGCTGGCTTACGCCGTCCTCGGTGCAGACGATGAATGTTTTGGCCCGGCTTTCCTTGGCGTGTTTCACAATGGCCGTGGTGCTGCCGATGAAGTCTGCCATAGCTTTCATGGGATCGTCGCATTCCGGATGCACCAGAATCTCGGCCTCCGGGTATTCTTTTTTCAGCTTTACTACATCTTCCGGGTTCATGCGCAGGTGGGTGGGGCAGAAGCCTTCCCAGCAAATCAGCTTGATGTCGGGCAATTGCGATTGCACGTAAGCGCCCAAATGCTTGTCCGGCACAAACAGGATTTCGGTGTGGCCGGTTTCCTGCGCCACGTGGCGCACCACTTCTACCGCGTTGGCGCTGGTGCAGCAGTAGTCGGATTCCGCTTTCACATCGGCAGAGGTGTTGACATAGGCCACCACCGGCAGGCCGGGGTGTTCCGCCTTGAATTTTAGCAGCTCCTCGCGGGTAATCATGTCCGCCATGGGGCAGCCCGCGTTGGGATTGGCCAGGTATACCGTTTTACCGGGGCTGAGTAGCTTGGCGGTTTCCGCCATAAAATGCACCCCGCAGAATATAATCATGTCCGCATCGGTGGAGGCGGCCAACTGGCTGAGTCCCAGGGAATCCCCATGGTAGTCGGCCACGTCCTGAACGTCGATGCGCTCGTACAGATGGGCCAGGATCAGGGCGTTTCTTTCCTTTTTCAGCGTCTTGATATCGCGGATGAGCTGCTGCTTGCGCTCCGCTGGCGAAAGGACTGGGGGCAGGGTCGAGGGGTTTGCCGTGCTCATGGTTGGGGTGCCTTCTGCGTGTGTGGGGCTGTTTTCGGATACCAGCAGATCAGCCGACCTGATCCTTGTTTGTATTTATAACCTTATATAAGGAAGGCTGGAATCTGCGAAGGGTTTTTAACGGGGATCGCCTAGAATCCGAGTCAGCCCAGTCTAACTTAGACGGATCGGGATGTAAAATGTTCGCAAACGTCCAGGCTGTGCGGTGTCCAGCGATACCGACCCGCTTTCCAATTCAATTTCTGACGGCTTTTTCTTAATCCGAAGACAGTGGTGGATATTGAATACATATAAGAAAGAGGGACTTCGAGAAGACTCCGATTAGATTGGATAGGAACGGGTATCAGTAGAAGCCCATAAACCGTACTTTTATCCGGTGAGAAAATCTTGTTTTTATTTAAATTTGAATTTAGTGTTCCCTGAATATCTTGAAAACGCAGGCCACCATTTGACTGAATCGTTTACATTTATATGACAGACAGGCCCTTACAAACTTTCCTCGAAACAGGACAGTAAATAGGGTTAAAATAACTGTGCTGACAGGGTTTTTGGATGGGTTTAAACACCGATTGGCAACCTGCTACAGGATTAACGAATTCAAAAAACTACACTATCAGGGGGAAATTTGAGTTGCACATCCTGTACGGACTGATATAATCTTCGTAGTTACAAACTGAAAGGAGGTGTTAATCATGAACAAAGAAGAATTAGTACAAGAGGTATCCCGGAAGACCAAGACTTCTCAGAAACAAGTTGCTGAGATCCTCACCCATACCATTTCCACGATCGAAAAGACCGTTGCAAAAGGTAAGAAAGTGACCTTGGTTGGTTTCGGTACGTTCGAGCCCCGCAAACGCGCCGCTCGCATTGGCCGCAACCCCCAAACCGGCAAAGAACTCAAAATTGCCGCGAAAGTCGTTCCGGCTTTCTCCGCTGGCAAAAAATTCAAGGAACTCGTGGCTAAAAAGTAGTTGAGTAGGCGAGAACCGACGAGTTTTATCGGAGACCCAGGGTGAAAGCCCTGGGTCTTCCAGTTTTCCAGGGTGAATTGTATCCGGTGTGGCTTTAACGGTATTAAGTATCCATGTCGTTTGGCTTTCCCGATCCGGTTTGAGCTTGGCCTGTCCTCCCGTTAATGGAAAAATCACCCTGGCGGGTTAGAGTCCCGAAAGCTGCCCTATAATTGGGATATGCAAGCAAAGCCGAGCATAACCCTCAACCCGGAGCGAATAAGCCTATGGCCGTGGATATAACGCGTTTAAACCTGGCGGATTTCCCGCTGTTTGACCAGGTGGCCGAAGCCGATGTCCGTAAATTCCTGTCGGTGGGTTTCCATTTTAGCTACGAGGCGGGTTCTTCCATTGTGTCGAACAACGATTCCGGCGAAACCTTCTTCATGGTGCTGAAAGGGCTGGCGAAACTGGTGCTGGTGAACGGTCAGCAGGAAATGGTTAATGTGGCCCTGTTTCGGGCGGGCGATTTTTTTGGCGAAATGTCCATGTTGCAGCCCGACACCGCGCGTAATGGGGATATAGTCGCCATTACCGAGCTGGAGGTGGTGACGCTCCACAAAAAGGATTTCCTGAAAATAATGCAGGAATGCCCCATGCTGGCCTTTAACCTGGCGCGGGATCTGGCGCAGCGCATTCGCCTGATGAACCAGCGCATGATTACCGATCGCTTGCCTGATGACCTGCATAAAGTGGCCCACACCTTGCTGTGGTTGGCCAATAAGGGCAAAACGCTGCATGAGCAGGGGCGGGTGCTGCTGCCGCCGCTCTCGCTCAAAGAGTGGGCGCTTTTCTGCTATACTGACGGTCAAATGTTTATGGACAGTATTGAGAAGCTGAAACAAGCCGGTGCGCTGGAATGGCAGAGCCAGAGGATTGTAGTGACCGACCTTTTTACGCTTCAGCGCTGCGCCCAAGTGCATCAGGAGCGATTGCAGAACCATGTCTCGTCGTAAAGTCTCATGACCGTCGCCGTATTTCTGGATCGGGACGGCACTATGAATGTGGAAAAGGGGTATATTCGCAATGTGGATGACCTGGAGCTGATTCCGGGCGTGGCCCAGGCTGTTCGCAAGCTGAATGACGCCGGAATTTTGGCGATTTTAACCACCAACCAGACCGGGGCCGCCCGTGGCTTCTACGATGTGGCGCATATCCATGCCCTGAACGATCGCGTGGCCCAACTGTTGAAAGAGCAGGCCGACGCACATTTGGACGCCATGTTTTATTGCCCTCACCTGGCCAAGGGCACGGTAGAGGAATTTGCGATTGAGTGTGATTGCCGCAAGCCTGAGCCGGGCATGATTTTGCAGGCTTGCAAGCAATTTCCTGATATTGACCTGACCCAATCCTATGTGTTGGGCGACAAGGCCAGCGATGTGGCCTTTGCCTACAATGCGGGCTGCCGGGGAATCTTGCTGAAAACGGGGTACGGGGAGCGGGTGCTGGCCGGTAAATACCAGGCGCTGGCGCATCAGCCTCATTTTGTGTGCGATGATCTGCCGCAGGCGGTGGACGTGATTCTTTCCCACATGAAAGCCTGCGTTTAAATCGGCGGACTTGCTTCAAATAGCCGAGTCCAAAGCCGGAGCGCCTTAAGCTGCTGGGGATAACGGGCAGCCGTCCTATCCGTATGGAGGCGGCTAGGTTGTTTTACGGTTGAACAGGCGCTGCCACAGCTTGCTGAACCATTCCACAACCCCATTCAGATACGTGCCAATCTGGTGGAGCAGATTTTTGCGGAGCAGCCGCAGCCGGGCGCTGTAATCCAGCTTGCCGCCGTTCATATACTCAATGGCTTGCAGCATGGTGGGGCTGTGTTCCAGTTTTTTGAAACGCTTGCGAGCCGAGTCGAGCATGGCCGCCTTTTTGGTCGGATCGGCCATAAAAGCGCCCTCAAAGCCGTTCATCACCATGGTTTTGAAGTCGCGGTACGTCAGCCCGGCGTATTTGAATAGTTTCACGAACTCGTTGGTCACATCCGTGTTGGAAATGGTTCGGTTGTCGCTGCTGATGGCGACCTTAACGCCCAGCCTGGACAGGAACACCGCCGGGTGCCTGCTATACGCCCTGGATGAATACTCCGCCCGGCTCACGCTGAACTGGTCATCGGGAAAGCCGGGATGGATGCCGTAGGTCTGCAAGTTACTTTTGGGGCACATTTCCAGCACCACGCCATTCTCAATAATCTTTTTCAGCAGCGGGCTGGCGTTTAGCAATGCTTTTTTATCGATGCGCTTTTCCCAGTCGTTGGGGAACTTGCGGTAGGTCTCAAAGGCGTCGCGCAGCGCCTTGGAGCTGTTGACCACTTGCAGGCCATGCCCGATCCGCATGGGGGTGTTTTCATCCAGGCCTATTTTAATGGCCTCGGCAATGGACTCATATCCTTTCAGGCTCTTGGAATGGGTGGTTTCCCCGGCGTGAATGGTTATGCCTAGGCGATTTTCCGGCTTGGCGGTCTTGTTGTAAGCCTTGATGATGTCAAAGGCTTCCTTGAAGTCGCTGACCGGGTTGTTGGCTTCATCGCCCGCCAAATCCACGCCCACAATGTTGTACTTGCCTTCTTTTTTCAGTCGAACCACGTCCTTGGCCAGTTGCACGGCGCGTTTTACTTTTGCGTCCGCCGGTTCCGCCTTGCTGCGGTTCTGGCGCTCAAACAGCACCAACAGGCCGTAATCGAAGGAAAGCGTCCGTTGCCTGAGCTGGTGGGTGGCATCGCGAAAACCCTGATCCACGGCGGAAAGCACATCCTCAATGTTGCTGCCGGTGGCCCCGCCAATGCCATTGCCGGAAGGGCTGACCCGGTATTCGCTGTAACGGACGTTTTCCAGCGCCAGGGTCTTGGCGTAATCGTTGGCCAACAGGTAAGCGGCTGGGTTGTTTTTCACATGCGGGTTGATTTTACCGGAGGTGGCCCGGTACGCTTCCAGACCTTGCGCCCGTTGCGCCCTCATTTGTGCGGATTCCACGGCGGAAATGATTTCCTGGCCCGGCCGCTTGCGCGCGGTGGTTTCCGCGAGATCTTCGGTATCCATGTAGTCGCGCTGGTTGTCGATTTGCAATTGGTAGCGGTAATAGTTGCGCAGGTTTTCCAGGGTCAATACCTTGTCCATGGCTTTGCGCAACGCATCCGGGCTGATAGGCAGGCCGTAGGCGGTTCGGAAAGGCACCATTTCCACTTTTCCGTCCGGTTTAAACACCGGCAGGGCGTCCAATCGATCCTTAAACGGCACGATGGTTCTGGCGTTGTTCTCCTCCAACGCCTTGCGCAGGCAATAACTCAGAAACTCCACGCTGGAGGAGCCGCCCTGGTGGACGTGCAGCTCGTTCTTGGGCGCTTTCAGGAACAACTGGTAAACCTTGTCCGAAATGCGGCTTTCCGAAGCGTATGTGTCAACCTGCCTGCCGAATCGGATGCTCGATACCGGCTTCTGGCTTTGGATTGCCCGGGGGTGTGAAATGGGCATAGCTTTGTGGGCTTCCTGCGAAGCCGCGCTGAGGGTGGAAATAGACATAAATTGGATGGTCTCTGGGATATTCTCTTGGATGGGGCGAGGCTAATTGAGGGAGCTGACCAGTTGAAAAAAAGAAAGCTTGCTTAAAAATTGTCCGCTGATTATAATGGCTCAAATTTATCTTTTAGTGATTTGTGCCTTTGGACAAGAACCGGGGTGCTTTTGCGATTTAAAAATGTGTTTTACCTGCCTAGTAGAAAACAGTCCTGCTGGCTTGTCAACACTTTTGTTCTTGAGCTTTTTGTGGTGTCCTAGTGTGAATCGCTTTTTTGACTGGCCTGAGCGGGTTTTTACCAACCTTTCGCCCTTGGCTCACTTCATACTCTGTTTGTGATAGGATTCCCCTTACGATGAATGCCCGACGCGCTGCTAGAGAACTTGCCCTCCTCACCCTGTTCCAACTGGACAAACAGGGCAATGGGGTCATTGACAGGGCCACCCTGCAAAAAGAAACCGTCAAGGATATGATGCTGGCCTCTATTCGCGCGCTATCCGGCGAGGCTGAGTTTCAAATTCGTTCCGCCGCCGATGAATTGGCCG
The DNA here is from genome assembly GCA_902168245.1 of Candidatus Melainabacteria bacterium. Taxonomy (GTDB): domain Bacteria; phylum Cyanobacteriota; class Vampirovibrionia; order Vampirovibrionales; family Vampirovibrionaceae; genus Vampirovibrio. The sequence goes on from CABHPA010000190.1 coordinate 9,883, forward strand.
AAGTGAGCCGCTACCTGCTGGAATATGAACTGGAGCATCCTTCCAACCTGGAAACGCCCCTGGAAGTGCGAGCCAAGCCGGTTCCCATTCCCAGCACCCGCGAAATGGTGGAAAAAATTGAAAAATGCCTTCAAGGTGCCGAATATTTATTTGAAGCCCTGCGCATTCCTGAGCTGGTGGCCTTGCTGCAAGCAGGGGAAGTACAGGATTACGCCCTGAAAGTGATGATTCTGGTGGCTGATCACTTGCCGGAACTGGATGAATTGCTGAATAGCCACATGGAAGACTGGCGCATGGATCGCTTAGTGCGTATGGATGCTTACCTGTTGCGCCTGGCGGCCGCCGAAATGAAGCACCTGCCCGATGTGGACCTGAGCGTTTCCATTAACGAGGCCGTGGATCTGGCGAAACAGTTTTCCGGCGAGGAAAGCTACAAGCTGGTGAACGGGATTTTGGGGAGTCTGGCTGTGGCGCTGTCCAAAGAGAATGGGAAATCCCTGCAAGGCGTCTATCACCAGCTCACCACCAACCAAGAGCAGCCCATCTAGAGCGGTATTGAAGGACATCTCTCATGTTTAAGTGGTTCGGCAAAAAAGCCCCGGAAGCCCCGCCCCAACCGGCAACTGAAGAGAGTGCTTCCGCTGCGGGTTCTGTCGCCACTGCCCCGCCATCTGAATCTTCCAAGCCTGACGGTGCTTTCGCCGAGCTGAAGGCGGCGGTTTCCATGACCGGAAAATCTATTGTGGGCAAAATTTTCGGCCTGCTGAAAGAATCCGAAATCACCGATGAAGTGATTGACGAGATTGAGGAAGTGCTGATTCGCGCGGATGTGGGGCTGGATACCGCCACCCTGATTACCGATCGCATTCGCAAGCAGAAAGACCAGCTCGTCACCTCCGAAAAGCTGATGGCGTTCCTGAAGCAGGAATTCGCGGATATCCTCACCCCGTTTGAAAAGGCCAACCAACTGGTTTACAAGCCGGGCGCCATGAACGTTTACCTGGTGGTGGGCGTGAACGGGGCCGGAAAAACCACGTTTATCGGCAAACTGGCCAATCGGTTCATTCGAGAAGGCAGGAAAGTGGTGATTGGCGCGGGGGATACCTTCCGCGCGGCGGCGGAAGAACAGTTGGAAGTGTGGGCGCAGCGTTCGGGGGCGGGCTTTATCGGCGCGGGAGACACCAAAGATCCGGCAGCGGTGATGTTTGAAGCCTTGAAACAGGCCCGCGAGACCGGCGCGGATGTGGTGCTGCTGGATACGGCCGGTCGGCTGCAAAACAAGTTCAACTTGATGGAAGAGTTGCGGAAAGTCCGCAAGGTGATTGATCAGGGCATGCCGGAAGGCGCGAATATGGAATCCCTGCTGGTGCTGGATGCCACCACCGGGCAAAATGCGCTGAAACAGGCCAGCGTGTTCAAGGAAACCGTGGATCTCTCAGGCGTGGTGCTGACCAAGCTGGATGGCTCGGCCAAAGGCGGCGTGATTTTGACCATCGCCAAGGAGTACAAGCTTCCGGTGAAGATGGTAGGCGTGGGCGAAGGCATCGACGATCTCAAGGACTTTCATGCCCAGGAGTTTATCGACGCATTGTTCGAGAAATAATTGTCGGGGTTAACTGTTGCGTGGCAAGTTCAACTCAGGAAATAAGACCTGACTGGCAAATCAGCTTAAGATTCTGGTGGGCATTTACTTGGCGAAGTGTGTTACTCATGCTTTTTACGACTTTTGTTCTAGGTTTGTTTGGCGCACTTGTTTTTGATGTTGTTCCAACGCCATTAAAAGATGCGGTTAGCTTAATAAGCTCTATTATTAACTTATTGGTTGTAGTCTGGGTCCAGATGGTGGTTTATCAGCATTTATTGGAAAAAGACTTTGGTAATTTTCGCATTGCGATATTAAAGACTGATGCTGATGCAGACTCGTGAAATTGAAATCAAACCGGGATGGTGGATTGCATTGCGGTTCTGGTGGGCTTTTATGTGGCGGATGATGCTGTTTAGCAGCGTGGTCGGTTCCGGGTTTACCTGGCTGCTGAACCAGGTGGGCAATACCGATAGCTGGCAGGGCAACGCCATTTTGTTTGTGTCGGGCATCGTATTTTTGACATTTGAGATCTGGCTGATGCGGAGATTATTGGGTCAGCGATTCGGCGCTTTTCGGATTGCCGTGCTGAAAACCGTTGCGGATGATTGAGTGTTGGGAGGCGTTGGCCCGGCTTGTCGATGATTCGGTTTGACAGGCGGGGTGGATCGGTAGGATCATAGCAAGGTCACCCTGTTTGGATGGCGGTGTTTTGCCATTCAGGTGACGAACCTCCCTCGCTTACAACATATACAGGACTAGGACCCACTCATGTTTGATCAGCTTTCGGAACGCTTGCAAGACGTATTTGCCAACTTCAGGGGCGATCGCCAACTGACGGAAGACAACATGGAAGACGCCCTGCGCGAGGTTCGCCGGGCGCTGTTGGAAGCGGACGTGAGTCTGCGGGTGATCAAAGCCTTTATTTCCCGCGTGAAAGACCGCGCGGTGGGCGAGGATGTGATTAAAAGCGTAGAGCCGGGCCAGCAGCTGATTAAAATTGTGCATGACGAGCTGGTGATTCTGCTGGGCGGAGAGAGCAAGGGACTGAACCAGGACGGAAAGCCCAATATTATTGTGCTGTTTGGTTTGCAGGGTTCCGGTAAAACCACCACTTGCGGCAAGCTGGGCCTCAAGCTGCGCAAGGAAGGCAAAAAAGTATTGCTGGTCGCGGCGGACGTGTACCGCCCGGCGGCCATTCAGCAGTTGATTACCCTGGGCAAGGAAATCGACATCCCGGTTTACACCATTGAAGGCTCCAAAGATGTACTGGAAATTGCCCGTTCCGGCGTGGAAAAAGCCAAGACAGAAGGCTATGACACGGTGATTGTGGACACGGCGGGTCGTTTGCAAATCGATACTGACATGATGGCCGAATTGCTGCTGGTGGAGCGGGTGCTGGAGCCACATGAAAAACTGCTGGTGATTGACGCCATGACGGGTCAGGAAGCGGTAGCCGTGGCGGAAACCTTTAATTCCCAGTTGGAAGTGACCGGCATTGTTGTCACCAAGCTGGACGGGGACGCTCGCGGGGGCGCGGCGCTTTCGGTGGTGGAAGTGACCGGCAAGCCCATCAAGCTGATTGGGGTCAGTGAAAAGCTGACCGGGCTTGAGGTGTTCCATCCGGAGCGGATGGCTACCCGTATTCTGGGCATGGGCGATGTGATTTCGCTGGTGGAGCGGGCGCAAGAGGCGTTCGACATGGAGGAAGCCCAGCGCATGGAAGAAAAAATGCGCAAGGACTCCTTCTCGCTGGATGATTTCATGAAAATCCAGAAGTCCTTTAAAATGCTGGGCTCCATGGAGCAGATTCTGGGAATGCTGCCTATTCCCGGCCTCACCAAAGAAATGCGGGAAATGATTTCCCACAGCGGCGAAGGCCAACTCAAGCGGGTGGAATCGATTATCCAGAGCATGACCAAAGCCGAGCGTCAGAAGCCGGAAACCATCAATGAAAGCCGCCGCCAGCGGATCGCTAAAGGCTGCGGCATGCCGGAAACGGAGATTGCCCAGTTCCTCACCCAGTTTGAGCAGATGCGCATGATTATGAAGCAATTGACCCGCATGACGGACGGCATGAAAAAAGACGCCATGCCCGGCCCCTTGGGCGGCTTGAAAATGCCCCGCAGTAACCGTAAAAAAAGTAAGAAAGACGGCGGCCTGGAAGAAATGATGCAAGGTATGCAGGGTGGCGGGGGCTTCCCTGGAATGCCGGGTATGCCATCCGGTGGGTTCCCGAATTTGCCGGGGGGCAAAATGCCCAAGCTGCCACCGGGAATGAAACTGCCGCCAGGCTTCCCCAAAGGCGGTTTGCCGCCCGAATTTTTCGGGAAATAAGCGGTTTTCAGGCACCGAGAAATTAGTCGTCTTACCTTGCTGTTTATATGGCCTGCGGAAGAAGGCCATATGGGAACGCGCCTGCAGGGGAGGAAATCGCCGGACTTTTCCACTGGTTTGGGGCTTTTGGTGTCAGCATTACCGCAAGGTGATTGACGCGAAAAATTAGAACTTTCGGCCTTGTGAAAATTGCCAAAGCCTGGAAAAACCATGAAGTGATGCTGTGATCAAACTCATACTGTGCGTTTGAGATGCCTAGATGACAGGCTGGGTGGCTAATCCTATATTTGTTAAGATTTTTTTAAATACTTGTTATATAAGTCAATAATAATATTGCCTGAATTTTATATATAGTATATCCCTTATAGCTCAAAAGGTGATTACTATGATGCAGATAGGCAATAATTTTGGCATCTCAAATTTTCAGAACCGCACCGTTGGCCTGCGCGCCACGAACCAGGCCGCTAACCAGGCCAATGCAAATCAGACCAGCCTGTTGAACTTTCAGCAGCCACGCCCGGTGCAGCAGACGCATTACACGCCGCCCATGAGCGGTTCGTTCTCGTCTTTTGTGCGGGATTTATTGAAGTTTTTCAACCATTTTTTCCAATTGGTTTTCCAGCAATACCATAACCAGACTCCCAGCCCGGCACCGACCCCAACACCAACGCCCACACCTACGCCGGTACCAACCCCAACAC
>CABHPA010000191.1 GCA_902168245.1 Candidatus Melainabacteria bacterium
CAGCCAAGCTAAACGTGGGCTATACTGAGCATACCCCTTCAATATTACTGCTGGCCTAATAGTTTGTGCAAGGGCATTCTGGATCAGTCACACCAGTATATTCCTTCGGTAATCAAGGATCATGGCATCTGACCATGATCTCTAATTTTGTCCAGTATGCTTTAAATATAAGTTGCCGTTAAAGCGCACCCGTAGAAGGGCTGCTGTATAGTCAGAGATAGTTTTTTGATATAATGGCATCTATTCCTAAAATACAATTACTGTATATGTAACAGACCATGACTAGTAGGCACTGTACTTTTGCCATACATTCTTCTGTATGGGTAAAAAGCACAATATACTTTGAATATAAAGGGACACAGTTTAAATTGGTGCCCTCACAGAAACCTTTCGAGACTGATTGCCTTGTATGTCGTATGGATGCTTTAAGCTCTATTGAAGCATATAAAAAGGCTTGTGAGTTTTTTAGCGCCTTTTGCTATGCTAAAGGGGCAAAAGTTAGTGTAGGTGCCCCTTTTATAAATGAGGTACCAATGAATATTTCACTTTCTGAGATGCATTGGTATTCAACAGAGCCACGGGATATTGCACCTCAGGAATCTTGCGAATGTATCTTTGATGAGATTGCGTTAATAAGAACTGAGCATCAGTCCACCCTCGTTCGACTGTACAGACAAGCTTTCAGCATTAATGATCCTTACGTTAGATTTTTATTTTATTGGCACGCCTTAGTGTACCCTAACCCTACAGATTCTGAAGCCGTAAAATATATAAATGAGAATTACTTGAGCATTAAGGATAGCTATATCGATCTTTGCCTGAATTTTATAAATAAAGATCCTATGTTTTTGAAGACTGAGTCAAAAGTTATCGCTGATCTTGGACAGTACTTTAAAGATGGTATAAGACACTCTATCGCCCATATCGAACGCGACAGAACAAGTTATAAAAGTCTAGAGCTGGATAATATAGAAGAGATAAAGCACGTCAATGCAGCTGGGTCTATACTGGAACAATTGGTTCGAAGAAGGTTAGAAACAGAGTATGGGCTTGAAGTAGGCTATGATTCTGACATTTACAACCCAAGTCGTGTAGTCGAGTAGCTCAATTTTAATTGCCGTTTTGATTAAAAATGGATCAGTTTCCACTTGATATCGCTTGCAGCAAACTGTTCCAGACATTGATATGATTCCCTAGCATACAAATATATACTAGGCTACTCCATATATCTAATTATGGGACACTCTCATTACGTGAGGGAAACATGTCAACCTTTAGCGTCCTAGGGTCATCATGAATTCATCTGTAAGCTTAAAGAGGTGATCACTTGGTTCCTCACCGTTATCTTTCATGTCTATCATCATCTTTAGATCTTCATCACTTAAGTGTAATATGAATTTTCCAGACTCTCTTATAGCACCCTGTGCCATTTTTATTGCAGAGGCAGATGGCTTATGCCTTGAGATTAAAAAGGCAACACTTCTATTTGCGGTTAAAAATAAATATTTTTCAGTTGTTAATACCTGATCTTGCTTAATCGGTTTATCATAATTTTTACACTCGAATACAACATAGCGAGAATTCCTCTCATTGAGTACAAATTTCCAAAAATCATTTCCAACAGATTTTACCCGACACACAAAGTCATATATATTCATACCTTCAAAGTTACGCTTCTGGCTCTTAAATTCACTAATAAAGTCTGAAAATAAGTAAGTCAGAATTTTTCCTACAAGCTGCTCATGTTGCTTTGCCTGGTTTTTTCCAGCTTCTAAGTTATCTAGTTTTGTTTTTAATAATTCCCCAGTCTCATCTTTAGAAAACAGTTCTTTAGGTGTAATTACTTTGCGTCGAGATTTTGCCACCTGCTTTTTCTCTTTAATATCCCTAAAATCTTCTGTTGTAACGTCTGTTGGCAAGATGGATGCAAGCTTCATTGCAAGTGATTGGTTTCCAGCACACATGTCCATTAATTCAACAGCATCTATTAAAGTAACACCTTGCTCAAAAAGCTCTATATAGGTACTTACTGGCACTTTTGAAGATACTACCAGTATCGCCTTATTAAAATTACCAAGGCTTTTATATTTCAAGACCTGCTGAATACCCATCCTTAACGTTGTAATAGTCGGATATAGCGATCTATAATACTTCACCTCAACAATTGATCGCTTGCCGTCTTTCTCTAATATTAAATCAGCAGTATATGATACACCTATGTCGCTGAGCGCTACTTCCTGCTGTATTTTATAGCCTGCGTAGTTAAAGATTTCCGCCACTACTTTTGTAAATGAAAATCCATTCATTAAATTACACCTAAAAAATATTTTAATATATGATTCTATACGGTTTAAATTTGCACACTTATTACTACATTATCATTTAGTCCAAAGAGATCCACAACCAAGACATCAATAGCCTCACATATAGGGATAAATGGCTTGTTCTTGTTGAGAATTACACTTGTAACCACCCCAAATATTTAAGAGTAACGAAATTTTTGTTCGATTTCCACTCACATATTTTATTGTGGCATTAAAGAAGTTTTTCATCTCTCGATATTGCCAAAACGAATTCCACCATTTGGTAGACATCAATCCAACCCAAGCATTTTGCATCCCCGTTTCAGAACGAAGATTGCCATCATACAAATTCAGCACGTATCGTCTGCATTTTAACATCACTGCCTATGTTATTAGTGGACGGCTTAATAGCATGAGTAGACGAATTTTATAAATACATCAGCATGCAAAAATGTTCAAACCAGCTAAAAACAAGAATAGGCCCTCGCTTTATCAATTTAGCTTTCACCGGCCAAATCTATCTACTAATCTTTTAAAATATTTAAAATCACCTTATACTTTACCAGCATGTCTTCTACCAACTCAGATGCTGTATCCATGTAATATAAAGGCCAGGCCGATCCACCTCTGGCATTTATATTAGCCATAAAACCCGCATGCACTCCCTGATAATTTTTCCAACTTTCTTGAAGCGCTTTAAATTCTTCTAACTCGTATTTTCTTTCTAAAGCTGTTCTATACCCTACTCTTTTTTTAAGAATAGTTTCAATTTCTTTTACAGTATCTTCTAATTGCCCTGTTAATAAATTGTAATGCTTGCCATTATATTCTCTCCAGTCATAGGTGCACTGAGGAACACCCTCTGGATAATAAATGTTTGCTATTAGGATTTCTGTAGCATCAATAAAAATTTCAACGGCATTGAAATATTGTTTAATAGTTTTACTGCTTAGTTCTGTATTCAGACTAACCTCATGCGCGATTTGATGCCTCAATTCAAATAGTTTAACTATTTTCTTATAGACTGAGTCGGACTTTCTTGACATGGGATTTGAAGATTGTTTTAATTTGCCTTCAGTATAGATCCCCCTTTTTTCCAAGGGTAAACTTTCTAAAAATTTACGCCCTAATATAGTTGTCATATGCAAATCAATTTGCTCAAGGCTACTGATTTTTAATAAATGGGATATAAAATCTCCAATAGTAATTCTTTTGTTATGGATTGCTTTAATGGTATTGACATCAAATTTCAAATCCTTCAGCTTTGAACAGTTATCAATATAAGGACTACCATAATCAATAACATCTTTAATTGTGGCTCTAAAATAACTCTCCAAACAGGCAATCAAACTAATTGGGAAAAAGTGTGTTAGCTCCCCTGTCACGTTTTCAGAAATTAAAAGGTTATTCAGTGTTGACAATTTTTGCCTAACCCGAAAACGTTCTTTATTTTCCTTAGCATTTTCTATTTCTTTAATAAAATCCCGCTGCATTGTAACAGCCTCTCAGTTGATGAAGATTAGTATCAAGGGCAATTGGCTCAAGTTCATATTGGACTCCATTCACATCTATCATTTCACACTATTATATATAAAATGACAAATTTTACAGCATTCCTCGGGGGCATTTTCCTTGCTGCTGCCCTTATCTGGCTTAATTAATGACACGCCCTATAACAAGCTCTTTAGACTGGGAGTTTTTTCTTTGCGTGCCTAATGATGGGCTAGCTAACTAGCAATTCGAGTGAGAAGCCGGAATTTTTTCTTTGGAGGTTCTGTAGTTTCATCAGGAAAGGCAGTTGACGCCTGTTCATAATTAAGCTGTTGTTTATCTAAGTGATTCATATCCGTATCAAAAACGTTAAACTGATTGGGGGTAGGCTCAAGTGCCGCCTGAAGCCGCTCCTTGTTTTTCAGACGTAGCGTTACAATCAGACTTTTTCTAGATTTTTTTCTTGGTTTGGGTTGTCTTTGCTCTACTCTCTTAGGATCTGCCTTATCGAGCCATCGACCAATATTCGTAGCATTGGTCCCAGGATGTTTCTTCTGTAATTCTGCAGGGCTTGTAATCTTGCTTTCAAAATAATCTTTTAATACGGCCTGCTTTATCCGCTCCAAGTTTGCTTTTTTCTGGTCTGCCTCTGGATTACTTTCTTTCTTACGTTTTCTTTTTTTAGACGGAACCGTTTCTTCTAGTGAAGGCAAAACAAAATTTGTGGAAGAAGCAGGGCAGCATAATGCCCTTCAGCAGCTTGTGAAGAGGGAGAGGAAAACCCGTTATCCCAAAACTTTTTGTCTTCTGCTTCAACAGGGGAATCCGCCTGTCCACATATATTAGCAAGAGAAACGCCGTGACTCGTATCAAGAAGTGGCTTCTGATCAATTGTTTCACGACCATAACGACGGGCAACCTCCTCCCATGAGGGTTGGATTTGCTCTGCTTTCACTGCTTTCGAATCAGAAGGAGAAGGAGAAGTATGATGGGATGATGGCATTTTTTCAGGAAAAACTCTATCCTGTATCGAGTTTTGGAGCCACGCCATACAAAGCAAATAGGTCTAATCAAGTGTCAAGAAGAGGTTAGTGGCCAACTCACTCTAACCTACTAATCTCCCTTTCTATTTATTTCTGCTTTTGAGAAACGCGTTTGCCTCTGCCTCAGCCCTCCCTATTCCCCCATGAGTTGTGTTTATCCCGGTATTTTGGACAATCCGACCGGTCGTCCTAAGGAAAACTACCGGTTTACAGAACTGGCGCGTACCTTTCAGGATTTGAACACCAAGTACATCACCCTGGTTAATCATGACCCGAAGCACATTGGCATTAATCCCAACCATTCCCGCCGCTTCTTTCAGCGGGTACACTCTACTATTCATACGCATCACCTCACTGTTATGCAAGGCAAAAGATACACATATACAAAAAGCCCGTCAATTGGGCTTTCGCGTAACATTTTGCGTAATGAGTAACAATAAGGTCAGCTTTACGATTTGAGAAAGCTGTCTCTTATACACATCTCCGAGCCCACGAGACTAAGGCGAATCTCGTATGCCGTCTTCTGCTTGAAAA
>CABHPA010000192.1 GCA_902168245.1 Candidatus Melainabacteria bacterium
TTTTTTCAAGCAGAAGACGGCATACGAGATTCGCCTTAGTCTCGTGGGCTCGGAGATGTGTATAAGAGACAGGTTCCGCCATTGGCGGCCTGCCGGATGATCCCAGCGCGTTTATGGGCAGTAGCCGCGATGTGTACGCCAAAGTGGACGCCCTGGAAAAAAAAGTGTTTAACGGCAAAACCAACCCCAACGCCCTGCTGACCGAACGGCTGGATCGGCTGGAGGCCCAGGTGTTAACACGCAAGTACAGCGGTGAATCCGTGGATACCCGCGTCAGCCGCCTGTTACGGGAGTTTGAGGTCAGGCCCGGCTTTCAGGCCCGCCCCGGTTTCCGGAATCGCCCCGGCTACCAAGGCGGCATCGCCCAGAGCAGCGTGAGCGGCATGTCGCAAGTCATCACGCCGGGCAGCTATGGGACAGCCACCAGCCAGAGCGCCACCACCTCTGTCACCCGCGCGCCGCAGAATATCCAGATCGGCGCGGGCATTGGCCAGAACAGCTCCTACCAGTTCAGCCCGGAAATGATGTCCATGCTGCCGCCTTCCCTGCGCAGCCAGATGAGCGGCTCCAGCCAGAGCGGCACCGTAATCGGCGCGCCCGGCACGGTGGTGATTGAGCAAAGCACCACGACTGCCTCTCCGGGCTTCACGCCGGGATTTCAGCCTTACGGTGGCCAGCCCATGCAGTATTACAACTACTACGGTTCCCCGACCACCCAAATGCAAAGCCAGACCACTACCACCGTCTTGCAACCGGACGGCAGCGCGGCGGTCTATAGTTACCCCGGCGCAGGCAGCATTCCTGGCAACCCCAACGGCTTGCCCAACCCGGCTTACGTGGGAGACCCCGCCTTCCTGCAATCGCTGAACAATCTGGAATCCCACGTGTTCGGGCAAATTAACACCGTCGATCCCGTTTCCCTTCGGTTGGGCAAACTGGAAAGCGTCATGCTGGGCCAAATGTACGTGGGCTACCCGGAAAGCCAGCGCCTCAATAACCTGGAGCGCGCTTACCAGGTGCAGGCGGTGGGCAAGTTGCTGGGCCAAAGCAAGGGTCGCACCCCTGGCAGCCCCATGATGGGCATTCCGCTGAATACGCCCAATCCCATGAACGTGCCGCCCATTCCGTTGAATACGGGCATTCCGGGCCGCTAAGTTTTAACAAAAAATCGGCCTGGGCAAACGGAACCAACACCCACTGACGTGCGGCAAAAGCGACAAAGAATGAGCGCCTTACTTGCCGTGCAATGCCTGGAACAGGATGGGGGAAATGCCGTTCACCAGGAACTGTACGCCCACGCAGAGCAGAATAAAGCCCATAATGCGGGTAAAGGCTTTGACGATAGTCGGCCCCATGCGTTGCATAATGGTGTCGGACACCCGCATGGTCAGGTAACTGCTAAAGCATACAGCCAAAATAGCCAGCACAATCACCAGATACTTGAGCGGCGAGCCGCCGGTGTTGGTGGTCATCCCGATAATGACGGCAATGGCCCCGGGGCCGCTTAAAATGGGCATGGCCAGCGGAGAAAAGGCAATGTCATCGTGCCCGCCCGCCTTGGTTTTGGCCTCCCGTTCCTCTTCCGGGTTCAAGCTTTCCTGTTTGTTCAACATGCCGTAGGCGGAAGAAAGGATCATTAACCCGCCCGCAATCCGCAGGGCATCGATGGAAATCTGGAAAAAGTTGAGGATTAAGCTGCCCGTAATAAAGAAAATGCTTAAAATGGCGAAGGAAAACATGGAAGCCCGGCGGGCGACCTGGTTTCTCTGCTCGGCGGTCTGGCCGTCGGTGAGGGTAACGAACAACGGGGCCGCCATCAGCGGATCCACAATGGAGAAGAGGGAGATAAAGGTTCCGATAAAGAACAGGAACAGCTCGTTAATCATAGAACGATACCCTATAAAACAGTTGCGTAAATATAACAGAGTGAGCGTCAACCGCAAAACAAGGGCTTTAAAACCCAAAAACAGGAATGTGTGCGTCTTTCCCAAAACCATGGCCCGGCGCGGGTTTTTCCCGCTTTACCCAACGGTAGGAGCCAAACCTACCGCACCAGAGCCTGCCGGGAAGCGTCAAGGCTTACCCCTGGTAGACGGATGGGGAATTGCGGCAAACCAGGCGAACTGATAGGTTAATAGGGCAAGGATACACGGGAGTGAAAAAAACGGCGTCAGCCTCCACCGGGCTGTAGAAAGGGCAGGCCAACGACTTGGCGCCCCGGTTTACTGCGGGGCAAGGCAGCAACGGGAAAGGGGAATGGATTATGGAACGGTTTCAAAGCAGTATTGAGGTCGACGCGCCTTCCAGCGTCTGTTACCAGAAGTGGCATCGTTTCGACGAGTTTCCGCACTTCATGAAAAACGTCGATCAGGTCAGCCAGGTTGGGGGCAAACTCTGGCACTGGGTGGTCAGCGGCCCCCTGGGAAGCACCGTGGAATGGGACGCCCTGATTGACGGGGACGAGGCCAACCGGGTGATTTCCTGGCACTCCGTTCCCGGCTCGGAAGTGCAGGTGCAGGGCGCGGTGCGTTTTGACGAGTCCGCGCCGGACAAGACCATGGTCACTTGCACCATCCAGTACGATCCGCCCGCGCACAAGCTGGGGGAGGCCGTGGCCAACGTGTTCAGCAACCCGCACAAAATGGTGGAGGAAGATCTGCTGAATTTTAAGCATCTGGTGGAAGGCACCAACGTGCCTGCCGAAAAGGCGCACGTTGGCAAGGTTATGCACCCGGACCCGTTTGTGGTGCCGGAATCAGGCATCGGCCAGAGCCAGGAAGTTCAGCCGGTCGAGCTGGACGATGAAGAGTACGAATCGGTCTACGCCCTGGAGGATCAACTGCCGGAAGTGGGAACGTCCGCAGAAATAGACCCTTCCGACATTGAGGAAATCCAGAGCCTTCGGGATGAGGAGGAGCCTTATCTCGCCATGGAAGGCGCGCTATACAGCGAGGACTTGATCGACATGCGGGCCGATGTGCAGGGACTGGATGATCGTGATGTGTTTACCGAAAGCATGGATATTGGCGAGGAGGATCTGGAAAACTTCACCGAGGATATTGACGAGGACATCGATATCGGCCTTGGCCCACGGGAATCGATTGAGGATTATCAGGCCCAGGGCGAACGGGACACAGCCCTGAATCCGGGTAATATCAAGGGCGGTAACGCCTGATCATCTGGGGGCAAACACAGGCGCAAAACGAAAAACACCCCCGCCCCACGCATCGCTGACCGTTTATTCATCACTAGTTCCTATTCATCACGGTTCCTGAGACTTCAGTTTATCAAGTGTTCAATGGGAGGAGACTACCATGTGCCTAGCCAAGGACGTCATGACCTCAAACCCCTCGGTAGCGCGCGAGGAAAACACCATTTACGAAGTGGTGCGCATTATGAGCCGGGAAGACTGCGGCGTGGTGCCGGTGGTGGATCTGGATGACAAATGCGCGGGCATCATTACGGATCGCGACATTTGCATGCGTCTGGTGCTGGATCATCTGGATCCGGAAGACACCCTGGCCAGCGAATTAATGAGCGAAGACGTGATTACCTGCCACCCCGACGATGACATGGAAGACGTGATCGCCAAAATGGAACGCGAGCAGATTCGCCGCATCCCGGTGGTGGATGACACGGATCAAATCGTCGGCATCATCAGCGAAGGCGACATCGCCAAAAGCGAAGTCAAACCCAAGCTGAGCGAACTGGTGGAGGCCGTGGTTTCGCCCTGAACGCCACATTGAACGCAATCTGGCGCATCGTCAAATTTCATCCATTGATTCTGTGAAAACTGATTCTGGGAAAGCCCGTCTTTTTGAATCAACTTAAGTCAAAAGGTCGGGCTTTCCGGCTGCTTTGACACCGCATGACGATGGACTGCCCATTCGTCGATTTTACGGGCAACCCTGCAATCGAATCGCGATGCAGGATGCGCTTTCACACCTGTTATGGGGCAAAATCTAGGCGAATGGCGAATTGTTTTATCCGCTATTTGGCCTCATGATTAAAAAGGCTTTGGCAAACACATAAGGGGGCTATTCCATGAGCAAGTTCGGGAGCAATTTTGGGAAAAAATTGGGACTGCTGCTAGTGGGGGGATTGCTGATGCTAGTGATCCGGGTGGTGTTCTCCTCGCCGTCCTCGGAACATATTCTGCCGGAGCATGTTCTGCCGCAAAAGCCCGATGCGGCCATAACGTCCCAGCCACCCATTACGCTTGCGGAAGTGGCCGAAAAATCCAAAGACGCGCTGGATACCACCGCCGCCTATCTGCAACAGGAAAAGCAAAGCCTGCAATCCCGCATGTCGGTGTTGCAAGCCAAGCTGGATCGGGAAATCGCCAACCTGAGGACGGAGCTGGAACAGGCAAGCACACAGCGCAAACAGGAACTGAACGGCAAAATTGTCGGGTTGCAGGAGGCTAAAACCAAGCTGGTGGACATGCAAGGGCAGGTAGACCAAAAGGTAGGCCAAACCACCCGCGCCGCCTGGGAAAAACTCAAACGGAACTACAACCGCATGGAAATGGATCTCAACGGCCGCATCCCGCCGGATGATCAGCCGCCACAGCCCGCCAACACCGACAAAACCGCGAACTGACGCCGCCCAGGCTTGCCCAAACCCATGCGCCATCCATGTACCAAGCTATGTATCAACGACTCATCCATACGCTATTACTGCCCGGCCTGCTGATTTTAACACTGGCCCAGGCCAGTTGCGCCGAACGCCCGCCATCGGGAGATACGCAGGCCGAAACTCCCAACAAAGGAGGAAACCGCATGTCGCCACTTGTTGAAACCTTGACGCTGCTCAGCCCCGCATTCCAGCACCAGGGCAATATCCCAATCCAGTATACCTGCGACGGGCACAACATCAGCCCGCCACTGAACCTGTACGGCATTCCGGAAGGCACCTGCTCGCTCAGCCTGATTGTGGAAGACCCGGACGCGCCGAACGGCACCTGGGATCACTGGCTGCTCTGGAATATTGCCCCGAACCACAAGCACATCGCCGAAAACGAGCCCCCGCCGGAAGCCACCACCGGCACCAATGATTTTGGCAGACAAGAGTACGGTGGCCCTTGCCCGCCTTCCGGCATGCACCATTACCACTTTAAACTCTTCGCGCTGGATACCGATTTGAACCTGCCGGTGGGCGCCCGTAAAAAAGAGCTGGAGCGGGCCATGCAGGGGCATATCCTGGGCAAGACGGAATTAATCGGCACATACACCCGATTCTGAAGCATTTGCCACAGCTCATTCGCCAAACAGAAATTCAATCCCAAAATCGGCGCTATCCTTTTTCCTCACCGGAATCCCGAAATAAGCCGGACGGTTCTGGACGTGGTACAATAGGCCGCGATACCGCGTTAACTATCCGCATCATCGGGACTCGCGGGCCATGCGGCTTGCAACAGGAGAAAGGACAGATTCATGTCAGTACTATCTCGCTTCACATCTTCCAGGCTCCGCAAAAAGCAACCGGGCGTCGGCGGCGTCGCCATCGGCCTGATTACGCTGGTGGCCATTATTATTGTGGGCGGCCTGTGGTTGGCGGGCGGCTACAACAACCTGGTGCAGAAAGACGCGGAAGTGGAATTGCGGGCCTCCAACATCGAATCCCAGATGAAGCGCCGGGCCGACCTGGTGCCGAACCTGGTGGCCACCGTCAAGGGCTACGCCCAGCATGAGCGCGGGGTGTACGAAGATATCGCAAAAGCCAGAAGCCGCCTGCTTTCCGCCGATGTGAACGCCAACCCCAAAGGGGCCGCAGCGGCCAACACCGCGTTTAACTCGTCGCTGGGGCGCTTGCTGGCCATTGCCGAAAATTACCCGCAACTCAAGGCCGATCAGAACTTCATTCGCCTGCAGGACGAACTGAGCGGCACCGAGAACCGGATTAACCTGTCCCGCCTGGAATACAACGATGCGGTGAAGGACTACAACGTATCCGTCAGGACGTTCCCCACTAATATGGTGGCGGGCATTACCGGCTTTTCCCGCAAGGAACCGTTTGAAGCCAGCGAGGCCGAAAAAGCCACGCCTAAGGTGCAGTTCTAGCCTTGGAGATGCGGGTATACCGATTCACGCGCCGAGTTCAGATCTTGGCAGCCATATTGCTGCCTTGTTTCTGGTTGGCCTGTGCGCTCAATCCAACCGCGCTGGCAGAAAGCAGCCCCTTGCCCGCCGTCAACGCATGCCCAGAAAACGTGAAGCCGGTGCAGGAAATTCCACCCCAGCCGCACGGCCTGGACATTTATGTGAACGATTACGGCTGCCTGCTTACCCCGCAGGATAAAGCCACCCTTCAGGATCGCTTGCAGGCGCTGGACGAATCGGGGATTGCCCAGGTTTCCATCCTTATTCTGCCAGATACGGATCAGGACTTGTCCGATTTCGCGTTCCGCATTATGAACCAGTGGGGCATTCAGCACTACAAAAAGAAAGACGGCCTGCTGGTTCTGGTCAATGCCAGCCGGGTGCGACACAACCTGCCCAACCGCATTTTTGTGGCTACCGGCCTGGCTCTGGAATCGGTTTTGCCCGATGCGCTGGTGGGCCGGATTCTGGATGAGAAGGCCATTCCCGCGTTTGAGCAGGGGGATTATTCCGGCGGCGTTACCCGAACCGTGCTGACGCTCAGCGATATCCTCTCCGACGACACCATCGCCGACATGCTCAAGCAGGAGCAGGGCATCGACGTCGCCCGCCGCACCGTCGCCAAATATCGCGAGGGTATGAATATCCCCTCGTCGGTGATCCGGCGGCGGCAGAAGAAGAATCTGGAAAAGGTCTGACGGGCTTCTTGCCCGCCGTGGGCATGCCTGCCCATCGGCCGTCACCCTCGGGCTTGACCCGAGGGCTCTTCACTTGCCCAACGGTCCGCAAGTGCAACGCCCTCGGGTCAAGCCCGAGGGTGACGATCGAGTATGTGATCCGCCGCAAATCACCATGCCGGCCTTAACTGCCCGCGAAGGCTAAGGCCATTGTGTGGCGATGTCCAAGGCATAAACGAACCCCAAGGGGGTCTTGCGCATTGCGTCACCGGCGCGGGCGGGTCTAGCATCGTCGATGCGGGATACCCACATGCATGGGGTAGGCTGCAGACGTGATCCCGAAACCGGGAACCGGCTTCGAGATCCTCGCGTCGAACCAAACGACAGAAGGAAGAGGAAGCCATGACTTTACGCGTTTCGGGAAAGAACATGGATGTTGGCGATGCCCTGCGCGGCAAGGCCGAGGATCATTTCGCCGCCGTGGTCGGCAAGTATTTCGACGGCGGCTATGACGGACATCTCACCCTTACCCCCGATGGCATCGGTTTTCGCGCCGATTGCGTAGTCCACCTCGATTCCGGCGCTACCCTGCAGGCCAGCGCCCAGGGCGGCGACGCCACCAGCGCCTATGAAGGCATGGCCCTCAATATCGAAAAGCGCCTGCGCCGCTATAACCGCAAGCTCAAGCAGCGCCCGCGCGGCGCCAACGGCTCGGCCGATGGCCTGACCGCACAATATACCGTGTTCGGCGCTGCCGATGACCTCGATGAACTCGATGAGGATTATGCCCCGCCCGTCATCGCCGAAACCACCAAGAACCTGCGCCAGATGAGCGTGGAGGAAGCGGTGATGGAGCTCGACCTCACCGGTGGCCAGGTTGTGATGTTCCGCCATGCTGGACACGGCGGGCTGAATGTGGTCTATCGCCGCTCCGACGGCAATATAGGCTGGATTGATCCGGCCCTCGGTGGCGATCAGCGCTTCAATCTGCAGCAGAAGAGCTGGTAGATCGGCACCGAGGCATAGGCAAGGCCCACCATGCCGGCGGCAAGGAACAGGCCGGCCATGGCCACGCGCTTGTTGCGGCGGGCCATTTCAGGGTCGATGCCGTGGAGGGTGACCTCCGCCGCGGCGTGGCGATGAACATCAAGCGCCTGATGGACCTGGGCAACTATCGTGGCC
>CABHPA010000193.1 GCA_902168245.1 Candidatus Melainabacteria bacterium
CAACATCAACCGTATGTTTCAGCAAGGTATCCATGTTGTCGTCTGAAAGCGCCCGCCTGCTGAATTCAGCAATAACCCTGTGCCGCTCAATGCTGTTCCGTAATTTCTGGCTGGCCAGGGGGGCGGCTTCCTGCGGACTGGGCGCCAAGGGTTCTTTCGCCCTAGTAGGCGAGGCAATGTTGTGGAATATGAGGATTAGTCCCACCGGAGCGCCGTTGTTGGCAATGGGGGCGGCGGTGTAATTGACCGCAAGCATGCTGCCGTCCCGGCGCGCCAGAAATGCCTCACGGTTGCGCATGGTTTCCCCGTTTTCCATGCCCTGTTGCAAATGGCATAGTTCCAGCGGGGCCATTGTGCCGTTCGGCCGCTGCAAACAGAGGATTTCATGCAGGCTCCTGCCGATCAATGCATCCAGCGTATCGCCCAGCGCCTGGTGAAAGGGCCGGTTACAGAACAGTATCCTGCCGTTGGCGTCAATGAGGCAAATGCTTTCACCGGAAGCGGATAGCAGGGTTTGGATAAACTCGACCGGCCATTCGGCATTCTCTGCCCCGGTTGCCGCTCCCCTTACCGGATGAGGTGCATGATCAGGTTGCGGCCCGGCTGAAAAATCGGGCGGACTTTTTGGTGATTTGAGTAAATCCAGCAGGGCTTTCTGCAAAGCCCTTTCCACTTGAATTCGTGTGTTTGGCTTCGGCGCGGGCATGGTTGGTAAGCAACCCTATCCTAAATTGCTTGGCCTATCCTAATCTTTTTTAGTGATGAACGCAATTAGATGGCTGATTATATTTGCCGGAAGCTGGAATGGGGCTTGTTAAAAACGAATGTTTGAGCGCGACTTTGCTGAATAGGATTAAACCGGGAGCGTTGGGCCTGCCTTTAAACGGTTTAATACAGCGGTTTGACCTTCTGGAGAAGATTTTAAAGGAAAGGCGAGGTTCCGCAACGCTCGTGTTTCCGGGGCTTCCGGGGGCCGGTTTGAACGGGGCTTCCGCTGTGTTATTATCGTGGCCGCGTTATAAAGTTTCCTGACCGACTTGCCAGGGTGACTGCCAGGCCAGCAATATCTGCGCAACGCCATGGCGTGAACGGAAGTTAACGTGACAGAAAATTAAAAAGAAAAATAAAATTTAAAAAGTTGAATTGCGGCGGTTAATTGCTGCGCTGGAAGGACGGATATGGACGACGGTTTTGAGACACGGCCCCTGATTGAAACCCAAGAACTGGCGGAGCGCCTCGGCCAGGATGACGCCATTCGCATTCTGGACGCCACGTATTTTGTGCCGCCATCCACTCGGAACGCCTTTGCGGAATACCGGCAAAAGCACCTGCCGGGCGCCTTGTTTTTTGATATTGATCGCATTGCGGAACCTGTCACCGACTTGCCGCACATGTTGCCGGACGCGGCCCTGTTTGAAAGCTTGATGGGTGAAATGGGTATTTCCAACCGGCACCACGTGGTGGTGTACGATACGCACGGCATTATGAGTGCACCCCGCGTGTGGTGGATGTTCCGCGTGTTTGGGCATGATCGGGTCTCCGTGCTGAACGGCGGCTTACTCAAGTGGGAACGGGAGCATCGCTCCCTGGATTCCGGATTGCCGGATGTTCAGCCGGAAATTTTTCAGGCCCGGTTCAACCCGGCCTTGGTTAAGGATTGGCGGGATCTTCAGTCCAACCTGGCGGAATCTGCCTTTCAACTGCTGGATTTAAGATCGGCGGGCCGTTTTTGGGGCCGGGAGCCGGAACCTCGTCAGGGTCTGCGGAGTGGCCATGTGCCCGGCAGCATGAACCTGGCCTGGAATGAGCTGTTGAATCCGGAAGATAAAACCTTGCTGCCTATTGATGCGCTCAAAACAAAGTTTGAGCAGGCGGGCCTGCGGATCGATCAGCCGGTGGCTTGCAGTTGCGGTTCCGGCATTACCGCCTGCATGGGGGCGTTTGGGTTGTATCTGCTGGGCAACCGCGATGTGGCCGTCTACGACGGCGCCTGGGCTGAATGGGGCGCTCGCGCCGATGTGCCGGTTGAAACCGGGCAGCCTTTAAACGCATAAGCGCCGGAACCCATCAACGCATTGCAACGGCTTTTTTCAGGGCTGGCCGCCGGTTTGATCGGGTGACTGATCCGGCGGCTTTTCCTGCATTTCCCCGAACTTGGGACTCCACCATTTGCCCTTGGATTGGAAATAAACCGCCTCGCCGTGCTTTTTGTCCGTGCGGGCCTTGGGGTTGGAGCAACGTAGCAACAATTTTTCCTCGCCGTTTTTGGAATATGGATACGTTTCCATGGACTGTTTGCAAATAGGGCAAGGGTAGTCAGTCTTCTTGGCGGCGGGTGAACCATCCCCGCCTGCCGAGGTTTTAGCCCTGGGCCGCTGCCATTGCTTGTCGCGATCCGACCAGAATAGCACCAAATCCTGGCATTCCCCCACGCATTTCAGGAAATACCCCTTGGATACCTTCTTGGTAGGCACCTTGGCCAGCATCTGGTTGCATTGCGGGCAGCGTGTTCTGGATTTCGCCAGGTTCTGATCGTTGGCGGAAGAACGGTACAGGCGGTTCGGGAATTTCTCCTTGATGGCCTGATGCGCCTTTTCCAACGCCGGTTGCAGGTATGTGCGGTTCCAGTCGATGAGGTATTTCTCCCACGCCTGCTTGCCTTCCGCAATGGCGTCCAGGGAGTTTTCCATGGCGGCGGTGAATTCGCTGGCCACGATTTCGGGCAGCACATCGGACAGCACCTCGTCGGTGTTTAAACCCAACTGGGTCGGGTGTAGCGCCTTGCCTTTCAGATCCAGGTAGAGCCGCTCCTTGAGGGTTTTAATGGTGGACGCGTAGGTGGATGGCCGCCCGATGCCCTTTTTTTCCATTAATTGCACCAGCCTGGCTTCGCTGAAGCGCGAAGGCGGCTGGGTCTGCTTGGCTTCGTGACCCGCGTCCGCCAGGGAGAGGCTTTGCCCTTTTTCCACGGTGGGTAACTGGGAGGCCTTGTCCAGGTTGTTCCAATAGAAGGTGTAGCCGGGGAATTCCACCATCATGCCGCGCGCTTCCCACAATGTGGGGCCGCTTTGGGTTAGAATGACCGACTTGAGCAGCTTGGCGGGCGCCGCCTGGGAGGCTACGGCCCGTCGCCAAATCAGCGCGTATAAGGCGTACTGGTCAGGCGTCAGGTAAGATTGAATGCTTTTGGGCGTGAGGAACACATCCGTGGGGCGAATGGCCTCGTGTGCGGCCTGGGCGCTGTCTTTGGTCTTGTGCCGGGTGCGCGCGACGGGTAGGTTCTTGGGGTCTTTCTGCTCCAGGTAAGCCCGCGCCTGCTCGATAAACTCAGGCGATAGCTCCACCGAATCGGTTCTCATGTAGGTAATCAGCCCCTTGGGGCCGTCCGACAGCTCCACGCCCTCGTATAACGACTGGGCCACGGACATGGTTTTTTCCGGGTTAAAGCCCAGTTGCGAACCCGCGCTTTGTTGCAGCGAACTGGTAATCAACGGCGGCGGCGGCGCTTTGGTGGTCTGTTTGCCTTCCGCCTTTATCACCTGGTGGGGGTTGTCCCGCGCGACTTGTATCAGCCGCTCGGCCTCTTCCAGGTTCAATACGCGGGTGGATTCCGGTGCTTTGGTCTCGGCCTGGGCCTTGTCCTGGGCGTCATCCTGCGTGTCGTCTTGCCCATCGCCCTGTCCATCCGATTCATCAGGCGTCGCGTTTTTGGCGCTGGTTTTGTCCCCGGCGATTTGCCCCTTGTACAGGGCGCGAAACCCTTCCTGGTACTCCACCCAGACCGACCAGTAGTTCTGGGGCTGGAACGCCTGAATTTCCCGCTCCCGCTGGCAAACCAGGTGCAGGGTGGCGCTTTGCACCCGCCCGGCGCTTTTGCCGCCTGTGGAATTCCAAAGCAGCGGTGAGACCCGGTAGCCCACCAGTTTATCCAGGCATTGGCGGCACTGCTGGGCCTGGATTAGGTCGTTGTCCAGCGTGGTAGGTGAAGCCAGGGCGTTTTGCACGGCCTGCTCGGTAATCTGGGTGTAAACCACCCGCTTGGGATTCACCAGCTTGAGTTGCTGGGCGATGTGCCAGGCAATCGCCTCGCCTTCCCGGTCAGGGTCGGTCGCCAGATAAACTTCCCGCGCGTGTTGGGCGGAGGCTCGTAGCTTCTGAATCACCTCTTTTCCCCGATCTCCGCGCGGCACGTAACGGCAGGTAATGGAGGTCTCGCCCAGCTCAAAGCCCAGGGAATCCTCGCCGTCATGGGCCAGTTCCGTAATATGCCCTACGCTGGGCTGCACGTTCCACCCCGCACCCAGGATTTTTCGCAGGGTTTTCAGCTTACCGGGACTTTCAACAATCAGCAGTTTGGTCATAATGGGGCGATTGGGCGGATTTTTTTGGCGGGCAAAATTCAGACGGGAAAAACAGGATAGCATACGGAGGGCTGGCCGGGGGCGGTTGTTAAGAGATCTTCAGGAAGGACGGTTTGCCTGCCGGGTTTTGATGCCAGTTTAACTTTTAATGAAAAGGATGACGTCTTTTGGGTTGGGTGAGTTTCACGATTGCCATAAAAAAATGGCTGCTCAATTGGGTAAAACTGTCGTGCTGCTTGCCCTGCCGGATTGCTCCGAACCTCGGCGAAAGGCCGGTGATTTCGTCATCTAGACGTGTGGCTAATTGCCAGTTGAATTCGGATGGTGGTATCACTCTGTTGAGTTCATACTGAACGGTTGCGGGATGATGCTGATCCATTGGCCGAATCATTCGGCATTGACGAATTTAAGGCGGTTTTCGCCGTGGTCTGGGTGTCTTTCCAAGGGCAAACTTCCGCCAGGTTCGGGTGGAAGGAATGCGCTCGGTTTCGGATGACTTGATTTAATTAATTTTTCAAATAAATCACGAATATTGATAAGTTGGTCAATAACAAGGGGAGTGAATCATCATGACGTTCAAACATGCACAACACCTTGCCGTGGCCTGCGCGCTGGCGGTTCTGGCTTCCGTCTGCGGGCTATCCGCCTTTGCGAAAGACAGCCATACGGGCCAGAAAACAGGGCAGAAATTCGGAGCCAAAAAAGAAGAATTCAGGAAAGAGTTTTACGATGAGGTGAACGCGACGTCTGAGCAACGTAAAAAACTGGATGAGTTGAATACCCAGTTTGAAACCGAAGTGAACCCGCTTCGCCAAAACCTTTGGGACAAAAAGAAATCGCTGATGGTGTATGTGGTTTCCCCGCATTCTACCAAGGCAGAGGCGATGCAAAAGGAATCGGAGATTGAGCAGCTCAAGACCCAAATAGACAAGCTTTACTTGGAGCATACCTTCCAGAAAAAAGCGGTATTAGACCCGATGCAGCAGCAGAAGGCGGCGGATTTCTTCAAACGCAAATCTGAAGAATGGCACCAGAAAATGGAAGAGAAAGAAAGCACCGAAAAAAAGGGCTAGATTCCTGAAGGGAGCAATTAAACCAACGCAGCGGACAGGCGTTACCTCGTCTGTCCGTTGCGTTATATTGACGGGTGGTTTCTGTTTGCTTGGAAGTGATCCGTTAACCTGATGAATCGGACAACGGGTTAGGCGTTGTTTTGCGGGTTCGGTTTGAATACCAAACGGTCTGACAACGGCAGGGGCGACTGGTTGACCAGCAGTCTCCGGGGGAATCGCTGGGCCAATCCCAACTGGAACGCCCATTTGGCAAGCCGGGGCAAAATCCGCATCAGCCAGTTCGCCTTCCTGAACATGAACCGGGTCACGTTTTGCTGAAGGCGTTGCACGGTTTGAATCTCGCTTTGCCGCATGGCCTGCACCTGGGATAACGCGCGCTCTGATACATCGCCCTGGGCCAGCGCGCCTGCAATCACATCGGCGGCGACGGCGGCTGTCTCCAGGGCGATGGAAACTCCGATGGCCCCGGCGGGCGAGCAAGTATGCGCGGCATCGCCAATCAATAGCAAACCGTTTTTCGCCCATTGCCGGGTAAAGGAAATACGGGCCTGAAGCGGATGGAATGGCTTGAAATCGCTTAATTCCCTGGCGAACGCATGGATAGCTTCCGGGCCTTGCAGCAATAGGTTTTGCATGGCGGAAACTCCCTGTTGGCGCAATTGGGAAAACTCGCCGGGGGCGGTCATAAACCCGCACTGGATGAGTTTTGGGTACTTGGGCAGCAACAGGTACGCCCTGTGGTTGTCGCGAAAGTAAAATTGCGCGGTGGCCGTATAATTTTCCGGCTGGGGAATGGAAAACCAGATCACGTCAAAATCGTAAGACTGGTAGGCGTCCTCAAACCCTCCCAGCCGGTGTAGCCGGGATGTTCGCCCGTCGGCCCCGACCGTTACCTGGGCGCTAATTTCCACGAGATCTTCCCCATGCTGGGCCTGAACGCCCAGGGTGACGCCATTTTCCTGAATCAGCGCCTCAGCCGTCGCGCCGAACCAAAGCTCGAATTCGGGGAAGGTTTCGGCCTTTTGGCGTAGGGCGTCCAGAAAAATGGGCTGCGGCATCCATAGGGCGTACGGATGGGGCGGGTAAATTTCGGACAACGATAAGCGGGCCAGCGTTTCATTCTGGCTGAAGATTTCCACCTGCTTCAGCTTGCTGTGGGGAAATGATTCAATATAATCCAACAGTCCCAACCGGGAGAATAATTGTGCGAAGCGGGGCATTAGCACTTCTCCCCGGTATTCTCTCTCAAAATCCCGGTGCTGCTCCAGCACCAAAGTACGTATACCCTGCTTGGCCAGTAACAGGCCCAGCAGCATGCCCGCCGGGCCGCCACCGACAATGCACACATCGACCCGGTGCTGTCTGGTCGCCATATCAATGCTTTCGGTTGTTGCCTTGTTTATAGTTTAGCAGTTGGTTCGTGCCGGGGGATAGGGAATGAAAGGAGGGAGCGCCTGAGCTTGGGCAAAACGCCTAGCCGATGGATTTTTTGGCATCGCTCCAGGCAATCTGGAACTGGTTCTGGTTCTTGGGCGCTTTTTCCTGCACAAAGTTAAGGCGGTTTTGTATTTTTTTCATGCTTTGTATCATGGCGACGTTGGGATTGATTCCCAAAGAAAACCCGATATTGGCGGCGGTTAACAACACATCCCCCAGCTCTTCCGTTTTATGCTCTTTTGTGTGATTCTGCTCGATTGCTTCACGCAATTCAAGCACTTCCCCGTCTAAATAGTCCAACCCTCTTTTGGTGTCGGAAATGTGAAAGTGTTGATTGAGTGGGTTACGGCAAATGGAATTGTATTGAAGCGCCGCTCTGGTATAGGGGAAAAAATATCGCGGATTGAGATTCATCGGCGCTTTTGTATAAGGGGAATAACCACACGGGTTGAGACCAATCGACATTTTCAGCGATTCTCCTTTAGGTGACGAGGGATGCAACACCTCAGCATGTTACGGCAAACATATGACGTTCATATGACTATGTGTAGATTATTTTTAACTTTTTATATGGAATATATAAACAATCCCTCCTTTGTCTTTATGGAGGGCTTCTTTCGGGTCAGCGCGCAATTGCGGTAAAATAAACAGGAAGAATGTCTTCCAAATTTCTGGGGGCGTTCTCTGATTCAGTGGGCCGAGTGAAAGTAGGTGGACTTGGACAGTTTTGAGGAAAGTGCTTATGTGAACGCACCCGTGGCGCTTTGCTACCAGTGCTGGCGAAATTTTGACTGCCTGCCTTCATTTTTTCACAACGTCAATCATGTGGAGGCGTTAGGGGATGGCGTGTGGCGCTGGCATTTGCTGGGTAGTCACGAGGATGAGAGTTGCTGGGATTTGCTGCTGTCCCGGGATGTTCCCGACCGCTTGATTTCCTGGCGGACTTTGAGTGGCCCCGGACTGGAAATGGCGGTGGATATCCATTTTGACAGAATCGATCTGGATCGAACCGCCATTCGTTTGCAGGTTCGGGTAGATGCCCCCCAAACCCAGTCCGCAGCCGTGGCGGAAAACCTGCATGGAATCACCAGCCGGACGATCCACCGGAATTTGGCCGAGTTTAAGGCGGTGGTGGAGGGCGTCATGGAGGAGGCTGGCGTTAACGAATATTATGGTAAGCGTTCCGGCAACCGGGAGTCGGCTGGCGCTTTTGAGGCCAGCCCCAAGTCCTTCCTCATCTCTTGATGGCCCATTCCAGTAACAATGGGAGGGAAACCAGGGGGCGTTTTTGGCGTGACCGTCCCGAAGCCGATCCGAGGCGGCCATTCGCCACGGGTTTACAAGATATGAACCCCACTGGCTGGGTTGGCTTTTTAACGCAATCGGCTTGCAGGCTCTTCCACTCCTTCGGTAAGCCAGCGCCGGGTTTGCCGAAAAAGCCGCTGCATGCCTTGCAGTCTTTCGGGATGGTTTATGCCGACATGCTATTAGGCGCGCTGTTAGGCAAGGGCTGGTTAACGCGCCGACAGGTTCGCTCTGTTTGCGATTTCGGTTCCGGCACGGGCGGGCCTGCGCTGGCGATACTGGCGTTTTTCGGCTTGCCTGCCGACAGGCTGACCTTGCTGGAGTCGCAAGAAACCCAAGCCGCCCGGCTGCGCGAGTTATTCCCCAAAAGCCGGGTGGTGGCCGGAAACGGCCTGCTATGGCTGGGTTCCTGCCGGGAACGATACGACCTGATCACGGCGTTTATGCTGGGGCCGGATGCGGGCGATGGGCTGACGCTCGAATTTGTCCAGCGGGCATTGCCCCGTCTGACCCGAACGGGCCGCTTGTTGATTTGCACGGACACCGCGACCATGCATGGCCTTCGGTGCGTGTTGGGCCAGGTGTCGGGCATTTCCTGCCAGTGGCTGGTGGACGAGCCGGACTTGCCCTTGACGGTGCTGGTTTCAAAAATCGATGGGAATGGGCCTCCAGATAATTTGGGGAACGTGAACCTGCCGGAGTCGAACATTCGCAGCGCCGAGATTGCCGATGCCCACGGCCACCTGGAAACAGAGCATTATTGCTTGGCCACGCCCTTTGAAAAAGCCTATCTGCGCGCTACCATAGATGCTTTTGAGGCGGAAACGCCCACCCATCCGGGGATAGCGCAAATGAAACGGCTGCTGGATTGATTCGCCCCGGTGAAGAAACAAAAAAGCCTTCCGGTTCAAAACTCGGAAAGCCTTCTGGTTCTAAGGGGCCCACTTTGTGTAAAGTGGCGGGGCGGACGGGGCTCGAACCCGCGACATCCTGCGTGACAGGCAGGTACTCTAACCAACTGAGCTACCGCCCCTTGGGAACAAGGAATTTATAACATACAGACTGATGAGGCACAAGTCATGTTTTTATTCCAAGACGAAAAGGGTTGTGAAAACGAAACAGAGCCTTAAAACAAAGGCCAAGTAACGCTTTTCCCACCAAAAAAACGCCGCTATGGAAGCGGCAGACTAAAAGAGGGGGGATGTAAGACTTTATTATATAAAATTTTTTCGGTTTGTAACCAAAAATACTAAAAAAATAGCAGCGCTCAGCAGTGGATATTCTATTTGGGAGTGTGTTTCAAGTTTAAAAAATTGTTTTTATAATCTAAAACTGTTTAAAATGTCAAATTTTGAAGTGAATATAAACTGTAAGATTAAAAACTGTGCTTAACCCTTTGGAATCAGCCGTTGGAGCGTCGATTCTCGACTGAAAAGCGGCGCTAGTAGCCGGTATATCGATTTTGAGGCCGGTATGCGCGAGGCTTTTTTAAATTTTTGTAAAGTATGCCACATTTGTAAATGACCGCGTAACGCAGGCAATCCATCACGTCTTCGTAAGGATGCTCCTGTAAGGGTATCCCCGCCCCGGACGTTACGTAGCGATACCCTCCCTCAAACGCCTCAATCAGCATTGTGCAGGAACGATCCACCACCAAGCCCGGCATATTGTCTATCCGGGCGGAGAGTTTCATTCGTATCAGCTCCAGCCCGTCCTTAATCTGGCTGCGATCAAAGTTGGGGTAAATCCCCTTGCTGTTCAGGATTTCAATGCTGGTTTGGATGCTCTTGTCCGAGCGCTGAGCGCCCGCCGGGTCGCAGACGTCCTCGAACACGGCCTCCGGAAAATGCTCACGCCCCCACGCTTTGACGCGTTCCGCGAAATCGCACAGCAAATCCTCCTTGCCCACCACCTCGCCCAGCACCAGCACCCGATCGTCGGAATCAATTTGTATGAACAGACAGGCCGGGCAGTGATACCCGAAATCCCAACTGCGAATCACGCGATAAGCCTTGTTATAAGACAATTCCCCCTTGTTGGCCTCGCTGAAATTGCGAAAAACCCGGTCTTTCACCGATAGATGATAATTGATGTCCAGCTCGCGAGCCAGTTCATCCTCGCTCATGCGGGATTTTTGGGCGTCGTACCAGTTCGTATCCTTGTGCGGATGCTGGCTCCAATGAATGCTCAGCGTTTTTACCTGGCCGGAAAAGCGCAGTTCCGCGAAGCGGTTGTTTTTACCGTAGGGCGTACCCACTACCACCCGGCAGGGCGTGGATTGCCCGGCTGAGGCATAGGCCGCGTCCTGTGCGGGCCAGAATGGAAACTCGTCGAACAGCGCCGCCTTGTAGCGCCCGCCCCGCCCGAAGTTCTCGTTGCTACTTTCTCCCGTGATGATATTGCCGTTGGCAGGGTTCAGCAGCCTCAGCAGATTGTCGTGCTGGCTGTTCTGAAACCCGGCGGGCTTCATCCAGGCAGGCAGCCAGGACAAGTTGTAGCGCAGTTTCTCCATCAGGGTAGAGATATCGCCCTTTCGATCCACCGCTTCCTGCTTGCGTGAACCCAAGTGGAAATTCGCGCCTTCCCGAAACAGCCAGTAATACTGGAAAGCCAGCAATACCAGCCAGCTAATGCCCATGTCCCGGCTTTTTTCAATCAGCAAATCCTGCCCCTGCTCTAGCGCGGCGAACACTTCCAGCAGCGCTTCCTCCTGGAACGGGTACAGCGTGAACGGCTGGTGCGGCTGAGGGAGGCGGGGATCGAACGTCCAGCAGAAATGGTTGAACCAGAACCGGATATCCCGGCGGCACTGGGCCAGCAGCAACTGCTGCAATTCCGGCGAGGAAGCGGCCTGCTGAAGCCACAGGGCGCGTTGGGACATCCGGTTGCTCATGGGGCGAACACCTGCGCTCAAATCAGGCTCAGCGCCAGTTGGGAGGCGATTCCCACCGCGCGCTGGCGACTTTGGGCCGCGAGGTCGTTATTCTGCATTTGCATGCGACTGAGCAGGTTGGCCCGCTGGCTGGCCAGTTCGGTGGCCCGTTGCTGTTCCGACTGCAAAATACCCGCCCCGCTGGACTGAATGCCCTGGGCCTGGTTGTTCAGGTCGCCCAGGTAATTCTGGAATAGGGCGAACCGTTTCAGGCGGCTGTCCATGTCGTTCTGGGCCAAGTCTTCCCCTAGCAGGGACGCCTGTTGGCGCACGTCCGCCAGCCGATTCAGGCGATCGTTTTCCACTTTGGCAAGCATGTCCGCCCCGAAGCTGGCGTTATAGGCTCCGCCAAAGCGTTTGCTAAGATCGGATTGGGTTTGGCTCAATCGCAAATTGCTGTCCAGGTTGATGCCTCTGGCCTGGGAATCAAAAAAATCCTGGCTGCGCCGGTCAATGGCGGCCTGCCGCTCGCTGTCCGGCTGGCTAATTTGCTGTGCCAGGCTTTGCAGCGCGCTCAGGCTCTCGTTGACCGTGGATTGTGTTTGCGGGGCCAGTTGGCTCTCAAACGTTTGCACCCGGCCCTGGTTGGCGCTGACGTAGCGATCGCCGCTGGGCAGGGTGAAATCGACCTGCTGAATGCTGGGCGGCGCTTTGATTTCCACTTTGGAAGGGCTGCTTTGCTTTCGTCCGATGGGCATATTGGGTCTCCTTTCAAGGTTGATGACTGCCTATAACTGCTCCATAAATCCCTTGCGGAAAAGTGAATACACCGCGACATCCCGCCATTGGCCCCGAATGCGGTTATCCTGTTTAAAACAGGCTTCCCGGCTGAAGCCCATGCGCAGGCAAAAGCCGCGAGCGCCCTGGTTGTCCGCCTCGAATTCCGCCTTGATTTTTTGAAAGCCGCCCGTGTGGAAGGCATCTTTCAGCACGGTTTGCGCAAACCGGGTCAAAACGGCTTGCCGTTGTCTGGGTGAATCTTGCGGCGTGGGCCATTCCGGGTGGCTGACCCCATGCAAATAGGCATGCCTCCCCGGAATCACTTGGCTAAGCGCGGCCAGTGCATACAGGTTCTGCCCGGTGTCGTGCAACACCCAAACCCAGGGCAGGCAGGAACGGGTATTTTCGGTCAGCCAGCCGGACAGATCGGTGGCCGACTCAGGGTTGGCTTCTTTGGATGGTAGGGAGAAATCGTCCAGCAAAACGGGTTGATAACAGGCCAGCAGGCTCTGAATACCGGCCCGGTACCGCTCGAAGCGTTCTGGTGTTTCCAGTCGGAGGCTATGAAATAGCGCTTGGCTCATGGGCGATCCCCTTCGCCGAGGGCGTCCCGAATCCGCTTGAGCAATTCGGCCTCGCTGAGTTGATCCAGTTCCTCTCGTGTCATGGGCTGCGGTGAATCGGTTTTGCTTGCTTCCGCTTTTGTTTTCGGTTCCGGGGCGGGGGTGCGCTTTAAAATCAAGTCCACCGCCCAGATTTTGTCCTTCAGGCTCTCGGAGTCCAGCGCCTCGTCGATGACCTGCAAGGCCCGCTGGTAGCGGTCGCCCAGCGCGTCCAGAAAGGACTTGAGTTTGGGCAACAGCCCTTTTTTAGCCGTTGGCTTGCGGGGTGTCATGGCGCAATCCTTGGGTTGTGGCGGCATCCAGCCGGTTCAGGTAGCGTCCGCCTGCTTCCGCTGAACGGCTGACTTGCAGCGCGTATTCGCTGATGAAGACCCGACCCCGCTCGCAGGGTTTGCCGTGGGCGGGCAGGCTGACTTTTTGCGCCGCATGCCATTCTTCACGGGTTGCGGCCTGACTGGCTCCGCTGTCGATGTCCTTGCGTACCAGGCATTTGAACTTGCAGCGCTTGCATCGTTTTTTATACAGGACAGAGTGGCTTTCCTGGGAGTAGCGGGTTTCCAGCGTCTTGAAAAACAGGCTGGCGCAGTGTTCGCATCGATAGCTCATTCACAAAATCCTCGCCGCTGATTGAAATTGGATTGGGGAAAAGAAACAGGCGGCCCCGCACGGTCGCGTGAAACCGGACGGGGCCGGGAATAATTAGGAGTTGGAGTTGGCAGTGGTGGTAGTTGAGCCTAGTATGGGGGATTTGGGCGTGAATTGGCAGCGAAGGAAATTTACGATTTGCGTTTTGGTATTAGACGGTTGACGCACTTACGAAACCCGACTTGCCTGTTAAAATAAACTAAACACCCTTTTTAAAGAACGAATACAGTTTGGCCCGGCTGGTTGAATGGACGGCTCAACAATTGGGAGGATGCGGAACCGGCCTGGAATTCGGATGATAGAAAAGGGATGCCGGACTCGGCATGAGGTTCGGGAGACAACGGGATAAAAAAGGGAAGTGAGGGATTCGCATGAACGCAAACCGGCTTCTTTCCATGGCGCTGCTGGGTTTGTCCTGGTTGGCCACACCGGGCCTTAGCCCGGCCATTGATGTTAACCCGCCGCAAGGCAAAGATATTGGCGAGGCCACCGAATTTTTTTCTCATCTGGTCAAGACTTCCAAAAACCCGCTGATTGTGGCCATGGCGCAGGAAAGCCTGAGCAAATTGACCACGGACGCGCCAAGGCGAACCGCCTCTGAGCCTGTGGACAAAGCGGAAGTAGCCTTGCTGCCGCAGAGCGATAACACCTACGTGGTGCCAGCCATGGTGAACCGCAAGTACATGGCCACTTTTCTGGTTGATACTGGGGCCAGTTACACCGTGATTACACCCCAAATGGCTGAATCGCTGGGCATTAAGGTCACGGCGGATAACCCCACCGTGCCGGTGACGACCGCCAACGGCATTTTGAATGCGCCGGTGGTGCGCCTGAAAAACGTGACCCTGGGCGGCATGCGGGTGGACAACGTGGACGCCGTGGTGACGCAGCTGGGCGATGCGCCGCAAATTTCCGGCTTACTAGGCATGAGTTTTTTCCGGGGGATGGAACTCTCATTCAAGCAGGACAAGCTGGTGATTAGCCGCTAAAACGTCGAGTGTTCCGCCGGTTCGCCGGTTTCCACGCCCAGGCTGTGATCCACGTCCAGGGCCAGGGTTCTCAGGTTCAGGATGGTTTCATAGGCTTCTATCAGCACGGCCAGCAGCATTAAAGCCAGCCCGCCCAAAAATGTCCAGGTGGGCACTACTTTCCATTCAATATAATGCAACCGTGAAAGGGCGATGGTGACGGCGGTGAACACCATCATGCCCAGCGCGCCGAACAGCAGGAACATGGCGTTGCGAATCAGGTAGCCGCGCTCCAGAAAAAGCGGGATTTGTTTCTGGATGTTGCGGGTGCGCTGCGGATCGGGCTTGTCTTTTAATACGCGCAATTCCCGGTTAAGTTCCCGCACCCGTGTGCCGACCGTGGCAATCCGGTTATTCAACCCGGAAATGAGCAGCGCCATACCGGAAAGCGCCACGGCGGGCGCGAGGGAATCGCTGATAATATCGGTGGGCGCCAGCATGGATGCTTTCCTTCGTTGCTTGTCGCGCAAGGGGATCTGATTTTATTGTAGCCTTTTACGCGCGTGTTTTCATCCGGTGTCGCACCCACAGTAAAAACGGAATGGCCAGCAACTGGCTGCCTACGGAAAACGCGATTAGCGATCCCAGAGCGTGATCGTACAGCAGTCCCATCAAGGCGCTGCCCGCGAACCAGGCCAGTCCATATCCCATGTTGAATACCCCGTAGGCTTCCCCCCTGCGTTCCGGTGGGGCCATATCGGCAATGGCCGCTTTCATGGCCGATTCTTGCGCGGCAAGCCCCAGCCCCCACAAGGCCATGCCCGCCCATATCAGGTT
The DNA here is from genome assembly GCA_902168245.1 of Candidatus Melainabacteria bacterium. Taxonomy (GTDB): domain Bacteria; phylum Cyanobacteriota; class Vampirovibrionia; order Vampirovibrionales; family Vampirovibrionaceae; genus Vampirovibrio. The sequence goes on from CABHPA010000193.1 coordinate 14,902, forward strand.
GGAATCGCCCAGAAACACCAGCGGCGCAAAACCGGCCGCCAACAGCGAGATGATGATTAAGGCCGTCATGCCCCGGCGATCGAACCACTTGCCGATGGCGGGCGCAAACACGGCTTCCGCGCCCATGGCCGCCGCGTAAAAAACGGGAATCCACATATCGTTCGCCACGCCCACCTTTTTAAAGTGGAAGGCCATCAGCGGGAAATCCACGTAACCGGCCGCCAACAGGGCCGCTCCCGCTAAATATAACCAGAATGTTCTGGTTTGCCCCTGCACGTTGGCGCGCACCAGCTTCACTTCCAAATCCTGCGGCTTGGGGTAAAATACCGGCCCCAGGGCCAACGCGCCCAGCGCCAGCAAGGCCGGAACCAGCAACACCGCAAAGGCGGCGTGGTAATTGCCCCGATATGCCAGAATACCGCTCATCAGCAATGGGCCAAGCATGGCGCCGGTTTGATCCATGGCCCGGTGCAGCCCAAAACCCCAGCCGCGCCCCATGCTCTGCGTGGCATGAGACAGAATGGCGTCCCGCGCCGGGGTGCGAATGGCCTTGCCGATGCGCTCCAGAACCAGTAAACCCGCCGCTATTTCCCAGCGCCCGGCCAGCGCCATCAAAGGAATCGCCAGCAGGTTGACGGCGTAGCCCAACCCCGTAAGCAACCAGTAGCGATGGCTCTGATCGGCCCACCGGCCCGAAAAATAACGCAGCCCGTAACCCAGCAATTCGCCCGCCCCGGCCACGATTCCTACCACCGTGGCGCTGGCGCCCAGTAGCGCCATAAACGGTCCGCTGATGCTGCGCGCGCTTTCGTAAGTCATGTCTGCAAACAGGCTGACCAGCCCCAGTATAATGACCAGCTTCATGCCGGTTTGGGCGGCATTTTGGGGATATCGCGACGTTGGCTCCGTCAAGAGAGACTCTCCTTAATTTGAATTAAATTTCCGGCTCGGTTGATGATTGGGTGAAAATCAGGCGCTCCAACCGATGTTCGGGATCCATGAACCATTCTTCCAGAATAATGTTCAGGCAGGCCGCCACCGGGATGGCCAGCACGATTCCCGGCAACCCGAACAACATGCCGCCCGCCATAATGGATAGGATAATGCCCAGCGGGTGCAGGCCCACCGCCCGTCCCATAATCCACGGGCCGATAATATTGTTTTCCAGAACCTGCACCGCAATATAAAGGATGAATACCCACAGCGCGGCCAGCCATCCGTTGGGCATCAGCAGGGCCAGCACCAGGGCGGGAATCATGGCGATATTCGGGCCTAAAATGGGAACAAGGGTGAGGATGCCGGTAATGGCTCCCAGCAGGACGGGGAACGGCAGCCCGATGAGATACAGCCCCAACGCAATCAGGCTGCCGAAAGAAACCATGAACATCAGTTGCCCGGTCACAAATGCGCCGGTGCTGCGAATCAGGTGTTCAATCAGCTCGTTTAGCCGCGCATGATCGCGTGTGGGCCGAAAGCGCAAAAAGTAACGCTGGATTTTTTCGCGATCCAGCAGCAGGAAAATACTGATGATGATCGCGCTCAGCAAATCGAGGCTGACTTGCGAAATGGCCAGGGTAATGCCCGTAAAGCCCGAAAACACCAGCGCGTTTTGCAGCGAAAATTGTTGCAGTGCCATTTCCGGGTTGAACTGGGAGAGAAACGGATAACGCTTGCTAAGGAAACTCCATTGCCCCAGCCAGACTTTAAAGATGTCCATATACCCCGGCAGATCGCTGATGAATTTTTGCAACTGCTGAAAGGCGATGCTGGCCAAGGGTAGCACGACTCCCACGCTGATGATCAGGAGCAGGCCGTACGGAATTAATACCGCTACCCAGCGGGGCAGTTTGTCATCCAGTTTTTCCACCATCGGCAACAGGGCGCTGGCGAAAATAAACGCGGTGAACACCACCACCAACGCTTCGCGGGCCAGATAAAGCCCCGTTAATACCAGGATCAATCCCAGCAACCAATACACTTTTCGTTTAAAGGCTTCCACCATCATTCCTCTTTTCGGCATTCTCTTTATTTTAGAGGAAGCACGATGTTTCAGGAACTCCGGGCCTGTTTTGAGTTCAGGTATGGGATTTGGCCAGCTTCTCCGATTCGATAGAAGCCTTTGGGTCAAGTTGTATTACGGGAACGTAATCCGGGGTTCCGCTTAACAGGTTCGGGAGGGAGGGACAGACATATGGATCGGGCTTGTAGATCTTATTTCAAATATCAGGTTGCAAATGGTTTCTGTCGACATGCAAAAAGCCCCGAAAAATCGGGGCTTTGGCATACTTGCGGTGAATTCGTGATTTAAGAATCTGACGCGGTTGTGGCGGGCGCTTTCGTCTTAGGTGCCGCTTTTTTGGGTGCGGATGCTTTTTTGACGGCGGGCGCTTTTTTCGCTTTTACGGCTTTGCTAGCCGGTTTTGCCGCAGCTTTTGGCTTTGCCGCCACTTTGGGTTTTACAGCGGTTTTAGCTTTGGTTACCGCTTTAGCTTTGGTTGCCGTTTTGGCTTTGGTGACTACTTTCGCCTTAAGGGCCGCTTTTTTAGACTTGGTGGCAGTTGCCTTGGCTGCGGGCTTGTCACTCTTTTTGGCGGCCGGTTTACGGCCTGGTTTTTTGGCGGAAGCTTTTTTTTCAGTGGTGGTTTTTGCGGCGGCTTTTTTAACGCCGGGTTTTCTGCCGCGTTTTTTGGGTTCTTCCATCTCATCGGCGTTTTTGCCGGACAGCTTGAAAGCGTGGTAGAACGCTTTCAGCTCAGCAAGCGTGTCAAACTTAATAGGCATTACTCGGAAACTCCTTATTCCACTTTATTATCATAATTGATCTCACCAGGAATGATAGACCGATCTAACTCTCTAATACATCAGGCGGAGGGGGTAAATCAGGAAAATTCATTCAAATACGGTTGCGTATTGATTTTAACCGAAAAAACATCAAAAAAGTGAAACTGAAACATTTCTGGCAACCAGTCCCACAATCATGAAGTCGATTTTGCTCTCGGCGCGTTCCCGCGCGGCCAATGATAGAATGGATGAAAGTCTTTCAGGTGGCCGATTGTAAGTGTTTGGGCGTATGGTTTTTACGAAAAGCGAAACGGTGACATCGGGTACTCTTTACGATGTTAAAAATTTGCCTGAAATTCATTTTTTTCTAGAAAAGTGAATCGGTTTTCGCTAGAGTCAGTCCATTCAAATACAAGATGCTTACCGGATTTGTGATTTAGAATGGAATGCCATGGGACTGATTAAAAGCCACTCCGATGTACGCGCCCTGAAAGAAGCCGGGCGAATTACGCAGGCGGTTCTGGATTCGCTGGGGGATCTCTGTTTGCCCGGTGCCTCCACCGTGGAACTGGAACTGACCGCAAACCGGCTGTTGGCGGCCAATCGTTCCACCGCGCCGTTTAAAAATTATGAAGGTTTTAACCATGCCATTTGCGTTTCCATCAACGAGGAAATCGTGAACGGGCCGCCTTCGCGTGAGCGTATTTTGCAGTCCGGCGATCTGGTGAGTATCGCCACCGCTGCCGAGCATCGGGGCATTCACGCCAAGGCCGCCCGCACCTTTTATATCGGAGATCAACCGCCAGAGGATGTGGCGCGTTTGCTGCAAGGAGCCGCTTCGGTAATTCCCAACGCGGTTTCTATTGCTCCAAACTGCGATACCTTGAACGCGCTGTTGGCCGTGGTTCCCGAAACGGCCCGGCAGTTCGGGTTGACGGTGATTGCCGAGTTGGGCGGCGCGGGAATTGGCAAAAAACTGCACGATGCCCCGCCCATCCCTAACGACCCCGCCGCGCTGGAAACCGTTGTGCCGTTGACGCCTGGGCTGTGTTTCACGCTAATGCCCATGTTTTCCCTGGGAGCCGATTCAAGCAGTGAAACCCATGAGGATGGCTGGACGTTGCTGACCGGGGATCGCGCCTTGTCCGCCCATTTTGCGGATACGCTGCTGGTGGGGCCGAACGGCCTGGAGGTGATCACCGCTTGAGTTTTTTCAGGCGGCTTTGGCTTGACTGGCCTGCAACTGCGCTGGTATGGTAGGGCCAGTGATATGGCTATTAAAATATGAATGGGTATGAAACAGAGCCGCGATTGGAATAGAAGTGATTGGAACAGACATGATAAGCGAACGACTCCGGGCCGAAACCAGCGGCCACCACGATGCGATTGAGAATGCCAAACGGTTCAGCCGCTTGGGTAGCGATGATTTTTCATTGCCCGAATATGTCGGCATTCTGGAAAAGTTTTTCGGTTTTTACAAGCCGCTGGAAGAATTATTCCGGCAACATCCTGACGTGCTGGACGCCTTGGACTATGAGCGTCGTTTCAAGCTGCCGTTGCTGAAACGCGATTTGCTGCACTTGGGGCATACGGAAGAATCGCTGGAGTCCATTGAAATCTGCCGCTCGCTTCCCCGTGTGGATACCCGCGCGCAGGCGCTGGGCTGCATATATGTCATGGAAGGCTCCACCCACGGTTCGCAGTTTATAGCCAAGCGCCTGCTGGAAAAACTGCCGCTTCAGGATGGCGGGCTTTCCTTTTATGAAGGCTACGGCAAAGACACCATGCCCCAGTGGAAAACGTTTAAGGCGTACCTGGATGAAACCGTTGACAAGGACGCCGAAGGCAATGACGTCGTGGCCGCCGCTGCGCAAACCTTTGAGGCGCTGCACCGCTGGATGGATCAATAGCGCATTCATGCGGCGCGATTTTAGCAGATGGCCTTTTATTGCCCGCGTTTATGGTAAAACCATGGACAGATACTGTTTGACTGACGGGAGAGATTTTGCCGCATGTTCGCCGTAATTTTGAAATATAAAAAGCCGCTGGAGGAAGTGGAGCGCCATACGCTCGCGCATCGCGCCTTTTTAGATGAGTGCGTGGCGCAGGGTATTTTAATTATGTCCGGTCGCCAAACGCCGCCCACCGGCGGGGTGGTAATCGCCAAGGCCGACAGCCGGGAGCAACTGGAAGCCCTGCTGGCCAAAGATCCGTTTCACTTGGCAGGGGTCGCGGATTACGAAATTTATGAATTTACCCCCGGCAAATACCAGCCCGTTTTAAAAGAATTAATCGAAGCCTGATTCGTAATAGCCGAACCCGCCGCCTTGTCGCCAGCCGGTTAATTCGCTGACGCCGCCCTTATCCTGGCCGTGGATGACTTTTTGCATGCGCGGTAGTATATGGGTTCGGCAATGCGATCCTTGCTCAATCATCATCCAGCGGCGGTTCATTTTATGGGCGACCGCCCCCGTAGTGCCGGAACCGGCAAAGGCGTCCAGTACCCAGTCGCCTTCCGCTGTGACGGCGTTGAGCAGCAGATGGATTAACTGTTCCGGCTTGGGGTAATCAAAGGCGTTTGCGGCGCCGAACAGCGCTCTGCTTTCCTCGGTGGCGTCCTCGTAGGTACTCATGCCGTAATGAAAATGATTGAGCAGGTTTTTCAGCTTTTTGGGCGTCCCGCCAGGGCGAATATGATTGGGGCGAAAGGGCAATTTGCTGATTTGCAGCGGTTCTCCCAAACGCATGATTTCATCCAGCGTGGCTTGCGAATAGCGCCACTCCCCTTCCAGCCGGAAGGCTTGCGCGTTTTTGCTGTCGCGTACCTCAAAGCCGTCCAGCAGGCGGGTTAATATGTTACCGGCGGACATGTTCTGGGGCGCGTAATAACCGTCCGGGCAATTAAATTGCACTTTGCCCGCCTCAAAGCGCAGTACCCGGATACCATTGCCCGCGTTATTGAGCGGGTAGCGTTTGCCCGCCGCAGTATGTCCGTGGGTAAATGGGCCAGTCAGGGAACGATTTTTAGCGTAGGCCAGAATCATTTCGGTAACGGAACCCATGTTGCGATCCAGAAAAGAGGGCTTCTTCTTTTTTTCCCAAATGAGTGCGCCGCAGTAATTGGCCCGGCCAAAAATCTCGTCGGCCAGCACTTTCAGGTAAGCGGCCTCGTCATCGCCGATGGAAATAAATAGAACCCCATCGGGGCGCAGCAAGGCTTGCATCCGGATCAGCCGTTCCCGCATAAAGGCAAGCCATTGGGCGTGCTCGACATCATCCTGGTAATGGGCGAAGGTGTTGCCGGTGTTATACGGCGGATCGATGTAAATGCAGCGGATGCGCTCCGAAAACTCAGGCAGCAGGGCTTGCATGGCCTGCGCGTTATCCCCGTGGATCAGCCGGTTTTCATCGGGCGCGCCGTAGTGGGCTGTTTTTCGCAATGCGGGGCCGCGCAGGGCGGGGGTTGGCATACGGTTTTGGGCTTTGGGCATGCGATCCTTCGTATTGGTGCGAACTTGCTTGGGTGGGCCATGGTGTTGGAATTCCCCCGTTTCTATTATGCCGGTATTTTGTGGAAGTGGGAATATCGCGGCGGGGCGAGGCCTGTGGTGGTTTGGATCGGCCAATGGGCTATTAGACCGGGCAAGGCCAAAGTGTCTGCCGATGGAGCGATCGACTGGCCTATGGGTCAATCCTGTTTTTAAACCAGTGAGGAATGGAGGAAACGGGGCGAGTGGTTTTTAATCAAGGCATATTCATCAGGTTACCGAAAGGAGAGCGCAATGTTCGCTAGAGTGGCCGATTTGAGGGCGTATCGCAAACAGAAATCCATGCAGCGCGTGTTGGAAGCGCTGGAGCAGTTTGAGCAATTCCAGAAGGCAGTGCTGATTCCCTTGGAAGGGCATGCCGGGAAGGCCAGCTTCAGCCCCGATGAGCTGGAGGAGTTCATGTTGCAGGTGCTGGGCGATCATTTGGTGGGTCGCCTGGAGTCCGTTCAGGAGATTCAGGCGCTGGATGAAAATTACCGCCGTTTCGACGGGCGTTTGCGCCGCTGCCTGCAAACCAAGCTGAAATCCCTGGCGCGTTTCGAAAGTATTTAAAAAATATAAAAACAATAAATCAATTTTCAAACGCACCATGCCTTTATTTATAAAGGGCTAGTTCTGAAAACGAATAACGCTCCGTTTTGTTCATCCCTTTAGGCTGTGTGTGTGAAATATGAATAAATACCGTTTCTATGACAGAGATGTGAACGTGTCCAGGGCTGTTGAGCTTTTATTGGTGCTACCGTTCGACCTGCAATCCATTATTGCGGACGGCATCGCCTTTATTGCTGAGCAGGAGTTCCGGGCCAACGAGTTGCTGCGCGAGCTGAAATCGCTGGGTACTGAAAAGGTGCTGGCCGTTTACAAATCCAAGCAACGCAAGCGGGATTACGATAAAAACCCGGCCATGCACAAGGCAATCAACTACCTGATGGTGCTTTCCGACGACAACCGGCTGTGGATGGCTAAAAAAATTGTGGGCCTGGTCGCCCACCTGAAAGAATATCTGCAAACCTGCCGCCTGTACTCGATGTCGCCCACCCAGCAGGGTGTGGGTTCCTTAACCCGCGCCTATACCCATCAGGGCGCCGAGGAGGTGAAACTGTACCTGAAGGCGGTGGAAGCCGAGTTCATTCGCCAGGGTTTGCGCAAAATACATGCCGTTTCCGCCGCCGCGCCGCTGGATGAGATTATTCTGGAGCAAGACATCGGCTTGCGGATCAAAATCGAACGCTCTTTATAAGCGTTTTTCCGCATGAAAGCGGGGGGATAGCGGCTGAAAACGATTCAGAAAACGCGGGAAATTGTGCCGTCAGGGACGGTTGATCAGGCGCGCTATTCCCGAATGGCCTCAGTAATCAACCCGGCCGGGTTCAGCAGGATGGGATCCCCGTCGCCGGGCAGGATGGCGCTTACCTCCAATTCTTGCAGACGTTGCAGCCCAAGGCGGGCGTTTTTGGGGTTGCGGTATTTCTCGGGCGGCAGCATGGAAAGCCGCTGGTAGGGCTTGCCGATTAACGCGTCCCCCAATATCAGCAGCTTGTGCCCCTCGTGGTACAAAGCGGATTCGCCGGGCGTTTTCTGATCGGGCAGATGAATGGCCCGCCAGCCCCCTGGAAACGTATGCCCGTCCCGATAGGTAAAATCGGGGTGGCGGCTCAGCAGCGGGGCGTCCAGCTCAGGGCAATAAACCGGGATGTTGAAATGCGCCCGGAACTGTTCGGTCTCCCGCTCGTGATCGGCGTTGGTCAGCAGAATGCAGGTGGGCCGGGGCAGCGCCGCAAAGCCTTCCAGTACATCCGGCCCGCCGCAGGGTGGATCGGTAATGATGGCTTCATGCTCGCCGGTTTGCACCAGGTAGCCGTTAAAGTACATGGCCTTTTCTTCGGAATAGACAGACCACAGCCACACCCCCTCCATCAGCTTATGTGGAAAACAACGCTCGTGCAGCGTCATGTGCATAGGCAGGTAGTGCTGGTACTGGGTCATGCCGGTTTGCTCCTGTGGCGCTGGGCAGGCAATCGCGAAACGAAACGGTTAGCCTGCGCTGGGGATTTGGGTATCTACGAAATTCTGCATTTCTTTCATCTCAGGCGAATCGGAAATCTTGCGGGCCGGAAGCCCCTGGCGATCCCGCTCCTGTCGCAGCAGTCGATTGATAAACCGATTGGGATCTTCCGTTCCCGATTTTTCGCTGATTTCATCCAGAAAGGCGGCTGTATCAGGCTCTAATGATAAAACAAAAGTCGTTTTCATGGCCGGTTTTTCCTCCTGTTATCCCGATGTCATCGGTGGTGTCAAGACTGACAGGCTCCGTGGCGGGCATCTTCTTCAATAACAGCGCTCCCGGCGCGGAGGGACTGGTGACTTTTCTCGCAGGGGCGCCCTGAAATTGGAACAAACCCAGCCAGTCCGTTTTCCAGTCGGCAACGTTCTCCCTGTTATTTAAATTTAGGCGCTGGCCCCGTTGCAGGCAATTAGCCATCCGTTTACATTTCGGCGCGAATGGTTTTAAGCATGGGTTGCAAAGGGGAGCGGCGGCGGAAATCCATTTTTGGGTTCGCCGATGAGGGCAAGCGCCGATCGCCATTCTGCGGAAATCTGCCTGAAACGAGTTCCATGGGCCAGCCTGGGAGCGAGCGACTCTTTCCGGCACGGAGAAATCATCCCGCCATTGGTCGGGCGGCCCATTAGATGATTAGCTAGTCATCGGTAGACAAGTGGTGAATTGTCGACTCAGCCTGAAAAATGAACAATAGAGTCCATTCGTGAAGCTGCCTGGCAAAAATTTACGCGGGGTCAGAATGGATTCATAATTTACGAGGCTTCACCGGTTAGGGAAAGGAGAACAACATCATGGACGAACAGAACTTCACGCCTGAATATTCCAATGGCAATGAATACGCCAACGAAGCTTTTACCAGCGTAAAAGACAATATTACCGCGGTGAAGGATCGGGTAAGCGAGCAGGCCAGCGAGTTAAAAGGCAAGATTAGCGCGCAAGCCAGCAACCTGGGCAACCAGCTTGGCCAAAAAATAGACGATGCGCGGGGTAAAACGTCCGCCCGGCTTCGCAATACCTCCCAGAAAATCCAGAACCTGGCCGTGTACATGGAAGAACATGACGCCAAGGACATGTCCGAATCCGTGGTGCGTTCCTCCCAGGAGCTGATTCGCAAGCATCCGGGCAAAAGCATCCTGGCGGGCATTCTGCTGGGCCTTCTGGTGGGTCGTTTGTTCTCCCTCGGCAGAAGCCACCGCTAATGCCTGAAATTTTATAAATCAACCACATCCGATAAGCCAACAGCCATTCACCGAAAAAGGAGTTGTGTATGGGTCTGTCATTTTCCCCTGGCCGAGCGGAACGGGTCGCTATCAGCGACCTGGTTCGGGAACTGTTCCAGAAGACCGGTGAGTTGATTCGCACCCAACTGGAGTTGACCAAGACCGAGATCAAGGTGGAAAGCATCAAGCTGGCTCATGCGGCCGCCTACGGATTGGCGGCCCTGCTTCTTGGGCTGGTGTTTCTGGCCTTTCTGGGGGTCAGCATTTTCCTGGCGTTTACCCAGTTGGTCAGCACCGTGCTGGCCGCCGTGATTACCACGGGCATTCTGCTATTGCTGACCGGCCTGGCGCTGGGCCTGATGATTGCGGAACTACGCAGGAACAGCACCCGCATTGACGTTGATTAACCGATTTATAGAATGCGTTTTTGCAATGTGTTCAACCGAAAAAAGGAGATGCCACCGATGACCACCACGTCCGAACTGCGCTCCCGGCTGGAGAGCAAGGGGGAGGAAGTTTCGCAAATTGCCCACCGGCTTGAAGATCGCATTGGGGAGTACAAGGATATTACCGGGCTGGTTCGGCAGTACCCGTTACAAAGTTTCGGCGTGGCGGCGGGGGTGGGGTTGCTGTTGTCCGGTACGGGCGGCCTGATTATCCGGCAGGCGTTCAAGCAATTGGGCTTGCTAGCCCAGGCGGGCATAACGGCAGCCATTTTGTCCGCCTTGAATGAACCCCGGCCAGCCGGTCGTCCAGATTAAAATCGGAATTGGATCTAAAAAGCCGGGGCCATTTGGTCCCGGCTTTTTTACGCTTCTACCTTCTACTCTCAGCTACTCCACTCATCAACAACTTGTCTGAATTCGGCGCGCCGAACCCAAAACCGCACGATCAAGCCGGATGCTTGCCAACCAGCCTGTTACCGCCGGATTCAAACCAGTGGTTGATGTGATGAAACAACAGCCTAAAAAAGTTGAAAACGAAATGAAAAATGCAATATGGTTTTTATGGGGTTTAACCCGCCTTTAGCTCTCTCTCCTTCAGCCTTTTCTCTTCTTGCAGTGTCCTTGTACTTGTATAAAAACAAATAATTGGATTTCGATGTTATTATTTGAACTTTTATTTCATTGATATTTCAGGAACTGGTCTTTTAAATTCCTGGCTTTCTTTTTGGGTAAACACGCTTCCGTTTTCTTATGGATCGGGCCGGGAGGATGCCAAGCGCCAGCAGCCAATACACTGAAAAAACCGGAACCATTTGGTTCCGGCTTTCACGCTTCTACCTTCTACTCTCAGCTACACACCTGTTACTCTGATTACTCTAAAAAATATTCGGAATTTTCCCAAATTCGATACCGATTACTCTGTTGTTTTAATCCAGCCGTTATCAGCCTGTGCATTGCAGACTGAAGCCTATGTTTGCTGTTATACCGGATTTGGAAAAAGCCCTCTGAGCAGGAAGCCCTTGGTCAATCATTCGTTAAATAAAGGATTAACCCAGCCTCTGTCTCTCTCTATTCAATCGCATAGTCATCGAATATAACGTCTCTCTGCATGCATAAAAACAATTAATTGGATTCTGATGTTAGTTTGTGAACATTTGTAACGCGTTGGGGCGCGGGACTCCTAGTAACGCCCCATCCGCGTTTTGCGGCATGCGCTGGATTCCCGCAACCGCTTCCTTTACACTGGTTCAAGAGAGCCATATCCCATTGAATGAGTGGGCCGCGCGATCGGCGATCGGGCGGGTAAAACGTCAAATTTTGGGGTCTGGAACGGCGAAGAAGCAGAACAGCTCACCCAAAAAAGAGAGTGTCGGAAACGCGATAACGGAAATGCAATAACAAAGAAACGCAATAAAAATAAAAAGGATAGGCGGACTATGAAAGCGCATATTATTGCAGTCGGGAGCGAACTGCTGATTGGGGACGTGATTAATTCCAACGCGGCCTGGATTTCCCGGCAACTGGCCAACCTGGGCGTAGACGTGCATTACCACGTGACGGTGGGCGATAATCCCGCCCGTATCCATGGGGTGATGGCCCAGGCCATTGAGCAGTCCGATCTGCTGATTTTTACAGGCGGCCTGGGGCCGACCGAGGATGACCTGACCATTGCCACCATCGCCGATTACTTCAAGACCCCGCTGATTTCCGACCCGGAATCGGAGCGGACTATTAAAAGCTATTTCATCGCGCGGGGCATGCCCATGTCCGCCACCAACCTGAAGCAGGCCAAAAAGCCGGATGGGGCGATCACGGTTACAAACCCGATTGGCACCGCGCCGGGCATTGCCTGGGACGTTTCCGCCAAAACCGGGAAAACCACCTGTTTGCTCACGTTTCCGGGCGTCCCCAAAGAGCTGTACGCCATGTGGCCGCAAGGGGCGGAATTTATTCGCCAGAAGCAGCGGGACGCCCATGAAAACGCCGAGGTGCTGGTGAGCCGCTATTTGCACTTTTTTGGCATCGGGGAATCCAAGCTGGGGGAACTGTTGGCGGATTTGATGACCACTGCCAACCCCACCGTGGCCCCTTACGTGGGCCATGCCGAAGTGAAAATCCGCATTGCGGCCAAGGCGCAAAGCGAAGAACAGGCGCTGGCCATGATTGAGCCGGTGAAGGCGGAAATCTTGAACCGCTGCGGCGACTATTACTACGGCGATGATGATGCAACGCTGGAACAGTGCGTGGCCAAGCTACTGACCGCCAAAGGGTACAGCTTGGCTGTGGCGGAATCCTGCACGGGCGGGCTGATCAGCAGCCGCCTGACTGATGTGCCGGGCAGCAGCGCCTTTACCTTTATTAACATGACCACCTATGGCAATCTGGAGAAAACGCAATACCTGGGCGTTCGGGCGGAAACCCTGAAGGCGTTCGGGGCGGTCAGCCCGGAAGTGGCTGCCGAGATGGCCCTTGGCATGCGGGAGAAGACCGGCCACACCATCGGCGTTTCCGTAACCGGGATTGCCGGGCCGGACGGCGGCAGCGAGGAAAAGCCGGTGGGCCTGGCGTATGTGGGCATCGCTGGGCCGGGGCCGGGTGCTTTATACGTTAAAAAAGTGCTGGTGAACAGCCGCTACAGTCGCCCGGACATTAAGCACTGGTTTAGCCAGTACGTGCTGAGCTTTGTGCTGCAAAACCTGCGTGGCAAGCTGGAAACGGAATACCCGGCGTTAGCGGGCCAGGCGGTTTCCCCCGGCTTATGACATGTACCGAGCCAGCAGGATAGAGGCAATCCGCCAAAGGTTGCCTTGCTGGTTTGCCTCGATTGGGCTGGGCCGCGTCCCGCGTTTGGCCCGTTTGTGGCAAGGGAAAGGCAAACGTGGGTATATTTCCCTATTTTGGGTAAAACCGGCCTGCGCAGTGGCAAAAAATTCCTTGAGGGGGTTTTATACAGCAGAAGTCCAGCCTGTCCTATTCCCGAAGGAGTGCCTTGCCCATGGTCAGCAATAATTTCTCCAGGCCGCAGTCAGCCAGCTACACACCGTCTGTCCTGGCTAGTGGAATGCCTTTTCCGCGCACCGTAAGGGCCGAGAGTTCCGATAGCGTCCAGATCTCCTCCCCAAAAGCGGGCAATCAACCCAAGTTCTCCGGGGCCGCTGGGGCAGCCATCGGCGCGATGACGGGTGGCGTGATTGGCGGGGTGGCCGCCGCCATGATTGGTTTCCCGTCCCTGCTGCTGGGCTTCCTGTTCCATCCGCTTTGGGCGGTGGCGCTGGCTTCCCCCCTGCTAATCCCGGCCGGTATGTTTATTGGCGCGTTGCTGGGCAAGGGCGGCCATAAATAACCACCGTCTTCCAGTCAGAAGATCAAAAGAGTCCGGTGCTTTTTCGCCGGACTCTTTCTTTTTCGCCTTCTCTCTCTTGATGAAGCCCCCACACGGGCCTTGGAGGTTTACTGTGAACCTCGCCCGCAGCGCGCAATTTCCCTGGTGAGCCACGTTTTTGTGGGAAAGGCGCTGCTTCCCTCTACCATTCCACTTCTACCACGCTGATTGTTTGGAATTCTGATTGGGGGATGCCGCTTGCCTACCGCTTATTTCACTAGAACTAATGTAGTGTTGCGGCGGGTCTTGGTGCGGCCCAGTTCCTTGTTGAGCTGGATGATCCGCTTTTCGATGAAGTCCGTGTTCTTGCTGCTGGGGCGCATTTTCATCACCTGCTGGTAGCACTCGATGGCATCCGCGCGTTTTCCGGCCTTGTCCAGGGTAATGGCCAGCCCCAGGTGTCCGCGGGAGAATTCTGGCGCCTTGGCCACTAGCTTGCGGAACAGGCTTTCCGCCGCGTCGTACAGGCCGATTCTCATGTAGATGCTGCCCAGGTTGTTGTAGGCGGGCAGGAATTCGGCCTCGATGCTGATGATTTCCAGGTACAGCCGAATGGCGTAATCAAAGTCTTCCGTGGTTTCCACCACCAGCGCCAGCCCGAAGCGGGCTTCTACCGAGTTGCGATCCAGCTTGATGGCCCGCTCGTAGTGGTGGATGGACTTGGCGGTGTAACCGCACTCCGCATAGCATTTGGCAATGTCCAAGTGCAGTTCCTTGCGGAAGTTGTTCTGCTCAATGGCCTTGTTTAAATACTGGATGGCGCCCATGGTGTCGCCCTTGCGGCGGAAGCACTTGGCGATGCCCAGATAGGCTTCGGTAAAATCGTGCCGATGCTCTAGGGCCATGCGGTAATAAGAGATGGCGACATCGATCTCTTCCCGGTAGCGATGGGTGTCGCCGGAAATGAGGTGATCGTATGCCTTGCCGTACTTGGTTTTGAGGGGGTTGGCCACTTCGGTTGACAGCCCGCCCGTAAAGCGGTTGAGGGCGGTCATCAGCTTGGAGGAATAGCGAATGCCTTGCTGCTGGGCGGATTGTAACGGTTCATTTGAACTCATGGAAAAATATCTCCCTGAATGCGAAGGAGCAAAATCTAACCGGGATTCCACTTACCACGTCTACTTGAGAAAAATCTCACCTGACATGAGTTATTGTAGAGGCCGGGTTCGTTCTTGGAATCGTCCAGAGGATCGATGCCGAAGGATCAATGTTTGGGATGAGGATGAAAATTGTCTGGCTTGCTGTGTTTGTATAAAAACAGGCTTTTTGGCGGGGCGGGAATCCGCATGGACATCCTGACCGGCGGCGGGCCTTTGGGGTATAATAGCCGCACCTGAGGGCAGCCACCTTTATACAAGGCGAGCAAGCCATCGCCTTTTTTCCGGTTTTCACGCCGGGAATCGCCATTTTTTCGTTGGCATGGCCCCCTCAAACCTGTTTTGAATGTCTGGCCTCCAACCACCAGCAATCGGTATCCGGTATCAGAATCAAGTTAAGAAAGGTATTTCCCCATGTTCAATATCCAGCAGATGATGAAACAGGCCCAGAAAATGCAGGATCAGATGAAGGACATTCAGGAGGAAATGGAACGCACCGAGTTTACGGGAACCGCTGGCGGCGGGGCCGTGGTCGTAACCTGCAACGGCAAATACGAGTTCCTTTCCGTGAAAATTAACCAGGAAGCCATGAGCGATAAAGACATGCTGGAAGATCTGGTGCTAGCCGCCCTGAAAGACGCCAGCAACAAGGTCAGCGAGACAATGGAGCAGAAAATGTCCAAAATTACCGCTGGCCTGAACATTCCCGGACTGAAACTCCCCGGTTTCTAAAACGTCTTATGATTTAAACAGGCTTGGCCATTGCGGGACACTGGTTGAGGCGTTGCCGCTTGGTTTCTAACGAGGCTGGCGTTTGCTCGACCGGCTCCCGTAGTGGTCTTTTATGCCTGGCTTTACAAACCGATAGAGTGTTTTGAGCATGAGCTACACCCTTCCCCTGGCCCGCCTGATCGAGGAATTCCAGAAACTGCCCGGTATTGGTCCCAAGTCTGCCCAACGGCTGGCCTTCCATGTGCTGAAGCAGCCGCACGAGGACGTGCGTAATTTTTCCGACGCGTTGCTGGACGCGCGGGACAAGATTGGCTACTGCCAGCGCTGCTTTAACCTTTCCGCACAAAGCGTATGCGAAATTTGCAGCCAGCCGGGCCGTAAGCAGAACCTGCTATGCCTGGTGTCGGAACCCAAGGACTTGTACGCGCTGGAGCGAACCGGTGAGTACAAGGGCTTTTACCATGTGCTGCAAGGGCTGATTTCCCCGCTGGAAGGCATTGGGCCGGAAGATCTCAAAATCAAGGAACTACTCGCCCGCCTGTCCGATCCGGGTGTGGAAGAGATTATACTAGCCTTGCCGCCTTCCATTGAGGGCGATACCACCAGCCTGTACCTCTCGCGCCTGATCAAGCCGCTGGGCGTCCGGCTGACCCGCATTGCCTTCGGCCTGCCTGTGGGCGCGGACTTGGAATACGCCGACAGCATGACCATTACCCGCGCGCTTCAGGGCCGTCAGGCCGTTTAGGGGGGGCTTCCCCTTTTTCCCCTCCGCCCGCAGGATACGGCCCGGCCTTTCGCTTGGCTATACTGCCAACACCAGAGACCGGGAAAATCGAGTTGATGAAGCACACCGATCGCAATACGATGATTTTTCGTCTGTTCATGTGCTTGTTTGCGGTTTCGCTGTTTGCACAATCATCGGGTTCAGCCTGGGCCGTTGCTGTTCGGCGCTGCTATCAAAAAGAGCCTCCGCTCATTCTGGGACAGTCCTCGCAGGACAATTTGTATCCCATTGTACGGGAATGGCATCGACAACTGGACGCGCAGGCGATGATCCGGCTGGGTTCCCCGCAGGCGCCTTTCTTGGAAGAGCCTGCGTATAGACCTGGGGAGCCGCGCGCCTTTCCGCCCGGAGGCATTTAAGCCTGAGCCTTGCCATCAGGGAAGTGAATTGCAAACCCGCCAGAAGCGCCCGTTGAGCGCGTTCCGATGGGTTTGACGAGGGTTTTCTTTAAAAGGTGGGTTTATGTTCCCGGCTTTAATTTCTCTTGGGAGGATGGCTTGTTGCTTGGTTCTGGAGCCGTCCCCAGTTGGCCTATGGCCGAATTCAAGGCGCTTTCCATCTCACCTTGGGTGTCATTCGTGCATCCTTTTTGGCCGCTGCCACCCTGAGCCTGTTGAGAAGCACCGTCCTCATTGGTGGCATTGGTTTTATTTATGCCATTAGCACTGTCTCCTTTGCCTCTGGCCTGTCCCGAAGTGCCGCTGGTTAGGCCATCGTTTGCATTCCCTGTATTTCCGACGGTTCCAGTGTTTCCGATGTTGCCTGCATCACCGTGATCGGGCTGGTTCGTGCAGTCATCGCTGCCTCCGCCACCAATGCCTGGGGGCATAACTGGCGTATCAGTGGCGGTGGGAAACGGTATGGGCGTGGGGAGACTAAAAGTGGGCGTGGGAGCTGGCGTCCACGGTGGGGTAAACTGGGGCGTGGTGGTGGGATTGTTGTTGACAGGAGCCGGGCAATGTTTCGTGGCGTTTCCAATGGCGTAGCCTTCGCCGCCAAATGCGGCCGCAATCAGCAAGCCAAGCGTACAAAATGCTTTCCAATGGTTGCGCAACGCCTGCACAAAGGATTCTTTCCTCTGTGGGGCTTGCTGCTGTGGGTGCATAGCCACGTAATGCGGTTGGGCGCCCTGTTGTTGCAATAGTTGATGGATAGGGTGATCCGGTGGATACACGTGGCCATAATTAGGTGGCGTTGGGCTATTGGGATCATGAGGATCTCCCAAATGCGCGTTGTGCTGGATGAACCGGGCCATTTCCAGATCCTCTTCCCCAGGTTCCCACACGCCGTGACGACGCATGAATGGTGCTACGATGGGAACAGGCTGGGCGAGGGGGATTTGTTCCAGCGCTGGCTCAGAGGCTTCCAAATCCACAGACTGTCTTTGTTGATGGCCTGTGGTGCTGGTTTCACCGTTGCCGCTGAGCAAAAAAGCGTCTGCTTCCTGCCTGGCGATGGCTGCTTGCCGGGTAATGTCAAGGCTTTCGCGCCTGCTGTTGCTGCCCGCGAACCGTGTAGCGCCTGGCATGGGCCGGGCGGCGTATAGCAAAGTGTTCAAGGTAATAAACCTCTCTGGTTAGATCGATAAAAAAGGTGTTTGATGAACAGGGAAAATGGCGAGCCAAATCAACTGGCCCCCTCTTTTGGCAGCAATATATCTCAAACGGCTGAGTTTTGCACCTTAAAAATTAATAGCCGCCTCAACAGATTGCGCTGAAAATCCCTTAAAGTGCCAGGGGCAAAAGAAAAGCCCGTTCATAGTTTGCAGTGGTCATTAGAGCCGCTATCTTAATTGCTCATCAATTGGGATTAACCTTTTTGAACCCTTATCTTCTGGCGTGTTTTACCTTTAAAAACAGTGGCCTTCGATAGATACTTTTTTGAATCACTTACTATTGAGAGGGCAAAATATGCAGATACTCCGTCAGACTCATGTATTAACACCCATACGATTTGCCGGAGGCCCTGCCAGTCCTGCAAAACCCGCTGATGACAGCGCTTCCGGTAGCGCCTCCGGAAGAGATACCTTTCAAAAAACGCTTCCACTGAAGAGGCTGGCGAAAAAGCGCTGGAAGAGTTTGAAGACCGGAAAAGGTTTTATACTAATGTACTGCTCAACGCGGTTCCGAAATTCCTGCAGAAGTGTGAAGAACTCAAGCTGAATCCGCAAAAAGAAGCAGAGAAAGCTGCAGAAAAAAGGGCGTTAAAGGAAACAAAATGGCCCACTTTTCCCGATTGGGAGTTCAATTCTGATGAAAAACCTGAGGCCAGTTCACCATCTTAACCTCGTTTCATCCAGGGCGATCCGAACTTTTATGATTGCGCCAGTATTTTTAAAATCTTATCGTCCGGCACATCATCGCGAACCACGACTTGTCCGATGGCATCCACCGGCAGCACCAGCCGAATATTGGCGTCCCGGTTCTTTTTGTCCAGTTTCATCTTGCCCAGCAGGGTTTCAGGCTCGTAAGGCAACGAGCGGTTGACGCAGCCCAGCAGGTTGGTATGACGATACAGCGTTTCCAGTTGCGCTTCCACGGTTTCGGGAAACATGCCTAGCGACACGGACAACCGCAACGCCTTCAGCATGCCGATGGCCACCGCCTCCCCGTGCAGCAGGCCATAGTCGCTCAGGGACTCATAGGCATGCCCGAAGGTATGCCCCAGGTTCAGGAAAAAGCGCAGCCCCTTGGTTTCCAGCTCGTCCTGCATCACTACCGCCGCCTTGATTTCGCAGCACCGACGGATCATCTCCGCAAAATTGGCCCGCAGCGTACCCGCCTGGGCCTGATCCAGCAGCCACTGGAAAAAGCCGCTTTGTCCGGTGCAGGACGTTTCAATCAGCCCGTACTTAATCACTTCCGCCATGCCAGCGGCCAGTTCCCGTTTCGGCAGGGTGTCCAGCGTGGTGGAATCCGAAATGACCCGCAATGGCTGATGAAACGTGCCCACAATGTTTTTAACCTGGCCGAAATTCACCGCCGTTTTGCCCCCAATGGCTGAATCCACCTGCGCCACCAGCGTGGTAGGGACATGAATGACCCCCATGCCCCGGTGGTATGTGGAAGCGCAGAATCCGGCCAAATCGCCGATGACGCCGCCGCCTAAGCCTAAAATAGCGTCTTTCCGGGTCATGTTGGCCTGCATAGCGGTTTCATACACCTGCTGGGCCTGGCTAAGCGATTTACTTTGCTCCCCTGCCGGCACCACCAGCGGGAATACTTCAAACCCGCCTGTCTTTAGGCTGGCCATGGCGGTTTCCAGGTAGCGTTCAGCCAGGTTGGCGTCGGTCAACAGCAAAATTTTGGCGTCCGCTGCGAGTACCTGGGCGCATTCCTCGCCCAGCCGGTTCAAGAGGTCGGGAGCCACCACAATGCTGTATTGACGCGGCTCCAAGCCGGATAACGTTACCTTGATTTGCTGTTGGGCCGCTTGCGGGCTACCTGCGGTTTTCGACATGCCGGGCCACCTTTAATTGCAATCCGCTAATAATATCCTTCACCACGTCATCCGGCCTGCGGTCAATGGTGTCCACCGTCAGGTCGGATTGTTCGTAGTACACCCGCCGCTCCTCAAAACGCTGGCGAAAGGCGGTTTCCGTATCGGGAACGTCCACGACCGGGCGATCCTTGGGGCTGAACAGCACCCGCTCGTACAAATCGGAAACGGGCGCCCGCAGGTACACCAACGTGCCGGAGTCGCGGGCGATCCGGAATGTATCCTCCCGCACCAAGGTGCCGCCGCCGGTGGAAACCACCACTTTCTGCCGCCGGGCCAGTTCCTGCAACACCATAATTTCCGCCTTGCGGAACGACTCCTCGCCGTTTTCCTCGAAAATGACTGAAACCGGCTTGCCAAAGCCCCGCATCACCAAATGGTCAGTGTCGTAAAAGCGATACCCGATGCGATGGGCCAGGATTTTGCCGATGGTGGATTTGCCAGCCCCCATAAAGCCGGTCAGGTAGATTCGGCTTTGCGTATGGTTTGGGTTAAGGTCTTGGCTTGATGGGTACACGTGGCTTGATGGCTTGTATGGGTTGAATGGGCATTCGGGGCTTTACCTGGGGGCCGCCGCCGGTGTTTGGGGCGGTTGTTTGCTGGCCCGTCGGGGATGTGGTTCCGCCGCCGCTTGGGTTGCTTGGGCTAAAGTTGGGCGGAACTTTTCCGGCGCCTGGCGCGCTTCCATCCGCCAGCACGGGGGCCGGGGGTAAGCTGACCGCAACGGCGACCATCAACAGGATAACAGCTACACAATATTTTTTCATTTGGGGTTATGGCTGGTAAGTTGAAGTTTCAACTGCTTGATTTTGGTTTCCACGTCCGCCTTGTCAGTGGCGTCCGGGGTCATTTGCAGGTAAGTTTCGTAAGCTTTGACGGACTGATCGTAATTTTTCAGTTTTTCGTACGCTTGGCCCAGGTGCAGGTAAATTTCCCCAATGGTGGGATCCAGCTTTAACGCGTCGGTGTAGGCGGTCAGGGCATCGCTGTAGCGGCCCAGCCCGTAGAGCGCGTAGCCTTTGCTGTCTAGTGCGGCGGCGCTTTCCGGCTTCAGGGTCAACGATTTTTCCACCGCTTTCAGCGCCTCGTCATATTTTCCCATTTGGGCCAGCGCGTAGCCGTAGTTGTTGTAAGCCTCGGCGAACTCGCTGCCGCCTTCCACCGCCTTTTGGGAGTAGTAGGCCGATTTTGCGTAGTTGCCTTTCTTGGCGTACAGCACACCGATGTCGTAATTGATGAAATTGTTCTGCGGGGCCAGATCCACCGCCTTTTGCAGGGTTTCCAGACCCATGTCCAGACTGCCCGTTTTATCGTACAGCAGACCCAGGCTGTAATAAGCCTGCACCATCTTGGGATCCAGCCGAATGGCTTCCTGGTACTGGGTAACCGCTTCGGGGTATTTCTGCAATGCTTCCAGCACGATGCCGTAATTCATATGGGCGTAACTGTCTTGTGGCAGTAGCTTGACAGCCTTGCCCAGCATGGTTTCCGCGGAAAGGATTTGTCCCCGCGCCGCCAGTTGGGTGCCTAGCGTGTAGTAAAAATTGCCGAAGAGCTGGTTGGGATCGCGCGTGTAATACACGTAAGCTGACTGGGCCAGGTAACTGGACGGGTTCATCGCTTCCTGTAGCGGGGTGGATTTGCCATCAATCACCGCACGGGACGGGAAAACGCTCAGGAAAAAGGCGTTAAACAGCAGAATGGCGGGAAATACCAGACTCAAGACCAACCACGGCGTTACTTTGCGAACCGCCGAATTGCTGCCAAAGGTTTTGAAACGTGTTTGCATGCGCTCTGCCTATCCCTTATGTACCGTGTATTGTATCCTAAAAAGCGACCGTAGTAACCCTCCTTTAATCTGATCTTGATGCCGCCGGGCAACTTGCCTGCTCCGCTGGCCTCCCCTATCCTTCCCAGCGCCTCATGCGCCAGACCAAGAGACCAAGCCCCCCATGAGCATCCCTCCCTCTCGAATCCTCGCCCTGGAAAGCAGTTGCGACGATACCTCCGTGGCCATTGTGGAAAATGGCAGACGGGTGCTGTCTAACGTTATCTGCTCCCAAACAGAACTGCATGCCCGCTATGGCGGTGTGGTGCCGGAAGCCGCCGCGCGGGAGCATATCGAGTCCATCAACGATACGCTGCAAGCGGCGCTGGATCAGGCCGGGTGCCGCCTGACCGATATCGACGCCTTTGCGGCCACCCTGGGGCCGGGACTGGTGGGTTCCCTGCTGGTGGGGGCCAATACCGGCAAAACGCTCAGCCTGATTACCGGCAAACCCTTCCTGGGAGTGAACCACTTGTACGCGCATGTGGCCTCCAACTACCTGGAAAGCGATTTGGAGCCGCCGTTTTTGTGTCTGTTGGTCAGCGGCGGGCATACCCAGCTAATTGTGGTGGAAGATTACCGTACCATGCGCATAGTGGGCGAAACGGCGGATGACGCCGTGGGCGAAGCCTACGATAAGGTGGCCCGCTTAATGAACCTGCCCTATCCGGGCGGGCCGGTGCTGGATAAACTGGCCGCCCACGGCGACCCCAAGGCATTCCGGCTGCCCAAGGCTACGCTGGAAAACCCGTATAACTTCAGTTTTAGCGGCCTGAAAACCGCCACCATGCGCGCTTACGAAAAAGCCTGCCAGTTGCTGCCCACAGATGAGTCCAAAGATGAATCCCAAAAAGATGAATCCCAAAATAAATTGAAACCGGAAGCGATGGAACGATTAAAAACGGATATGGCCGCCTCGTTCCAGCATACGGTGGTGGAAACCCTGTTTGAAAAAACGGTGCGCTGCGCCCGCGATCACGGCATTCGCACTCTGGCCGTGGCCGGTGGGGTGTCCGCCAACAGCGGTATTCGCAATCGCTTTTTGGCATATGTTGAGGCCAATCCGGAAATGCGGCTGTATGTGCCGAAAATGTCGTTTTGCACCGATAACGCAGCCATGGTAGCGGCTTCCGCCTATTTTAACCCCATTACGGACGATATCCGCCAGGAAGTGTTCTCTCGCAGCAGCCGTTAAAACGCCTACATCAACTTTACGCTGGTCAGGATGATAATGGGCGACTCGTTTTCCGCATGGAACGGCACCACGTACAGCAGGTAGCAACCGGGAATCCGGAATCGGTACAAGCCCCCGTCCTTTTTGTTGCCGATGTGCGTAATCTTGTTCTGGTACTCGGTAGGGTTTTCCTTGAGGATGTCGATCGCATCATCCACAAAGCGTTTGAAACGCAGGTTCAGCTTGGTGTACTGAAAGCGATAATTGGTGGTTTTCTGGATCTCATACATAGGGAAGCTCGAAACCCACTGCTGACCTCATTAGAATTATAATACCCGATTTTATTTTCCAGGAGAGTTGATTCCTGAAAAAACAATGCAAATCTTGCAGAAATGATAGCTTTCCACATAAGGGGCTTTGGCCGAATTGCCCGATGGGCCGGTAATTTAGCTACTTTTTGTAAATGGAGAGAATCGGCACACGGGTTTTTTCCCTGAGCAGGTCTTCAATTTCATCGGCCTGCGGCGGAGAAACGACCCGTAGCTCGCGGGTGGGGTAGGCTTTTTCGCCATGGTTGCCCCGGGAATCCAGATGCCATTCCAGCGGGTAGGGGCGTTTGGGGGTGTTCAGTTGCACTTCGTCCGGCTGAATATTGTTGATAATGTCGGCAAGCAGTTCCACTTCCTTCAGGTTGGTGGGCATAAACATGCATTGCAGCGCCAGTTTGCCGGAATAATTGGCTTTCAGGTTCTTAATGCCGGAAATGATTTTTTCCAAGGTTACGCCCGCCACGGGACGGTTCATCTGCTTTAAACCCGCTTCGGTGGAGGCGTCCAGCTTGCAGGCCACCACATCCGCCTCCTGCAAGTCCCGAATCACCGCCGGATCGTGCAACAGGGTGGCGTTGGTCAGCACCATGACCGGCTTATGGGTGTATTCCTTGATCATGTGGATCGCTTCAGCCAGATTGAGGGCCAGGGTGGGTTCCCCGCTGCCGCTGAGGGTGATAATGTCCGCCTCTTCCCACCGGCTGCGGCGCAAGTCATGCTCCACCTGGGCGGTTGGCACATACACCTTGCGCTCGGCGGTCTTCAGCTGGATATCGCCCAGTTGGCAGTAGATGCAGTTGAACGAGCAGGTGGAGGTTTCCAGCAACAGGTCGATTCCCAGCGAGGAGCCGACCCGCCAGGAATGGACGGGGCCGTATACGGACGTTTTTTCTTCGTTGACTTCTAGAATGTCGGATTGGATGGTCATGGTAGGCTACCGGCGATTTGGGGAGGCTAATACGGGTCTTGCTCGAAAGCATCGGGCTTTCTCCACAAAGACGGTTTCATCCTATCATAAGTGCCGGTGGCATAAAGCCCCCTCGTATCAGCGTCGGCCCGGCGCTAACATCAACGGGTGAGGGTAGGGGGAACGGCTAGAAGCAGGCGGTTTTGGCAGGATTGGAAGTCAATCAAAACCCAGCCAGGTGATTCTGCCTTCCTGGCGCGGTGCGGCGGGCGGCGAATGATCCGGATAACCCACCGTTATCCCGCAGATTAATTCCAGATCCGTGCCGGTTACGCCCAAAAAGCGATCCACTTCCTCTTTCACTTCCAGCGGGCTGCCCATGGCGCAGGTGCCTAGCCCTTCGGCTTCTGCGGCCAGCAGCAGGTTTTGCACCGCCATGTACACGCTGCCCATCGATGTCTGGGGATTCTCTTCCGGGTCTGGCTGGTTGTACGCGAAAATCACCACCGGCGCATCGCCCAGCGTGTAGAAAAAACGTTCCGTAAACTGGTAGAGGCTGGGTTTCAGGCGCTTTTCCAGAATGGGGCGAATGGTGTCCCAGGATTTTTGCGAATATTGCAGGTAGTCGTCCCGATAATGGCCTTGCAGCACAAAAAAGCGCCAGTTCTGCATATTTTTGCCGGAAGGTGCCCAACTGGCCGCTTCCAGTATGCGTTCCAGCAGCGCGCGGGGAACCGGCTCGCTTTTATACTTGCGGATGCTGCGCCGTTTGCGCATCAGCTCGTAAATGTCCATCGGCCCCTCCTGTGTCATGGCTCTGCGCAACCGCCGGTTACGCCAGGTGATTATGCTCGATCCGGTTCCGTCCGTTCAGTTTGGCCCGGTAAAGCTCATCGTCCGCCAGTTTGATGAAGTCCTCAAAGGATGTTAGCGCCTGTGCTTGGGGTGATTTGAAATCCGCAATGCAAATACCGAAGCTGGCGGCGGTTCTCAGGTTGACGTCATCCTCAAACCGCAGCAGGGGCAAACTTAAATGAATTTTGGAAATGATTTGGACGGCCTCCTCCGGCCCTTTGCCTGGCATAATAATGGCGAATTCCTCGCCCCCGAACCGGCAGCAGAAGCAATCGGCGGGGGTGTTGCCCTTGGCCACCTGGGCCACGGCTTTTAGCACCTTATCGCCCAGCAAGTGGCCGTAATTGTCGTTCAGTTTCTTAAAGTGGTCAATATCCACCATGGCAATGGCCAATACGCTCTTTTTGTCCTTGGCGTTCTTGAATTCGTAGGTCATTTTCTCCAGGAAAAAACGCTTGTTGTAGACCTTGGTCAGTTCATCCGTAATCACGGATTGGGCCAGCATGTTGGCCTCTTTGGAGAGGTTCTTGTATTCCACGTTCAGTTTCATCAGGTCGGCGGCGCGCTTTTCCAGGGCTTCCTGGTACCGGGCCTCTTTCCGCTTGGTGAAGGAAAACTCGATTAGCACGTTCCAGATCAGGTTTTTGGCGGTATCCACCAGCCAGTCCAGTATGGGGCCCATTAGCCTGTAGAAGCACGTGGCGATAACCACCAGGAAATCAATATAGCCAACCATCGACTGTTTCAGGATTGGCGCCTGCAATGCGGCGACCTTATCCTGCATGCCGGGAGTCTTGCTCATCATATCTGTAATCGCCTGAACCACGGAGGCGGTGGTCATGCCCGGAAACCAGTTGCTTTTGGGGATAAACGGGGCCAGCCATCCGTAAACCATGTAAACGGGAGCCATCAGGTACCCGCTCACATCGTACAGAATAGTCAGCGCGGGCCGCCAGTCCCGGTAAAGGGCCAAGCCCTTGTCCAAGCTGACGCCGCCCCAGTAGGGATCCCAAATCATCGCCAGGTAACGGGCCCATAACAGGAAAAAAATCAGGCTAAACAGCGTATGTTTTATTTTTTGATACACGGCAACTCTAACGCGCTTCAACGTACCTACAAGTCATTCTAAACTATTTTCATGGGCCGTTGTGTTTTTATAAAGCAGATCCATCACCCAGCGGAGGAAGTCCGCTCAATGCGCATCCACAAGTTTTCAGGTTGCCCGATGGGGCATTAATTATCCGTTGGCCTGGCTTTTCCATTGCCGGGTATCGCGTCGGCCATAGCCGGAAGGCTTAAGGCGGATGCGTCCGCATCGTCATCCACCTCCGCGGTTGCGATGACAGGCAATGATTTTTCCGATTTACAGCCGTACTCCTCGAACTTCCTTAGTTGGGGCAGGATTCCCAGCCTGCCATTAAAAGAAGCCTGGGTTTCATGATAGCTGGCCTGTAGGGCTTCAATGCGGCTTCCCATTTTGACGAACCGATCCAGAAAGGTGGCTGCCCGCTTGTGCAATTCCCGGCCCAGGGTGTGAATCTCCTGCGCCTTTTGTGAGAGTTGGGCCTGATCCCAGCCATAGGCCACTGTTTTTAAAACCGACATCAAAATCAGCGGGCTGGCCAGCAGCACCCGGCGCTGGAAAGCCTGCTCCATCAGCGCAGGGCGTTCCTCCAGGGCGGCTCGCAACATGGATTCACGAGGCACGTACAGCACCACAAAATCAATGCTGTCCTTGCACTTGGTTTCGTAAGACTTTAAATTGAGCGACAGCACTTCCTTCTCCAGCGCATCGGCGTGTTTTTTACGCTCTTTGGCCTCCTCTTCGGTATCCCCGGCGTTAAACAGCCTTTCCAGGTTGACCAGGATTGTTTTGGCGTCCACGTACAGCACTCGCTGGTTGGACAGCCGGATGGTGATATCGGGCCGCAAGCCGTCCTGCTGCTTTTGCGCTTCGTAATGCACCCCGGCCATCAGCCCGGAGACTTCCAGCAGGCGGATTAGCTCCATTTCCCCCCAGTCGCCGCGCCCCTTACTGTTGCTAAGGGCTTCGGCTAGAGTGTTCTTGACGCTTACCAGCTTTCCGACTCCTTCTACTACCATCTCAATATGCTTTTTCAGGGAGGCGGTGTCCTCGGTGTGCTGCTTCTCGATTTCCTTCACCCGGTTCTCATGGTGTTCTATCACTTCCCGCAGCGGCTGAATGAGCTGGCCAATACGCTCATCCACCGACGCCTGGCGCAATTTCGCTTCTCGCAGGGTCTTTTCTTCCAGTTCTTCTTTTAACGCCTTCAGGGTTTTCTGGCTCAGCGCCTCGAACTGTTCCTGCTGCTGCCCGTTTTGCTTGCGGGTTTCATCCAGCAGGGTCTCCAGGCGGGTATTGGACAGGCTGACCTCGTTCAGTTCCATTCTCAGCAGCGCCTCGGTGGATTTCAGTTCCTCCACCTGTTCCTTCAGCAGGCGGTTTTCCACGGTTTGTTGCGATTGGGCCGCAGCTTGCTCGGCGGTTTTTCTGGCCAGTTGCAGCTTGTAAACCGTGTGAGCGACCCCGTAACCGACCGCCAGCCCTGCTGCCAGCCATAAAAAATCAATCAGTTGCATGCGAAACCTGTCCCTAACGTTCTTTCCTGCGTGATTGCACCGATTGTATCATTTTGTCCCCACTGCAAGCGAGATGCCTGAGCCATGTCTCTCCCGCAATGTTTTTTAGACGGGTTGAAATCCTTTGGATTAAAGCTTTTCAGGCGTTCAAGCCATGAAACTGCGCATTTATTTGAGTGGCGGGGGTTGCATTGCGGGTTTCTTTAGTGCATTCTATATAAGCAATCAGCACAGGTTGTCACCTTAATCTCTACCGCGGGGTGGAGCAGCCCGGTAGCTCGTTGGGCTCATAACCCAAAGGTCGCAGGTTCAAATCCTGCCCCCGCAACCATTTTTAAAAATCCCATCAAGTTCTCTTGGTGGGATTTTTTACTTGTATGGGATTTGGCTGCCCTGATATTTCGATGTTTTGGAGGTGATGGGAACTGTGGCTCCCGCCTGGCACGGCTATGCGGTTAGCAGGCAGCCACAGTTCCGGGGAATTTTGAATTAACCTTGTCGATCTATTCTTCTCCGTTTGGGTTTTTCCTCCAGGCTGTTCAGGCCAATTTCAACCGCATCTCTTTCTATTTCAGCCAGTTCCCTTTTTCTCAATAGGCTCTTAGGGATTTCCCTATCGTCGGGCAAAATGCTCTTTAAAACTCTTTGGGGGAGAGTGCGAATTGTTGCCATATCAGAGATTCTGCTTGCGGCAAGATATGCAAGTGGCGCTATCTCAACCTTCCCGGCAAGTTCTCTGTACAGATTGGTCAACTCTGCCGGATCTTTTGAATCCTGCCTGGTTCGATGCAGGGTCACGGTGTCTTCCTTGGTTGTGTAGTATGATTTTCCGTCATAATCAAAGTACCCATGCCCAGTGTGGGAAGGTTTGAGGGGTGTGTTATGGTTGGGTTTCAGATAAACGCCTGAAAACCGGGGAGATACGTGCATGTTTAAATCCTTAAAGTCAACAATCTACAGTTTTTTACGCAGCAAAACCTTGGAATCGCTTTTTCAAACTGATTCCACTACGTAGTAAGGTGATACAGTGGTGATATTCTGTATAATGCGACAAGGCTCCTGAAGTCTTGATTTTGCGATAGAGATCTAAAATGGTTACATTTATTTACATCAATTATTTTGGCTATTGCCAGCGTTCCTGAAGCAATGCCTAGTGCAGGAACTAGGGGGGAAGCGGCATAGGAGAGGGATCTCCAGTGATTCATTAATACCTCTGAAAAAACAACGCTTCCCCAAAAGAGGGAAACGACCGGACAGGGGGATAGTTGGAAAGTATTCCTTCGAGCAAGTGTTTGCCCCGGCTATTTTGCCTAGAATCACCCTCATCTTGATACTACCCTACGTGGCCTAACTTCAACGGCCTTTTCTTGAAGAATAGGCAAAACCTCAACTATATCTCAACTATGTTAAGGTAAAGCGCCCTCCTCACCGAGGGCTTTTTTTTGCCCTCAAACATACTGGCGAGGCAACTGCCTGATTGGCGGCGCCAGAATAATACCGGCGCTGCGGATCTCTGCTGAAAGCGGCTAGGTCGCCGGGGGAGGGCGCTAGTCGTTTGACCAGCCGAAACTTTAGCCCTGCGGCTAATTTAACCGAAAAACGGCCGCCTTATAATAATAACTGTGAATGGCCACCAACGTGGACTTCACCAGCCCCTCTGCCTTTGGGCAGAGGGGTTTTTTGCTGGGCGCTTTTCCTACTGCAACGGCTGCCCTGGCGCTATGCCAGCCTTCCGGTTAGCGAACCTGGCCGCTTTGCCACTGGCTGGCCGGAATGGTTTTGAGTTGCAGCGCATGCAGGTGTTTTTTACGGGCTTCTTTCAGCGCCTCGTGTACCATGCGGTGCTGATCCATCAGCCCCACGCCCTCAAACCGGGGGGACACCACCGTAATACTCAGGTGGGTCGCGCCCAAATCAGAGCGGGCCTCGGTATGACCCGCATGTTGCCAGCTATCGTCGATAATTTCCACGTGCAGGGCTTGCAGATCCTGGGTCAGTTTGTCTTTCAGTTGCTCAATCACGGACATGGTTACGGTTTTCCTGTCTTTCTTGCGTTTTGTAAGGTGTTATAACAAGCTCTGGGCGTCAATATCCAGAATGAAGTTCAAATCCTCCGGCAGCTTGCTTTCCAGCGCCCGCCGGTAAAAATCCGTAATCAGCCGATGGCCTGGCTCCCCGGCGCAGTTTTTAACCAGCAGATGAAATCGATAACGGCTCTGGATGCGCGGCAACACGCAGGGGGCTGGCCCCATCAGCGTCATTGGGCTTCGGGTTTCCCCTTCCAGCCCGGCGGCGGAAATCGCGTCCCGCAAATGCAGCGCGGCGGCCTGGATGAACTGCTGGGCGCGCTTTTCGTTCTCGCTGCTCACAATAAAGCGAAAGACCTGGGAAAACGGTGGAAAGTTCAGCTCCTGCCGCTGGGCCACTTCCTCGCCATAAAAGCTGGGGTAATCCTGCTTTTGGGAATGTTGCAGCACCATATGCTGGGTTTGCACCGATTGAATAATCACCCGGCCCGGCTTTTGCCCGCGCCCGGCCCGGCCCGCCAACTGGGTCAGCAACTGGAAGCCTCGCTCAGAAGACTTGTAATCCGGCAACGCAAAAGAGGAATCCGCGCTGACCACGCCCGCTAGCGTGACGTTGGCCACGTCCAGCCCCTTGGCCACAATCTGGGTGCCGATTAAAATATCCGCTTCCCCGGCGGCAAAAGCCTCAAAAATTTCCACATAGGCATTCTTGCGTTGCAACATGTCGCTGTCCAGCCGTAGCACCCGCGCTTCGGGGAATTTTTTAATCACCTCGTCCTCAATCCGCTGGGTACCCACCCCGCTGTGGGAAAGCTCCATGCTGGTGCAGGTGAGGCAATACTGCGGGCGCGGGCTTTCGTACCCGCAGTAATGGCAGCACACCAGGTTTTTCGCTCGGTGATACGTCACCGCCACATCGCAATTGGGGCATTGGAACACGTGATCGCACACCGTGCATTGAATGGTGGTGTAAAATCCGCGCCGGTTCAGCAGGATGATGGACTGCTCGCCCGCTTCCAGGTTGAGTTTGAGTTCCTCGCTGAGCGCGCGGGAAAGCTGGTTCTGGTTGCCCTGGGCGCGCTCGGTTTTCATGTCCACAATCCGTACATCGGCCAGTTGGCTGCCCCCGAACCGTTCCGGCAGATGTAAAATGCGCCCGTTGTGCTGCGCTTCGTAAAACGTGGAGATTTCCGGCGTTGCGCTGCCCAATACCACTTTGGCCTCGGTGCGGCGGGCCAGTTCCAGCGCCAGCGTTTTGGCGTTGTAGCGCGGGGCCGGGGAATCCTGCTTGAAGCTGGTTTCATGTTCCTCGTCAATCAGGATCAGCGCCAGATTTTTCATGGGCGCCCACACGGCGGAACGCGCCCCAATCAGAATCCGCAGCTCACCGTTTCTAAGCTTCTGCCAGGTGTCCGCCTTTTCGCCGTCCGAAAGATTACTGTGCCACAGCGCAATGTTTTCCGAGCCGAAATGGTTGATGAAGCGCCTCGCGATTTGCGATGTCAGCGCGATTTCCGGCACCATCATCAGCACCGATTGCCCCTGCGCCAGCGCATGCCGGGTCATGCTCATGTACACTTCCGTCTTGCCGGAGCCGGTAATGCCGTACAACAGGTAAGGCTGCTGGCTATCGCCGTTCACTACCGTATCCATGGCCTTTTGCTGGTAAGCCGAAAGCGTGAAATGGGTTTTCTCCACCAGCTTGCGGAACAGGGCCAGCGGGTCGCGGTGTTCGGCCACTTCCTCAATACGCAGTAGATTCAGGGCCGCCAGTTTTTTTACGGTGGGGGCCGTGGTTGCGGCAACGTCCAGCAATTCCTGAAGCGGGATGCCCTGGGGTTTGTCTTTCAGGAAATCCACAATCTCCTGCTGGCGGGTGGATAGGGCTGCATTCTCAATTGCCTCTGCAATCAGCGAGACTTTTTTGTAAGTTTTGGCCCGGGTTTTGGCGCTCAGTTCGGTTTCCACCAGTACAATCTCCAGGGATTTCAGCCGGGCAAGCAGTTGGTTCATGGTTTTCATGGGCATCCGCAATTGGGTAGCCAGATACTTGGGGCTGTAGCCTTTGGGGTTGCGCGTGGTGTCCACCTCATCGAACGGGGAGGCGTTTTTATACAGAAAATCGATGATTTGCAGCGCTTTTCGGGCATGCGACTCATTAATTTTTCGCAGAACCAGCGGGTCGGTCATGTTTGGCCCCTGGAATACCACCTTTTTGGTTTTCTGCACCAGATTGGCGGGCAGCGCGCAGGCCAGCACCTGTGGGATGGGCGTGGCGTAATAGTCGGCCACCCACTGGATGAACTCGTAATAAGCCGCGTCGAACAGCGGCGTTTCATCCAGAATGTCGGTGATGTCCTTCAGCTTGTATGGGCCGTCATAAGCGTCGCTCAGTTCGGTAATGAAGCCGGTCAAATCCTGCTGCGCGCCGAACGGCACCAGCACAGGCTGCCCCACTTGCGCCACGACGGCGAATTCTTCCGGCAGCGAATAGGTGAAAATCTGGCTTTGCAGCGTTTTGGCGGTCACGTTCACCAAGACCTGTGCGTATCGGGCGGTTGGCCCGGCAACGGACGGCGGCGTATCCAGCGTATCCCAAAGACGAAGACTCATACTCCTATTATCCGGCAAAGCAGGCCGATTCGTCAGGACTTCCCTGCGGAATGTGAAGATAGGCGCGTAATGGCAAAATGCCAGCCGATGCATGACTGGCATTTTGAAATTTGCATTGGATGATCGAATCGATCGGGGCTTACACGTCCAGGTTTTTCACGCTGGAAGCGTTGCTCTCAATGAAGTTGCGGCGAGGTTCAACCCGCTCGCCCATCAGGATGTCGAACAACTTGTCGGCGGTGGCAGCTTCCTCAATTTCTACTCTCAGTAAGGTGCGGGTTTCCGGGTTCATGGTGGTGTCCCACAACTGCTGGGGCATCATTTCGCCCAAACCTTTGAATCGCTGGAGCTGGGTGCCTTTTTTGCCGCGCTCCTCAACGAAGAATTTCAGATCTTCCAGGGAGGCCATTTCCCGCTCATCCTTGCCACCGATGACCAGTAGCAGGGGGTGGGCTTCGCTGGGCAGGAACGCTTCCACTTTGGGGCGCAGTTCTTGCAGACGCTCAAATTCCAGCCCGTCCAGCATTTCAACGGTCAGCCGCACAAAGTCGGGGAAGTCGTTGCCGCCCTGGCCTCGGCTGGGATCTTGCAGCAGTACTATAAAGCGCTCTTCTTCCGGATGGGATTCCACGCTGAAGTTGTAGTGCGGGAACTGGCTGCCCAGCTTGGCGGAAAAAGCGTTGGCCGCCTCTTCGGACACCAATTCGCTGGCCTCTACCTTGTTGTTCAACAGGTGCAGCAGTACGTCTTCTGGGATGAAGCGAATGGCCGGGTAATTCCGCGCCGAGGTGTACTTGTTCAGATCGGACAGGAGGATTTTCAGCTCGTCGTCTTTTTTGGAGGTTTTGCGCTGGGTATCGAACAGTTCCAGTTGCGACACGCCCCGATCGCTCAGCATCCGATCCAGTTCGCGATCGTTATAAAGGTAGCGTTCTTCTTTCCCGATGCTGACCTTGTACAACGGCGGCTGGGCGATGTAGATGTACCCGTTTTCAATCAGCGGCCGTGCGTAACGGAAGAAGAAGGTGAGCAACAGGGTGCGAATGTGCGCCCCGTCCACGTCTGCGTCCGTCATGATGATGATTTTGTGGTAGCGCAGGCGCTCCATTTCAAAATCTTCCTCGCTGCGGGAAATGCTGATGCCCAAGGCCTGAATCAGGCTCTGAATTTCGGTATTGTTGTAGATTTTATCCAGTCGGGCGCGTTCCACGTTCAAAATCTTGCCTCGCAGCGGCAAAATGGCCTGAAACATCCGGTTACGGCCCTGTTTTGCGCTACCGCCAGCGGAATCGCCCTCTACAATGTAGATTTCGCAGCGTTCCGGCTCCCGGTTGGCGCAATCGGCCAGCTTACCGGGCAAGGTGCTGCTTTCCAGCACGGTTTTACGGCGGGTCAGTTCGCGCGCTTTACGGGCGGCTTCTCGCGCTTGTAAAGCCAATACTGCCTTGGATACGATCATTTTGGCGTGTTTAGGGTGATTCTCCAGCCAGTCGGCCAGCTTTTCGCCCATCACGTTCTGCACGATGGCCTGCACTTCGCTGTTGCCCAGCTTTTCCTTGGTCTGGCCCTCAAATTCGGGGTTGGGGACTTTCACGCTCACAATGGCGCTCAGGCCTTCCCGAATGTCATCGCCGCTCAGGTTGGCTTCGTTCTCCTTGATGACGTTGTTTTTGCGCCCGTATTCGTTCACAATCCGGGTCAGCGCGTTGCGGAAGCCCGTCAGGTGGGTGCCGCCGTGGTGGGTGTTAATGTTGTTGGCAAAGCTCAGCACCGTTTCCGAATAAGAATCGGTGTACTGAATGGCCACTTCCACGCTCACGCCGTCCTTGGTGTCTTCCACGTAGAACGGCGGGTCGAACAAAATGGTCTTGGTTTCGTTCAGGTAGGAGACATAACTGCCGATCCCGCCTTCGTAATGATAAACCTCGGTGCCGTCCTCGCCTTTTTTCTTGTCGGTGAAGACCAGTTTCAACCCCTTGTTCAGGAAGGCCATTTCCCGTAAGCGGGTGGAAATCACATCGGAGTCGATAATGGTGGTCTCAAAAATGTCGGCATCAGGCCAGAATGTGGTTTTGGTGCCGGTGGTGTGGGTTTCGCCCACTTTTTCCACATCATGCTGGGGAACGCCGCGCATGTAGGTCTGTTTCCAGATTTGGCCGTCCCGGTGGACTTCTACCACCATGCGCTCGCTCAGGGCGTTTACAACGGAGGCGCCCACGCCGTGCAAGCCGCCGGACACCTTGTAGCCGCCGTCCCCGAACTTGCCGCCTGCATGAAGTACTGTATGCACGATTTCCAGGGCGGATTTGCCGCTGTCGGCCTTGACGGCCACCGGAATGCCCCGGCCGTTGTCCTGTACAGTCACGCTGTAGTCTTCGTTAATGGTAATCAGGATCTCGGAACAGTGGCCTGCCAAAGCTTCGTCCACGGAGTTGTCCACGATTTCGTAAATCAGGTGGTGCAGGCCGCGCTGGCTGGTAGAGCCGATATACATCCCCGGCCGCAATCGAACCGCTTCCAAGCCCTCCAGCACTCGTATCTGCTCGGCATCATAAGAGGATGAGGATTGGGTCATAGTGGAAGCGCTCTCTATCATGAATGGTATCCTGTCTTGCTAGTATGATTCAAAAACCCTGAAATGAAGATAAGAGAATTTAAGATACTTGGAAGCTTTTGGGCTGACGCTTACCGACCGGGCGCGGTTAAAACAGCGCGCTTCGCCCTGAAAACAAGCTTTTGGTAGTCTTGGGCATCGAATCAGGTCGATTATAGCACGGACAACCCCCGACCCCAAGGCGGAAAGCCCTCATGTAAAGATGAGTTCAACAAAAGCCCGACTCAAATGAAACAGACGATCAAAAGCCCGGCAAGTTCATCGTCGAATGTCTCTGCTTTATGTTTTATGGGCGCAGCCGGTAAAGTCGTATCATCCGGTCGGACGAGTTGTAGACCGGCTCAAAACTGCCGGGCATGGCATGAATCAGGATGTCTGTGGTCATTTCCGGCACCTCAATCGCCACATCGGTATTAAAGTTGGGCTCCAGCAGAATGTAGCGCACCCGGTTCCGCAGCAGGGCGGTATGCAACACCCGGTAGAACGCCTGGTAACGGTTGGCGCTCAGCCAGTCCAGGCCGGTTTCGGAACCGGGAACGATATTGCGGTTTACTGTTTTTCGGCCGGTGTACAGGTAATACAGCCCGTTGTACCGGCTCCACAGAATGTCGCCGGGCTGGGTCAGGCGCTCTATGGCGGAAAAAGCCCCCTGGTAATCCAGCCACAGATTTTGTCGCAGGTTGTTGGCCATCATGTTACCCTGGGGGATTTGCAGAATGCCCGGAACCAGCAGATTGCCCGCAATCAACCCGGCCAGTGCGGTCAGCGGCAGCATGGTCTGAATGCGGGGAACCGGGCTGAGCTTTTGCGCTGTATATCTGAGTCCTTTGAAAAGGGCCATGTATAAAAACGGCGCAACGCACAGCATTAGCCGGGGGTATTGGCCATGGCTGTACCACATGAACGTGAGCGGCGCGTAAAACCAAAGGCAGCAGGCTACCACCGAGGGGTGGGGTGTTTTCAGCAGGCGGTACAATGCGTAAAGCATCAGGCCCGCCATGAGCGCCAGGGCGCTGAAGGGCATCCAGGCCGGATTGTGGGGCAGATAGGGCAGGTCAATCAGGAAGGAAAACGCGGAGAACAACGTCGCGCCGGGAAACTGGCTGGCGGCCTCCTGTAAAATGGGTGGCAGGCCGTGGGATTTAATCACGGCGAAAAAGAACTCGTTCAGGTAAGTCTGGTTTTCGGGGTAAACGTAAAACCCGTCAATCTTGGCGATGGTTTCCGGCTGGGCGAGCGTCCACCACGCCCAGGGCAGGCAAATCAGCAGGCAGCTTCCCAGGTATGTATAGGCAGTGGATTTGCCGAAGCGTTTGCCCAGCCACAGGGCCATCCCGGCAATAAAGGCGGCCCCGATGGTGCGGGTGTAAAACGCCGCACAGGACAGCAGGATTAAGGTGGCCACCTGTTTAAAGTCGGGCTGGGTTTTGCTTTGTGCGGCCTTGTCCTGTAGCCGCCGGGCGGCGTATATAAGCCCGAAGAACAGCAGCATGAACAACGGTTCGGACAATACCTCCACCACGCAGCGCAGCCAAATGTAATTGGCCCCCAGCAGCAGGCACAGCCCGGCGGCCTCCGTGTGGGTGCAACCGTAAAAGCGGCGTATTAGCCGGTAAAACAGCAGAATGGCCGCCAGGCCCAGCCCGATGACAAACAGCTTGAACACGGGCAAATTCTGCGGGACGGTTGGTATGATTAACCAGATGGGGGCCAGCAGCGCCGGGAACAGCGGTGGGTATTTAATAATGGCGGGCATGCCGGGTTCGGAGAGCATGCGGTAGCCCTGCCCGGTGGCGATGGATTTGGCGCCCGTCAGGTAAATGGTGTCGTCCCCCCAAAGGCCCACCACCGTGGGGCGCATCAAAAACACGTACAGGCAGGCCAGTACGGCCAACACCAGCCCGATTTGCCATTTTCCCCGTTTCCCGCCCATGGGGGGTAGCGCCATTCACTGCACTCCTGTTTGCGATGCGCTGCCAAAGCACGGTTGGCCCCAGATTCTTTGAGCCGCCCTCTGCTTCCCCTTGCGCTCTCCTGTTATTTTACCATCGCTTACATAGGGCGGTGCGGGTTATAAATTGCGGGCGATTTGGTATCCGTCCGAGGCTTATAGGCGGGAGCAAAGCTTTTGGAAAGCCGGATTAAAGAATTCGTTCGGGCATCCGATAAGGCGTACAGGAGCCGGTTTGATCCTATTTTGATTCCAGTTCCGGCACGGCAGGACATTTTGGATTTCCGAGGTAATGATACGGATGAACGTTTTTCTATCCCGCATGCAAAAAAATATTCTGGGGCTTTTGATTATTGGGCTTTGCCTGGGCGCGTCCGCCAACCTTTCGGCGGATGCCAAGAAAAAGGCCGCTGGCCCGGATCCTGCCGCCCAGGCGGATGCGGAAGTAAAAAAAGGGCTGGACCCGTTGAATGAACAACTGACCAAGCTGATGATCAAGGTGCAGTCGCGGGCGTTGCTTTCCCCGGAAGACGCCGGGACGCTGGCCGACATTAAATACAAGCTGATGGACATTATGGACCAGTACCCCCAAAGCGCCATGCTGGCCAAGCCGGTGTATCAGGCGGGCATCCTGCTGTGCGAGCGAGAGGAATACAGCGACGCCTATGAACTGTTTAATTTCCTGGCCCAAGGCTTTCCGACCAACCCATACGGGGCCAAGGCCAAAGGGCAAATTCAGCAACTGGAGAAAAAATTCGGCCCCGGCTATTTTTCCGCCGATGTGAGCGCGGCTGCCGCCAGCCCGCCGGGAACAGCCGCAACCCCTGCCGCAGGCGCCGCCGCCCCGGCCAAAAAATGAATGTCGCAGCCGCGCCAGACGGCTCCTGTATGGCTGGGCTTCCGCGCGTGATATTGCTTCATTCCTCAATTTGTTAAGAAGTGTTACAAAGCGGTGGGAATTTCTTCAGTTTGTCTCTCGACAGTCGAAATTCATGATGTAAACCAATACTCGTAAACCGTTACTCACTCATCAAATCCATTCAATCATTCTTTCATTCTTTTTTTGTCACCAGATGATTGATAGCTGACACGGAGCTGACCGTAACCCGATGATAATTTTTGCGAAACTCGAATTGCTGCCGGTTGCCTACTTCCTGATCGTGATGTGGGTGGTATGCGCGACCGTGCTGGGCAAAATCTTCGGCGGCATGCTGGTGGAAGCCACTTCAGGCTCCCTGCGGAACCTGCTGTCGCGTCGGGTGAATGTGGCCGTGACCGGCGATGAAATTGCGTACCATCTGTTTGAAAAGCGGTTGATTGCCAACCTGAATACCCAGATGATATTCACCCTGCTGGGTGATTTTGCCCGCCGGATAGTCGGCGGCTCCCTGGTGCCGGTTCCGTCGGAGGACTTGAATTTCCATAAAAACATGTACCCTGAGAAGCACTGGAGCGGATGCCCCCCCAATATGGCCTAGTCCTATCTTTGGAGGATAAATCGTCCCGAAAGCGGGCCGCAGCGATCCTTTTCCAAAGAATAAGATACACTAGTGTTAATTGCGGGAATAAGGCACACTTTTTCAGAACTTTTTGGAGGTACGTTTTCCATGAAAAAGCTTAACGCAAGCAAGGGTTTTACCCTGGCGGAACTTCTGATTTCACTGGCCATTCTGGGTGTTATCGCGACCTTTACCATCCCCAAAATCCTGAGCGCGACCTCCAGTAGTCAAAACACGGCCATCGCCAAAGAAGCCGCCTCCATGATCTCCGGCGCGTTTTCCAACTATACCCTCAACTACGGTATCGCTGGCGGCACAACGGGCGGGGCAATGACCTCCTTTATGAACTATGTCAGCGCCGATACCTCCAGCACCCTGGGCAGCTTGACCTGCACCGCCACCGCGGTTTGCTTGAAGCTGCACAACGGCGGCGTGTTGCAGTACAGCACCTCCATGAACTTCAACGGTACCGCGTCGACCAACGGGATTTATTTCAACCTCGATCCAGACACTTCCGGCACCGCGACCCAGGCCACGTTCATCCAGTTTGCTAATGGTCGCCTGACCACTTACACGGGTAATGGCGGCGCACCTACTTCTGGTGGCACGGCGCTTTCCACTGCGGCAGATCCCACTTACATCGCCAACTGGAACTAGCCTCAGTCCTATCTCCAATTCAGAGAGTCCCCTGTTTCGCAGGGGACTCTCTTTGTGTGCAGCCTGCATTTACGCCTCTGTGTTTTATTCCCCTTTAACCATGCGGATTTCAGGGACGAAGAATTGAATGGTTCTCTCGCCGGGCCTGCCGAATGGGATGGTGGAATGCCCCTGGATTCCCGGCCGGTTTTTGTGTTGAATGGCAATAGAAATTTGTTGAATTGTATGCGAATGGTGCGTATTGATGCCCAAGCTTCCGCTCAAGGTTTCCGCGAAAATCAAAAATGCCAAGCCTGATTCCGGCTTGCCGCTCGCTAGCCCGATGGATTCGGAGACCATGGGCCAGGTTCTGGACACCCTGGATTCGACGTATGACCTTCACCCCATGGGAGAATTGACCCGCAATAACCCGTACAAGGTTCTGGTGGCCTGTGTGCTAAGCCTGCGCACCAAGGATGAAGTGATGATTCCGGCCAGCCAACGCCTGTTTGCGGTGGCCGACACCCCGCAAAAAATGGTCGGGTTATCGCCGGAAACCATTGAGAAGCTGGTGTTTCCGGTAGGGTTCTATAAAACCAAGGCCCAATCCATTATCGATTTTTCCCAAAAGCTGCTGGATGATTTTGGCGGCCAGGTGCCGGACACTATTGATGCACTGCTGACCCTGAAAGGCGTGGGGCGCAAAACGGCCAACCTGGTGGTGGGTCTTGGGCATGGGCTTCCGGCCATTTGCGTGGACACCCACGTGCATCGCATCTGTAACCGGCTGGGTTACATTCAGACCAGAACGCCGGAAGAAACCGAAATGGTGCTGCGGGAAAAATTGCCCGCCCCATACTGGAGCGTGATTAATACGGTGATGGTGCTGCACGGCCAGCAAACCTGCAAACCGATTGGCCCCCGTTGCGATGTCTGCCCGGTGGCCCAATGGTGCCACAAAATCGATGTGAAACCGAGAGCCGTGAAACAGCCCAAACCCGCCCAAAAAGGCTAGTGAAACCAACCTGACTGTTTTTAGGCGTTACGGAAATTCCAGCACCACCGGCAAAAATAGCGGGCATAGCTCTTTTAATTTGTTTTCGCCGATGCCCTTGATGCCCTCAAAATCCGCGAGCGAGGTGGGCTTGTGCCGGGCAATTTCTTTTAGCGTCACATCGCTGAAAATAATGTAAGGGGGTACCTTTTTTTCCTGGGCGATGCTGCGGCGTAATTTACGCAGCGCCTCAAACAGGTTGGGATCAAACGGCGTTTCTTCCGCAATGCCCAGTTGCTTGGCCTTTTTCTTTTCTTTTTGGGGTTTGACTGGTTTCGCCAGGGAAATCTCGCCCTCCCCTTTCAATAACTGCTTACCCAGAGTCGTAAATTGCAGGCTGCCGTATTGGGGTTCTCTAACCAGAAAGTTCAGGTAGACCAGTTGATCGATCCACAGTTGGATATCCCGTTGGGAATATTCTTTCAGCAGGCCGTAGGTGCTGAGTTGATCGTGGCCGAACTGGCGGATTTTTTCGGTGCTGGCCCCGTGCAGCACTTGAGAAACATGATGCCCGCCGAACCGTTCGTTTACCCGCGCGATGCAGGATAAAATCTTGCGGGCCACCGTAATCGAATCTTCCAGCGCTTCGTATTCGCCCAGGCAGTAATCGCAGTGCTGACAATTGGCTTTCTCAAACCCTTGCCCGAAATACTCCACTAAAAACCGATGACGGCAGATGCTCTGCTGGCAATAATCGGACATTTCAAATAGCTTGCTCAGCGCCAGCCGGTCGTAATCGGTCTTGGGTTCGCCCATAATGCTGCGCCACTTCACCACGTCCACGCCGGAATACAGCAACACGCACTCGGCATTCAGCCGATCTCGTCCGGCCCGACCCGCTTCCTGCTGGTAATTCTCAATGGCCTTGGGCATGCCGGTGTGAATCACGTAGCGGATGTTGGAGCGGTCAATCCCCATGCCAAAGGCGATGGTGGCGACGATGATATTTACCCCCTCGTTCATAAAGGCGTCCTGGTGGCGCTGGCGGGCGTCCGCTGAAAGGCCCGCATGGTAGGGGAGGGCCTGGTAGCCCTTGGCTTTTAGACTGGTGGTCAGCTCGTCCACATCTTTTCGGCTGATGCAATAGATGATGCCGCCTTCATCCGGGTAGCGATCCAGCACTTCGCCAAGCTGCTTCATCAGGTTGGTGCGGTATTGCACCCGGTACAGCAGGTTGGGTCGGTCGAAATGCCCGACCAGGGGCGCGCAATCCTGTAAGTGAAGCGCTTGGATGATATCGTCCCGCACCGGTGGGGTGGCGGTGGCGGTAAAGGCGTGGATGCCGACGCCCGGAAACAGTTCCCGCAGTTTGCCCAGCTCCCGGTAGGCGGAGCGGAAATCGTGTCCCCATTGGCTGATGCAGTGGGCTTCATCAATCACGAAGTAGGCCAGTTTGCACTGGTGTAGCAGCTCAATGAAGGATTCCTTGGCTAGCCCTTCCGGGGCGACGTAAAACAGCTTGTACTCGCCTGCCCTCATTTTTTGGATAGCGTCCTTGCGTTCCCGCTCGGCCATGGCGCTGTTTAAAATGCCCGCCGGAATCCCCATGCCGTTCAGGGTGTCCACCTGGTCTTTCATCAGGGACACCAGCGGAGACACCACAATGGCCGTTCCCGGCATCATCAGCACGGGCAACTGATAGCAAAGGGACTTCCCACTGCCGGTGGGCAAAATCACCAGGGAATCCTGGCGATGCAGGATGGCTGCCACCGCTTGATCCTGCAAGGGCAGAAAGCTTTCGTAACCCCAGTACTGCTTGAGCATGGGCATGGTAGATGAGGCCGCGTTTGGAATGGCTTTACTTTCGGTTGCAGGGCTAGGCATAGACAACTTTTTGGACACTGATTATATCGAATATACATTCGAAGTAAAAGAAAAGCAATAGCATGGGAGCTTTCCTGCATAAATGAAAAAATCTGGCCCTAAAAAATAAGAGCCTCGAATCGGCTACCCGATGAGGCTCATTGGCAATCCACAGGAGTTTTGGTTGAAGTTGGAAGCCGCTTTGTTAGAGGCGGCTTCACGCTTTTAGAGATAAGCTTTTGCCTAGCGCAGGAACGCGCCAGAAGGCGAATTGAGCATACTTTCCGCCAGATCGTCGGTGTTGATGGAACGCAGGTATTCGTTAATGCGCCCGCTGTCCACCAGGTTCTTCATCTGGGCGACCTTGCCCGCATCATAAGGTTCTTTAACGCGCTGGGCCAGGCGGCTGAAGCGCAGGACTTCCTTTTCGCTCTCGTAGGCTTTCTTGGCCTCATCGGAAATGGTCGCCTCGTCCACCAGCCGGATGGAGGTCGCAGAGGCGCTTTCCTGGGCGGATTCCACGTTCACTTTTTCCACGGACTGCTGCTGGCTGATGTTGAGCAGGCTGGCGTCCTGAATGCCGTTGTTGTTTCCCGAAATGCTATCGACCATAACTCCCTCGCTTGTCCCTGTGGGTTTGTGGTTGCTGTAAACAGGAGGACTTCATTGCGTCTACATTAATAGTATGACAGCGCGCCCCAGGCTTTACATTGATCCGGGGATCAATACGGGGGAATCAAAGGGTTGATTTTCCGGTTTAAGGCTCCTCTGCCAAATGGAGGCGCAAGGTGTGGGAACCAGCCCGTATAGCGGCCCTGACGGCCAAAAAGCCTTAAACCTATGGGGCGGTAAGTTCGGCCAGCCGGTGGAGCCTGGATTCGTTCCATTGTTCGGTGGATGAGAGCGGGTGGTTCTAGGCGGCATACTCCAAATAGAATCCACAAAACCACCTCGTTTTGTCCCCTTAAAGGCTCAGGCAGTAGTGCTTCGGGTCTTTTTCCCTTTTGGGGCTTTATTCATCGGTGTTTTGAGTTTTGAACCCTGTCTTTTGGCCGTGTTGAGAGTGGTAGGCTGCTTGCAGGGAATTCGTGGACGATGGTTGCCGTCTGGCCCGTATTTTGGGTAAACTGCCGCGGTGAGGCATTCCCCGGCCCGGTTGTTTGCCAGCCGGGGGAGGACACCGATTCTGCATCTCATGTATGCAGAAGGGACAAAACACCTAGATTGAATAAGACATAAGAGAGGACGAACCTGGCATGAGCGCACAAACCCTGGGCAACGCCCCTGATCTGAGAACCGGCTTTCCCCGCAGCCCCAACGAATCGCTGGGCTTTTACGTGATTCTGCCCCGGATTATGGACAAGTGTCGGGCCACTG
>CABHPA010000194.1 GCA_902168245.1 Candidatus Melainabacteria bacterium
GTGGAAGAAAACAATAGTCGGGGAGCGGACTATCAAGGCATCGAAATCAAATGCAAACAGGCAAAGGCCGGCAACGCGCGCGGCGGCAAAATCAATCTCTTTCAGCAGGTTCCTGAATGGTCACAAAAGCTGTCGGGAATGGAGCGACTGAAATTGATCGGCAAGCAGGAAATTGACGGAACGTATTCCTGTCATTCACAGGTCACTGCGCTGCCGAATAATCTGGGCCTACGCCTCGCACTGAAGGAAATCGATCAGCGCATTGACCTTTTAAAGGATTCGGAAGAAGTCGGTTACTGGTTGTATGACGTTTTGCAAAAACGGCTGCTTGAAAAGCACAGCCGGGCCGTATTCATCAAGGCCAGCGTCCGCAACGGCAAGGACAAAATCCAGTTCAGGTATGACGAACTGATTTACTGCGAAAGGCCGTCAATCGAGCGGTTTATCGATCTGGTCAAGACACGCGATATCGTTTTCGAGTTTGTAATGGCCGAGCGAAACGGCAAGGTAAGAAATCATGGTTATCCATGGCGTTTGGGGCGTGACGAATTGCTGGACAGTCTGTTCGGATTTCAGATTCAACTGCGGAATAAAACACAGGACCATTAATCCTCCATCTGTCGAGATCAACTGCCGCGAACACCTTGCACGCCGCAAATCAAATCAATATCGCCCCGCTACATCCACACCTCGTCACAGATCCTTTTCCAATGCACTCGACACACAAAAA
Source organism: Candidatus Melainabacteria bacterium (assembly GCA_902168245.1). Classification (GTDB taxonomy): domain Bacteria; phylum Cyanobacteriota; class Vampirovibrionia; order Vampirovibrionales; family Vampirovibrionaceae; genus Vampirovibrio. The sequence continues at coordinate 731 of CABHPA010000194.1, forward strand.
AAGCAAAACAGGCCAATAGTCACCCTGAAAATCATCACCGTAAAACCATCCAGAAACAGGTAATGCCAAGTGTGATGAATCATTCCCTTGTATTGAAAAGCCGGAACAAGGAAACCCTGAGAAGCGCTATACACGGACAACAGCAGAAGACCGAGCGCCCAGTTGGAGAACTGCTTCGCCTCGGCGCCGCGATTTTCATGGAAATGACTGCCTGGCGATATCAACATCCAGAGAGCGCCAATCAAGTAGCGAAGTGCAGGAAACACCAACGCCATCAGCAATGAGTAGGCCAAAAAGCACGCGACGATCGTTTCGATCGACACGGTCTTCAAATGCGCGATGCCCGTTTCAAATGTCAGCATGCCGGGATTGACGTTTGCCTGGATCAACCAGATGTCTACATAGACAATCAATGTCAGACCGAGCAAGAACATCCGCATGTCCGTCATTTTTTCCAGTACACCGCTTACCTTGTCCAACACTTTTTCCACTACCGATCCATCGGCCATATTTGATCTCCCCAAATCGTTCATTATGAAATAAAGATTCGCTGCGAGACCACGGCAATGACAGATTTACACACACATTGATGGACGAGAAGAAGCTCCTTACGAATCCTTTGCCTGTCTGAGAATCAATTTTCCGTCTTCTATCCTATCCAGTTTGATGGGGTTAAAAATCCTGACCTCCGAATCGTTACACCGACCCGGCGACTAATCATCAAACGGCTTCAACGCATTTACAAAAACCTGCTTGTGCGATTCCGCCTGCGCCTTGTACTGCCGAAGGTCCAGCATCGCCATCGATCCCGGAAAAAGAATATCCGCCCCGCGCTTGTTTCGATCCGCAACAAACTGATCGGCCAGATGCTGAATCTCGATCATGTTCTTCTTGAAGCCCGCCAACGCAATCGTCGCATCGACCGAATTCAACTCATACATGGGGATCGCAGCTAATGCTTCGATCATGCTTGCGAATGTGTCGCCATGATAATCGGCACGAATGCGTAGGCGATCGTCACGGGTGTCGCTGTATTGATCTTTTAGGCGATTGATTGAATCGAATGCTGCCTCCATCATTTTATGTATGAATGATGCCTTGCAGAGAGATCCGTGCCGTCGCTGCCACGCTCACGCGTCAGCAGAATGCCGATCTGGCGCTCGCCCAGAAAAAACACCACGGCGATTGCGGCTACCGTGCTCAACGCACCGATCCAGCCGGTGAGTTCGGTATCGACCAACGTGTGGTCCTTGATCATCCATTTGAAGAAATAGCCGGCGATGAAGGCGGCGATGACTGTTGGGAAGAGTTGTCGGAGTTTGAGTTTTGCATTGTTCATTTGATTTGGCCCGAAGATTGATTTCTATAAGCGAATCACAACGATAATAGAATATCCCAAAACCAGCTTTGGGATATTCCAAAACGGGTTTGAGAATGGCTAAATGCCAAATCCAATACACGACCCTGCCTATGCATTGTTTCGCGAAATGCTGACAAACGCCCGTCTAACCAGCGGAATGCTGCAATCAACTATCGCGGAGAAGTTGGGTAAGAATCAGTCTTTCATCTCGAAATATGAACGAGGGGAAAGGCGATTGGACTTACCTGAATTTCTAGATATCGCTGAAGCATTGGAAATCGACGTGATCGACTTCATCAAACGCTACAAAGACGAATTAAGGAAATTACGCCGTAGGTAAATATTAAAAGAGAGCCTTGTTGAGAAGCCATTCTGCAAGATTAGCGAATAGAAGGTCGTAGAAAACAATTTGTTGCAAACTAATACCGTCTTGATTATTTAAGAAATCCACTAATCTTGAAATTCAAACCGCTCTGAATTAAAAGTTCTTCGTAATTTCCACGACCCACATTAGTTCCAGATATAACACTGCTTCTTTCTACTGACTTCATTTCGAAATCATTCGCATAAAGCACTTTGAGAGATTCATGACAAGCATTAGTCATTAAAAATTTAACACCGCGCTTCTCCGCACGAACTAAAGCTTCTTTTAAGCGAATTTGATCTTCCCAAGCAAATAAATGCTCGTTGTATTTCACGAACCCGTTGTAATTGTGCCGAACGGTATATGGAGGATCAACAAACAGAAAATCCCCTTTTTGTGATTTATCAATAACCACCTCAAAATCAGAATTTAATAGCTCAGCGTTTCCCAGTAATTTCGCTATCTCGTCATAGCAATCGTCTTCATGGACAACACGAGATTTAGTTCCGATAGGAACGTTAAACTCGCCTTTTAAATTCACTCTATACAAACCATTCCAACAAGTCTTATTTAGATAAATTAATTTTGCAGCGCTGGTGTAAGGATTCAGAGTTTTTTGTTGCCGAACTTGATAATAGTACTCACTACTATGATTTTTATGATGCACTGTCAAATGCTTAACGACCTGCTGCCAGTCGTCTTTTATAGCTCCATAAGCTTGTATTAATTCACCGTTAAGATCAGCGAGGACCGAACGCTTTGGCTGCAAATGAAAAAAAATTGCACCACTACCCAAAAAAGGCTCGTAATAAGTCCCAAATTGATCTGGAAACAGACTGGGATATTTTGCTATTAACCATCGCTTCCCACCGGCCCATTTCAAAAATGGTTTAATTTCAATTCGATCTTCAATTCCACTTGATTTAACTTGCATCTCATTCTTTCAATTCATATGGGTGAGTCCAGCACTCCAGCGAGCAATTTTTAAGCAATCAGACATCACCGTGTAAATTGAAACGTGAATAAAAATTTTCTTTAATAAAATTTAAAAATTCGAGATCATCATTTGTATATCCGCGATTGGAACTAGGATGAGCCGGAATTCTTCTGAGTTCATTGAATTTTTCCATCCAATCTAAGTAATAAATTTTTCCTTTTTCACTAGGGAGTGGAATATTGAAAGTAGATTCGAAATGCGGCCAATTATTTTTCTGTCTAACGATTGCTTTCAAATCCAATATTTGTAGATAGTTCTCTTTTGCACCTTTGTTAGGGGCAGTGTCTTGTAACTGTCTTTTATAAGCGTCTTCCTTGATCTTTGGACTTTCTATACCAATTTCCCAATACGCTTTATCACCCGACGGGGTTTCTCCAACTCCGTGAGTTTTCTTCAAAGTAGCGACAACGTGATCCAACATTCGTTGGCTTAAATCAATAACATCTTGATTTGCATTTTTCACTCTGTCGCCAGATTTTCTCTCTAATCTCTCTAAAAACTCGGCGGAGCCGAAATCAGAATACTGTTTGTGAATTAATTCAATTAAATTGTCAGCGTATTCACGCACACCACCTTCACCAAACTTCCGTGAAAATTTTTCAGCCAAGGTAGCTTCATTGGACGTCGCCAAAAACTGGGTCACAGGCGTCATATATTTATTGGTTATTTCAAGCAATTGTTCGGGAGTCTGCAATTCAAGCTCCGAAAATCCTTTTTCTATTAAATATTTAAAAACCTCAGCGAGCAATAATAAATGCGCTCGGATACCTGGATTAGTTGCGATATAGCCCTGCTTGGCTGCGTCCCATCTATCCTTATTAGCTTCCCGAATAGCAGAAAAATATAAATTAAAAAATCGTCTCGATCGCTCAACAGTTTTCTCATCGGTGCTGGAAGAAAGGACGCCCGATACCCAATTTTTTTGAGAAGGCTTACCGAGCAAGCCTGAGCGATTTAAACCATTCACTAGCTCAGGGATAGTCAGACTTTGATTATCTTTGGCGACTACGCCCTGAATAGAAAACAATTGAAAGAAAGGACTTGTAGCGTCGGCTGAGAGCGTTTTTGCCAGCCGTGATGCTAATGCAGAAGCGCGCTCCTTCGGATCATGCGATCCCCATTTAAGATCCGATTGCAATGAAACGATCACACTCTTTTGCACACTCTTTTGCTTTTGATTGATTGTTACAAACAGCTCGGCCTCAATATTTGTTTTCATCTTCTCAAATGCAATCACTGCGACACTCTGATCTAAAAAACGATCTTCTAAATGAGAATAGCCATAGAGTCGATGCTGCCCATCTATAATCCAGGCAGATTTATACTTATGAGGAAGGTGAAGCCATCCAAATTTAATTGTTGCTAAGGCATTTTCTTTGTTTGGCAAAAGATCGAAGCGGCATTTGTCTGTAAAGTTAATCAAAAGATTAGTCGGGAAGTAGCCACCTTTGCGTATGAAGTCTCCAATTTCTTTTATACGAGCCGGGCTAATCATTCTTTGATAAGTTGGTCTTCCTGCTGGGTGATTTAACGCTTGATGATTTACAAATGCAATTTTTAGAAGATGACGCGGCGTCGTAACGAAGCTGTAGAAAACGTGATCCCCCAGCTTGCCTTTAGTAGCAGGTACTTTTATTCCTTCGAGCTCTGGAATATCTTGGCCTTCAAGAAATTCAGCCAAAAATTGAAATCTTCCTGCGGCTCCCATGTGCCGTGCAAAAGCATCAAAATATTGAAGCTCATTTTCAGTCACCACACGTATATTGGCTGAATCAGCCTTTTCGATGTCTTGCTCCGACCAAATAATATTTTGTGTTACGTACATCCAGATTATTTTTGGACGAAACGCTGCGCCGTAGTGTTTTTTGATTGCATTCGCAATAGCACGCTGAATTAAAGCGATATCGCTCAATTCTTTTTGAAGCGTTTTTTTACCGCGAGTTTCGCGTGACTTACAAAATGCAATGACAACTGTCTCTTCGTCTTTCGCGAAAGTGCTAATTAATTTATGTGCGACTTTTCCATCTGAATCTAGATATTCGATGTGAAATTTTTCACCACTTAGTTCTTGATACCCAAGACGGTAAAAGAGACACCAAACTTGATCTTCTAATTGAGCATGAAGTGACTTCTCTTTTTTAATTCGATATTTTCTAGGCCCCTCCTTACTAAGCTCCCAACCTTCCGCCTGAAATTCCTCAAATTCGGCTTTATCAATACTCTGAAATGAATATATTTCTTTCCGTCTCCCATAAGAAGCACGAATTGCAGATTTCTCTGTCAATAATTCAGTCAATATCGACTCGCTATGTTTAGCTTTCTGGGTCGAATAATCTTCCGTAATTTTTGTGGTTTTTTTCACTATCGACTTTCGCTTATTATCTATTTTAATTTTGGCAGCCCATTATCGACTCAAGACGTGTTCGCTATCCTGATGGACAAGACAGCACTAGGCATTCAATCAAGCAAAGCAAACATCGTGCTCAGAGAGCAATTAACCAGCGGCATAGTATTTGCGAATACTTTTTTCTTACATCCCATATTTATGGGATGTAAGCTCATCTAAGCAAATATCACGTAGATAAGTCACATTAAAATAACAAAGGGGCCATTTGGGGCCCCTTTGGAATATAACGCGAGAAAATTTTTTACGATTAATCTAATTTTGCCTAAACCGCTTTAGAAAAATGTAGGAAGTCATAGAAGGTGAAAACAATGCTCATTGATTTTTAAGGCAAATTTCACTTCTAGGAAATCGTCACAAGCCTACGAATGTCACAGTATACGAAAAATCCCTACTTTTTCTCAAATTAGATGAAATGTCCTTGGCAGCCTAGCTTTTACGAAATTCCGCCATCCTTCAAAAAGTGAAAGCTTGAAGCCGCCTTATCCAGTAGGCCGAGCTTCAGGTGCTCCATATGCCATCTCAATTTCATCCCTTTTATCGCTTCGTGCGGCAGATAGTCGAACACTTCCGAACGCATAGAAAGATCATCAAGCTTGGGATCGATAAAGTAAATAATTCTTGCAAATTCCATCGCAAGACGGGTGTGGTGAAGTGCGTGACCAGAAGTGGTGATTACGGGACCTAAATAGACTTTGCCTGGCTCTCTTCTCAAAGAATTTCTAAGATCACAAATCATCCACAGACGCTCTCTTTCTTGAGTCATCTTCATCGAAGTGGAATCAGTGACTTCAAAAACGGAATGATTAAAGAATCCGATGGCTTTAAAACTATCTTTCGTGACCTCAGCAAAAAGTACGTCATCAGTACGTTTAGCATGGCCCGCATTTTCAAATACCTGACTTAGGTGGAAATGGTGGTAACCCATCGTAGTCAGTAAGAAATCTTTGTCTTCCCATTTATCGGTGGTGGGATCTGCAATTGACGATGCCGGGGTAAATCCCTTGTACAACGCCTTTAGGGATAGATAAGGTGTTAAATCTCCACCTCTGCGAACAACATCAAACAATGCTTCCGCATCAGCCGACAAAGCCTTCCATCTAGGATCCGATGTCAAGGTCGGTTCAATAGTCACCTTGCGAGGGCGAGGATAGATCAAACGGTGCGCCCAATTAATATAGTCAATGAGAAGTGAGGCGAGCGACTTAGCCTCAAGGAGGGCAAGTGTCTCCGCATTATTGGGAAATTTAGGAATGATTTTCGCAATGCCTAAGCGAAACTGCCGAATCCGTTTCGATTCAGGAAATCGGACTTTCTGCGGATCAGTAGGCATCAACATCTCGATGAATATTCAAGTGTGGATCAGCGTGGCTGAGAATATATGGGTCATATAGTCCAGGCCATCCCATGAATATGGGACGTTAAGAATTGAAGAATTTGCACTTTTAATCACGAAATATCTAGATCGCGATCCGCGTATGTACTCGTGACGAATACAAATCCCCCCTCCCAATGTTATTAATCCTGACTTTATTATCTACATTGTCAACAGAGGATCCGGGCCGCTTACCAAAAATGCTTTT
>CABHPA010000195.1 GCA_902168245.1 Candidatus Melainabacteria bacterium
TTTTTTTCAAGCAGAAGACGGCATACGAGATGCTCAGGAGTCTCGTGGGCTCGGAGATGTGTATAAGAGACAGGTTCACGAAACGGAACATATCGTACGTTAAGTGCGTTTACTGTTCCACTACTCCCCAGACCCCAAAATGTGGCATCTTGTCATAGCTCGGCTCGTTAAGGGGGTTATCCACCCAACTCCACTATCCTACGCTCTAATCGGGCAATTTTCTGTTCTAACTGAACCCGATGCTGTTCAAGCTGAGCATTAACTTCCACTGCCTTAGCCCGTCTATGCGCTATCTCAGCAGGCGTAAGAAATTCAAAACCAATCTGCCTCTCAAGCAAATCCGGCGCGCTCCGCATCCTTTCCTGACCATTTCTCACTTCTGCTAACAGCCTCTGCGCTCTTGCCAGTTCCAATCGCAATATCTCCTGCTCGGTAGGTTTCAGTAATCCAAATCTAGGGGGGGGGAGTCTTTACAGGTATTGCTCTGTTAAAAGAGTCTCCTCCTGCTACTTGTCCTCCCTTCGGAGACGCTATTAATCTGGCAGTGGATCGGGCATTATAGGGTTTATCTACTTGGTGAAAGGCTGCTAAATAGGTATTTCCAAGCATAGATTGTGACCTTTTTCTATTTTGATTAATTTTAAAAATGGGTCTGGTTAATGCCCTATCCCAAAAGGGACACGGGCAGTCTATGCTAACTTAAAAGCCCACAAGCGTCAGGGGTATCTTAACACCCTGTTTTTAGCAATACGCCAAAGCACAGAACCCCTGAAATAGTCGATTCTGTGCTTTTTAAGGCTGAGCCTATATTAGGGGTTCTGTTAAATTTACCAGGAAAACCAAGAGGGATCGGCCGTTGGTGATGGCCAGGTTGCACCACAGGTCCCTCCTCCTAGTGTATTATCGTCAACATTGGCTTTTGTGGTAATCCTACCAGTAGCATAAACATAAAATACGAGGCTGTCCTGAGTGCTGGTAACCACCCCATCAGGATCAAAGGTAACTCGTGCGGCATATTGACTAGTTGTGCCTCCAAAAGCACAACTAGTTGCCCGTAAAATGCTACCACCAGCTAAACGATAGCATTTACTATTGGCGCTATTACATGTTAATGTTGCGCCTGAAGCCCCAGGACTATTGTCAATACTTCCTGTTGTATCGATTGAGACATAACCCAAATAGGGTGACAGAAACTCTTCTGGGTAAGTAGAAGCAGTAATCGCATTCTGTGTGGTATAGAGTTGAAAGGCTTGAGAAATGGATCCCATTGCTTCTTTAGCAAGCGCATTAAACTTTCCATTCTGTTGAGCCGTCAGGATCTTGGGAATTGTAAATGTCGCAATCTCAGCAATAATGGCCAAACAGATGAGTAGCTCTGCGAGGGTAAAACCGCTATGGGATTTTATGCTTCGGGGGCACATTCAAAGACTCTCTGGATGGGTAGTATTAGCACTATTATCGTTGAATTTGTCAAAAACTTAAGGATGGGTTACCAATTTCCCCCACTAGCGCCCGTTCCAGCGTCCGGCCTGATAAAACGCGTTGACATTGGAGCTTCCACCATTCGGCCTTGAAGGTTTCATCCGCGAGCAGTTGCTCCACGGCGACCCCCCAGGCCACGAGTTTCCCGGTGCGTTCTTTACGAGAAGAAGCCGAAATCCTGGCTTTTTCCCGTTGGATTCTGGCTTTCAGTTGGGCTTCCTGTTTCTGCAATTGCTCCAGTCGTTCCGTAGTTTTTGACATAAAAAAACGCTCCCCCTCAAGTTCGACAGCGACAATGCCAGCATGAAACCAAAATCCCACCAACCCAGCCATTACCCAAGCGTCTAATTGCCGCGCTGGTGACCCGCAAGGTAAAATCCATCCACCCGCAGCGACAGAGCAAGGGCGCACATTATGCAAACTAAAGTTTGCTGTGCGCCAAAGGCTCCGCCTCTGGACTCCGGGCTGCGCGCTGGTTGATTTTCAAACAGGTTCATTCAAAAATGGCCTGAACGGATCGAAACAGCGCACCAGGAAGAACCCAGAATGTCCGATTTTGAAATTGAGAGTTTGGCAGTTTGGCGATTTACCATTTTCAAATGAAAACCTTGAGCCGTTCGGCGGGTCGGAGTGCGACCGCAGCGGCGGCCTATCGGGCCGGGCAAAAAATCGAGGATGAGCGAACGGGGCAGACGTTTGATTACAGCCGAAAAGCCGGGGTCTTGATGGCGGAGGTCATTACGCCCGACGGTCAGCCGCTGGATCGGGAGCAACTTTGGAATGCGGCGGAAAATGCTGAAAAACGCTGTAATTCCGTGGTGGCGCGTGAGTTTGTGGTGGCTTTGCCACATGAATTGAGCCGGGAGCAGCAAGCCGAGCTGGTGAAAGGCTATGCGCAAGGACTCTCTGAGCGGACGGGCTGGGCGGTGGATGTGGCGATCCACGAGCCAGGGCGAGCGGGGGATCTGCGGAATGTTCACGCGCATTTGTTGTGTACGACCCGAACCATTGAACAAGACCCGGCTGGCTGCCTCGTGATGGGCTCTAAAACAAGAGAATGGGATCAGAGGGCGACCGGATCGGAATTGCTGCGTTCTGAGCGTTCTGAGTGGGAGCGGTGCGTGAATCAGAGTTTAGAGCAAGCCAACCGGATCGAGCGGGTGGATTGCCGGAGCCATGCGGAGAAGCATACTGGCTTAGAGCCACAGATCCACCTTGGCCCGACGGTCATTGCAATGGAACGCCAAGGGATTCAGACGGAACGCGGCCAGCAGTACCGAGAGATTGCGGCGCACAACGAGCATGTTTTAGAATTCCAGTCGGCTCAAAGCGCCCGGATTGATGAAGAGTTTGAGCAAACCCGTTGGCGCTTTGAGAAAGACCAGCTGCGGCAAATGCCTTTGGAGCAGCTTCAAAAGGAGCGGGAGAAGTACCGACCGCAGAGTGTTGACTCGTTAATTGCCACAGATCCGATGGTGGAAACAGCAGAGGCAGAGGCAAAAAGGTTGAAGTCGGAATACAAGGCACTGGAAAAGGGATTAGGGGATAATCAGTATGATTATCGCCGAAATGATGCCGAAATGGGGCGTTATCGAGAAGCGCATCCTTGGAAAGCGCGGCTGCATGATTTTCATGTCATGCCGGATAAGGAACTTGCGGCTAAACAAGAGGCCGAGGAGGCGTTAAAGGCTGAGCGGGTGAAGCTGGAAAAGGCGCTTAAGAAATCACAGCGGGAGAATATGCGGGCGGTGCAAGCGTTGGATGAGGCTAAGAATAAAGCTATGCCGGGAGCGCTGCGGACGCATGAGCGGCAAGCGGAATACTTCCGGGATGTGGAGGGGATTTACCAACCACTCAAAGAACGAGAGATTGCACGAGAAGAGGCCCGGCGTCGGGAGCAGGAGTTAGCCCGGCAGAAGGAACAGGAAAAAGAGCGACAGCAAGGGCGAGATCGGGGTCGGGATTCTGGCCAGTATATGGGGCGTTGATTTCTGGAGGAAATGGGCTATTTGGGTTTATAAGCCCAAATAGAAATAGAGGCCAAATCTTTTAACCCCTATACAAAACTAAATCATCTGAGGGTCTCGCAGCGTCCAATTTGCATACTTTGTTGCTCAAGATTTCCTGCATGCTCATCCCAATAGTCTCGGCTAATTGCACAGGGACAGCATTTCCAATTTGGCGCATCGCTTCGCCCCAAGATCCTGTAATGTCAAAATCCGGCGGAAAGGTTTGTAAAACCTTAGCTTCATAAACTGTGAGATAACGTACGCTTTCATCTGCGAATCGGAGCATGTTTTCCCCACCTGGCACACCATGAGCTCCGGCCTTTATAGTCTTAGCTGGCCAATCCAGAATGCTTCCCGTATGCCCAGGATAGCATTTTGCTCCATCTCGAAAGACATGGTCACGTAAATCATGAGAGAGTTGTGGTTCAGGCACACCCTTTAAAGCGTCGCGCACTGTTATCCATGGCTTTCCTTGTGGTGGAAATAACTTAAAATTTTCTTTCAATTTCTCAATTTTCCGCCTCATCCCCTCATTCATTCCTGTCAATTTAGGTTGTGCCAAATTATGCTTATCCCAGTATTCTCCTGAAACATATTGGTCCCATAAGAGCCGGTCCTGAGAGTGGGTAGCAGCAGGAAACTGCCAAGACTGTTGCTGATCGTTTCGCAATCCGACGATGAAAACCCGTTCGCGCATTTGTGGCACTCCATAATTAGCGGCATTGACCAATTTTGGAGTGACGTAATAATACATATTCTTGCTTGCTTTGAAGCTATTTTTCTTGAGATAAGCATACTCTGAACGCCAATCGGAGAAAGTATGCTCTACTAACTCTGGAAAACGCAGCTTGGTTAATATATATTCAAAATATTCAGAAAATGATTGTCTCAGGAGGCCTTTTACATTTTCAAAAATGAAGCCTTTTGGCTTGAGTTCTTGAATCCCGGTGATTGCATAAGGAAACATATCTCGGCAATCATCATTCGCGAGATGCTTTCCTCCAAGTGAGAATGGTTGGCAAGGAGGACCTCCTGCTACTAGATCAATGTTCTTCAGCCTCGAAAAATCGAAGTCCTTTACATCAATGTTGTGTACTTTACTCTTGTTAAAGTTTTGTCTAAGCGTTGCACATGCATCTTTATTTAGTTCAACAAATGCGAGATGTTCAAAACCGCAATTCTCAAGTCCTCTTGCTAGGCCGCCTGCACCCGAAAAAAGCTCTAAGGTTCGCATGCTAATTCCCCAACTCGCGAAAGTGTTCTTCTATAAATTTTATTATAGTAGCTTCATCTTTTGACTTGCCCTTGCACTTTTCAGCCCATAAACGACCTGGGTGAATCACATCCCAGCTTGATTTTGCTTGCTCGAAACGGCCTGAACCTGGAGTGTGATTTCCAAAGCCATCAACAATTGTGTTCCACAATGGTCTATTCAATTTTATCAAGGCTGCCTCAATGGTGCCAATCATATCGGAGCCTTCTTCTTCGAAGATCACAAATCGGCAGGCAAACTCGTTTACTTCTAGACCAGCCCCAGATGCAATATTTCGACTATGCTCCTTAAGGCGCAAATACAGCTCCTTGGATGTTGAGCCGGGCAGATGAGATACGCGTGACTGTCTCCAGCCTTTCGGAACAGCTTTGCCAACATAGATTGGGTAATTATAAGCAAGCCGATTTAACTCCGAATATTTCAAATAGTAGGGATGCTTACCTGTATAGTACAAAGCATAAACGCCCGACCCAGAAAATGACTGAGCTAAGGGAATTTGATGGATTGGGGTACCATTAAAAAATCGTACTGCATCCTTGACAAGCTCAACAAAAGCCTCACTCCTATAAACGTGTTTGTTCCGGTCAAATGGCTGACTTCGCATTACTGGCACTGTTTATTGCTTATCCGGATTCTTACCTGTGCAAAATCTTTCCATTTATTCAAGATTGCTTCCTTTAAGCTGGCTGAGTACGCCTCAATTTTACAACAGGCCCCTCTATATCCAGATAAATTGTTTTTATTTTTCCATTTTAAACACAATGAGTGATTCTGTTTAAAAAATGGGGCTGTTTTGGGCTTGGCCAAGCCCTCCGGATGGGAAAACGCGCTCTGGCCCTGTGATGGGTTTCTGGAAACTTAAACACTTCTTATGTAAAGTGTTGAAATGAGTCCTGAAAACCCGCTTTTTTCCCCGGACGGCAAGCGCCTCTATCTGACCGCTGACGAGCGCCACGCCTTCATTGTCGCCGCTCAGGCCGCCAAACGCGAGGTGCGGACGTTTTGCCATGTGCTGGCGTTCACCGGATGTCGCTTGAGCGAGGCGCTGGCGTTGACGCCGGAGCGGGTGGACTTTTCCGGTAAGACAGTGATTTTTGAGACGCTGAAAAAGCGGCGGACGGGCGTTTACCGGGCAGTGCCGGTGCCGCCGGAGTTGTTGGACAGTCTGGGGATGGTGCATAGGG
>CABHPA010000196.1 GCA_902168245.1 Candidatus Melainabacteria bacterium
CGCCTTAGTCTCGTGGGCTCGGAGATGTGTATAAGAGACAGATCCTTTAGAGTGTATATGAATTTCCAAATTCTTTTAATTTGCCTTTTCGATGCTCATAATCAAACATAATGCTTTCCAAAAGATGCCAGAAATCAGGAGTGTGATTTTTAACTTTTAAATGACAGAGCTCATGGACAACTACGTAATCAATCAGCGAAACAGGTGCCATAATGATTTTCCAATTAAAGCGTATGTTTCCCTGATGATCACAACTCCCCCAACGTTTCTTTTGTTCTCTAATTAATACGTTGTTATATATAAATCCATGTTTTTCAGCAAATTTTGATACACGTTCTGGAATCTTCTCTGTTGCCTGCTCTTTATACCACTTGATCAGTTGCTCTTTCACTAATTCCGATTTGATGGAAGGGTTTAATCCCTCAGGAATATATGCTTTAAGATATTTCCCTTGTATGAAACAAGTTGCAGCATTGTCATCTGATTCAATAATTTTAAGCATGTATTGCTTTCCAAGGAATTGCATGGATTCACCACTCACAAATTCCTTGTCAAAAGAATATTCTGCTAATTGCAACTTCTCTTTCAAGTGTTTATTGATCCAATCAGCTTTGGAACGTGTAATTTCTACAATGGTTTCAAGAGGAGTTGTTGCTGGTGCAGTGATAATAACATTGCCTATTGAATCCACTCCTAATGAGACAGTCTGTTTTCGGTTTTTACTGCGTACAATAGTTGCAGTAAGCTCATTAGATAAAGCTATAGTTTCTTGTCGGCTTTTTTTCATTTGCATTAAGCCAACCTTACCCTTGCTAAATCCATAATTTCGCTAACAATATCTTCAAGGCTTTCACCGTATCCAGCGATACGCAGAAGGCGTTTAATCTGCCTACGCATCTCTCTTTGGACATCTTCTTTGTTCTGCCAATCAATAACAGCCAGGCCATTAAGTGCTTCTAACACCATGGAGGAGAGTTCTCTCTTTGATTCATCTAACTGACTATCATCCTCATTAGATTCTGTAATCAACTTGTAAAATGCAAATTGATCTTCGCTCATTCCCAAAGCCTGGGCCGTATTACCGACATTCCTAACTTGTTTAATCAACTCATTCATCAGTCGGAGTTGCTCAGCAGCATCAATTCTCTGCTGTCTACGGGCCTCGATGATGTATTCAAGTTTCTGCTTGAGGGTTTTGTAGAAAATCGGGTTTTCATCCAGCTTGATATTAATTTCATGTTTAATAGCGTGTTCCATCTCACTGGCCTTAGCCTCTGGAGTTTTCAGTTCTTCCAAGCGCTCATCAAACTCTCTAGAGAAAATGGATACTGGCTCTAAGAGTTGTATAATACCGTCCGTTTGAATGTGTTCCTCAATCAGTTTCTTGACTTTTTCACCACATCCAGACAAATCAAATGAATCATCACGAAAACGGTTTCTAGCAGCCTTTCTTACATCATTCAACCAGCGGAGGTCCTTCGTGAATTTCAATGCAGCAGGATCAGGCAACACAATATCCAGACTTTGACTAAACCGTCTGAATGCTTGATCAAACTCAACCCTTACTTCCTGCGAATCTATAATACTAAGAACCGCTTCAATGTTTCCTTTGTCTACACCTTGAAAGAATCGCATTACTGATTGGTGCCGTGCTTCTAAACGCGGAAGCTCATCGTTTTTGGGACGCAATGCACCCACAATATCCTCTGGATTGAAAATATCCAATGCTTTTTGCAAATCTTCTGATATACCCCAATAATCAACAATCAGACCGTAATCTTTGCCATCAGATACGCGGTTCACGCGTGCTATGGCCTGAAGTAGGGTATGCTCTTTCAGTGGGCTGTCAAGATACATAACCTGTTCAACTGGGGCATCAAAGCCGGTAAGGAGCATATCGCAGACTATAAGAATAGCAAGCGGATGATCTTTCTTTTTGAATTGATTATCGATAACCTCTTTATGCTTATCTTTGGGTACTGCCAGCTCCCTAAAATCTTTAGGGTCATTGTGGTTAATAGACATAATGAGCGCAGATGGTGGCGCTCCCAGCCTGTCCAGGGTTTGTTTATACAGCACTGCGGTTTCACGATTTACAGCAACGATCTGTGCTTTAAACTTATTGGGATAGATATAGTTTTCAAAATGATTGATTAAGTCTAAACAAATTCGTTCAATCCTTTTAGGAGCGCCAGCAATAGCTTCCTCAGTTGCATATCTTGACTTGATTTCTTCCTTTTCTTCATCCGTATACTCTCTGAAAATCCGATCGAAAATAGCATCTAAAGATTCGCCTAACACACGAAGTTCGGGCAACCGGCTTTCATAGAAGATGGGAAGCGTAGCTCCGTCCTTAATAGCCTCCTCAATGGTGTAGGTGTGGATGTAAGGGCCGAATGTTTGAAAAGTGCTCCTCCCCTTTTTATCAATGGGAGTACCTGTAAAGCCGAGGAAGCAGGCATTTTTGATTGCCTGACGCATCTTTGCAGCAAGACTTTTATATTGTGTACGGTGTGCTTCGTCCACCATCACAAATACGTTGCTGGCATCCGTTACCTGTCCGGTAATGCCACCAAATTTCTGAATTGTACTAAGAATGGTTTTTCCTTCATGAGCAGCGAGCAGTTCCTTCAAGTGGGAAATCCGGCTTGCTCTAATAGGATTGGGAAAGCCGCAGTTTTGGAAGGTCGTTGTTATCTGACCATCCAAGTCTGTCCGATCGGTTACAATCACCAGTGTCGGATTCTCAACTTCCTTTAAACGCCTCAACTTGATAGCCATGTAGACCATTGTGAGAGATTTTCCCGAACCTTGTGTATGCCAGATAATACCACCACGATCACCTGGATTTTTGGCATTAAGAATACGTTTGATTGCATTGTTGACGGCAACAAACTGCTGATAGCGTGCCAACTTCTTGACAGTTTTGCCCTCTTCGACTTCATAAACAATAAAATTGTGAATGAGATCCAAAAAACTGGTAGGGCTAAATACCCCATATACCAGTACATTCTGGGGTGTAATATTTTCCACTTGTTTTTGAAACTCATCTAAAGTGAGAGGGTAAGGGACTTTCCACTCTGCCCAGAATTTTTTGGGTGTGCCTACCGTCGCATAACGTCCAGCCTGACCCGACAGGGTGGCTACAATCTGTGTGGTTTCAAATAATCGAGGGCATCCCAAACCATCAAATTTATCCAGTAGCTCCTGATATCGGAGCATCTGCTCAACACCCTTATTCGTGGGTTCTGTTATCTTAGGGCTTTTACATTCAATAACAGCAAGAGGAAGACCATTAACAAACAGTACAATATCTGGAAAATTATACTGGTTCTTTGCATTGCTGATCCTGAGTTGCCGAGTCACAATGAACTCATTGTTGTGGGGATTGTCAAAGTCAATAAAATGAACAGTACGTCCCCGGCTTCCTTGCCCATCACCAAAATCTTGAGTTACCGTAGTACCATAAGTGAGGGAGATATAGTTTTTTTCATTGGTTTCCATCAGGCTGGTGGCAGCTACGCGGGTAATATTTCGGATCGCTTTCTTAATGTTCTCTTCAGAAATCCATGGGTTCAACCGTTTCAGAGCAGTTGTTACCCTTGGCAAGAGCAAGACTTCCCGTAAGGATTCACGTTCCGGCTCCAGTTGTTCGCTGGGGATAAAAGTCCACCCCATCTGCTGGAGTAAGACAACGGCTGGTTCTTCTGACTGGTTCATTTCATCCCAATTCAGCACTGAGGACATCTACAATACTCCTGACAATGCTTTATCCTGCGGCAAATTTGGGTCAACTTTGCCCCATACATTTGCAGAGTCAGCATCAAAAAACCTTACTTTAAGGGAATTTCTGTTATCTTCTGGTCTATTAAGTACCATTCTTTCAGCGCGCTGACGGATTCGCTTATTATCATCGGACTCTGGATCACCATAGAGGCTTATAAATACGTTCTCTAACTTTCCTGTTTCAATTTTCCTTAAAATATGCTCATCGTTTTCACTGAACGATAGTCCGAAAATGAACATTGCGTTACCAACATTAGCAAAACTTTTAAGAGAGCGTTGCAGATAACCACTGTGTTGGATCCTGGTCATTTTGCTTTCCATAGAGCCTTCTGCAACAAATAATGGAAATAGTCCCTCATCCAATGCTTTTCTTGCTTGAGTCATAATCGGAGTTCTGGTTCTTTCCCAGCAGTACTTTTGGAGTTGATATCCTCTGTCAAACAGATGTAGAGCACCGTGCAGGTAATGAACATTTTGGCTGCCAGTAGTTTTCCCTGTTTCGCCATCCCAAATTACATAATCGTCAGCATCACCGTTGTCACTTGAGCGAAACCCATCATCATGTTTGATATTGTTTGGATCTCCCTCTTTACGGTGCATTAAAGTCCAGTAAAGGAGCAGATCATAACTCACCGTGTAAAAGCATTTGAAATTAGCAAGAAACCGTCTGCAAGCGTCATAGGAATCATCTGAGATTTCCGAGGGCAGGCTGGGATGTTTTCCAGCAATAGCATTTAATAGGATTTCTTTGAGCTTTCCAGCATCTTGTTGAAGCTGCTGGACAAGACCACCAAACTGGTTATCGTATACTGGGAGTATTCGTGAAGTATCCAATAGTCTTTGAATTACAATTTCGAAATCAGTTGTGCTTAGGACTTCGAAGGCAGCCTTGGCTGCTGGAACTTCTGAGAAATCAGCACTCTCAAGTAAAGACTTGTATGTAAAAATGTCTGGCCTACAAGCGATACTAAATCCATTACCCATTAGTAGATGTGGTTTCGAAGAACCGACCAACCTTAACGCTTCTGTAAATGTATGCAGTTTGAACGTCAAAACCGTCTCCTCTTAAGTCACTTTTGCGTAAACTTTAATGAATCGCTGATCATGAGGGTTATAGCCGGGCCGGTCGTTATCGAAGGTTAAACCCATGACCACTAAATCCCTTATTTCAGAGACTGTGAAGCTCCGCCAATCTGGTATGGAGCCGCTATTACTCCCCCCGCTGTATTGATAGCCTACTAGTATGGTGTTTCCATTGCTGAAATTGCCACAGGCGTGGGGCTCAACATTGCGCATATGTCCGTCATAGTAGAACTTGATCGTTTTCCGTTCATTGATGGCTTGCAGCAGTTCGTCAGGTGGCTTTACCGACCGGACGTAGTTAACTTTTTGTTTTTTAGGTTTACTAAATAGATTGTTAAATCTCATAGTTTACACTCCTCACTTTACCAACCCGATAATGAGTCCAATTGCACCAATCAGTGTGCCAATCCAGAATTGCCAATGGGTACGGATGCTTTTGATAATGGCTTCAATCACCAGCACAATCTTAGAACGCTTGTAGTGGCCTGGGCTGATAATGATCAATGGATACGTTTCCTCAAAGGAAGGAGGTGGAACGTATTCACCACGCCACCATTGATAGACTGGCTCAATTACGTGTTTTTGTAATAATACTTTCATATCGGCCCCTTTAGTAATCTCGAACCCAACTATTGCGCCTTATGCCAGGAGAGATTACCCTACGCTTGGGTGCTTGATATTCAAGTTTTTTAACCCACGCAGCAAGCTCTTTAGAGTGATATTGCCTAGCAGCCGCCTGAAAAACACTCAAAGGAACCTCAACATCTGAATAAAACCTGTATTGCCTCTCATGCCGCTGGCCTTCTAGCATCAGTCCCTTGTGCAACAAACCCTGAATATGTGGATCAATGTTGCTCATTATCGCTTTTATCTTGTTTTCAGCAACGAAATAAACTAAGATTTCCCGTTCCTGCTGGGAAAGGTACTGCAATCCTTTCCTCAGGTGGTATTGCCGTTTGAACCACCGGATTGCATTTACTGGATTAACCCAAGACAAGAATTTACCAATCCATTTGAATATACCGAAGTGTTCTTTAACCCACGCTAAGACAGTGAGCAGAGAGAAACTCATACAGCCACCTCCAACAGTTCATTCTGTTGCTCAGCAACCACAACACGCTTTTCGCCTGTAAGCAGCACTTGCATCAATGAGCTTTTGAGCTCTGATAATTGATTTCGCCTTTCAATTTCTCTGCAAATTTTTTCCTCAACAGCGTTGATCACGTAGAGAATTTCTTTCTGTTCAGTAATAGAAGGTAAACAGAGTAAAAATCTTTCGAGCAAATTCCTATCAATTTTTACCATTGAGCTACTTGTACCGCGTGCCTCTCTTTCAAAGTATCTGCGCCCTAATGGGGACAGCAACCACTTTTCCACCCAGTGTGAAAGTGCTAGTTCTTTGTTAATCCGAACACGCATTAATAGATCAGGATAAGAGCAGTTTTCGGGAATTCCATTGTAGATGCCTGCTAACCCTACTCTCTCTCTAGTATTTGATCTGCTGACAAGTAGATCTTCAGGCTCAAGAATAAAGTCAAGAACTCTTTCATCAGCCATTGGTGCTGGCTTTCTGCCCAATGGACTGTACCCATCAAACGTAACTGCACCTAGTCCTAGTATCCAACTACCTGTTTCTTCTTCAGGACAATTGGGAGAGTATCCATTTCGGATAGGTTCACGCAGAATGTCCTTTAAATGCACCACTTTCCAATCCTCTGGAAGTTCACCCAAAGGAGTTTGCTTGAAGCGGGTGTGTTGACCGGGGAGGCCACGGGTGAGGAGTTCCTGCATCAAGGCACGCTTGACCTGCCGGGTTTGCTCAATCACCTGCCGGGTGGTATCAATGGCCTGATCGACACTCTTCAGGACATTCCCTATTTGCAACTGTTCCGATATAGAGGGCACTGGAACCTTTACCTTGCGATATGCCTCGGCAGTCAGTCCAAATCGGGTAGAACCATTAGCAAATTTTTTAAACTGCTGTTTAGATCCCATTGCATTTAACGCATAGGATAGATACCTTCCGTTCATCTTCTGTTGGAGAGGCCGGAGAATTGTCAAATGGTATCCACAAACAAGATTTTCAATATCCTCAGCAACGTATGCGGGAATGCCAATGTCATCAGGTGTTTCAGAATCCTTGGTGATGATTACGTCACCTTTCTGTAAAGAGAATTTGTTAATCTCCTCTGCACTGGCAGTAGACTCCATAAAAGATAGTTCAGATGTAATTTCCGCGTTGGAGTACACATCCATGTAATTGCAGAGTTTTACGGTTTGTTGACTATCTTTATTCTTTTTATCAACTGAACTGACAATAACATTGGCTATTTCTGATAAGGGTTGTGGGTTCTCCCATCCTGTTGGTAGCACCTTCTGGCTCATTGCTTCGGCTCCTCGGGCTTGTCCTTGCCACGGGGTAAACGTTTACGATCCGTCAGTTTGTTTTCGATTTGCTTTAACTCTGACACCAATTCCTGTTCGTGCTCTTTTTCCGCAAGCAGGCGCTCATGTTCACGGCGATTGGTATCAAACTGCTCATAGCACTCTGTAACGTGCTGCTGCATGGCGTCGTGGGAAACACGCCCAGCGTGGTTGAGAACGGCTCGTTCATTGAACTCCAGGAAGCGATCCACCAGATCTTTCCAGTCCTTCATGGTCATTTGCTGCCTGCGTTTTGCCCGATCCTCAGCCGTATCCAGAAACATGGTAACAATCCGGTTTAGTTCAGAGATTTCCTCTTGGTTCAAGTAATTTTTGGAGGTGGTCACATCACCCTTCCGTACTTTGTTGCCCTTCCAGCTCGTCAGTCCCATATTGGGCAGCTCCGAGTTCGCTCGCTCCACAATTAACTCGGCAGCCGTGTGGCCGGTAACAGCCCATAACATTTTGTTTTGAATGGTTTGGAAGAACACTTGCGCTTGATCGGATTTGGCATCGTAATCCACGCTTAGAGTGAACAAGTCCTTAATCTTTTGATAGAAGCGCTTTTCGGATGCACGAACCTCACGGATTCGTTCCAGCAGTTCATCAAAGTAATCCCATCCGCCCGGCTCCTTGAGGCGCTCATCATCCATCACAAAGCCTTTAAGGAGAAACTCCTGCAAGGCAACGGTTGCCCACTGTCGGAATTGGGTGCCTCTGGGGGAGCGAACGCGATAGCCAACGGCCAGGATCATATCAAGGCGATAGAGGGCAATTTTCCTTTGAACCTGCCTCCCGCCTTCATCTTGAACTGTCAAGTAATCCTTGACAGTTGCTTCTTCCTGTAGCTCTCCTTCTTCCAATATATTTTTGATATGCAGGCTAATGTTTTGCTTGGAAGTGTCAAACAGTTCGGTCATTTCCGCTTGGCTTAGCCAGACGCTGCCGTCTACTGAGCGTAATTGGATTCGGGCTTGCCCGTCATCCGTTGTATAAAGAATGATTTCACCGTCGGACATCGTGACTAAACCTCATAACCTAACTCTTGCAGCAGGGCATTCATTTTAGCCTCTGCCTCATTACGCTGCTGCTCAATAGCGCGGAGTTTATTCAACTCCTCCTGCACGTCAAGCCGCTCCTCTTCCTCGGTAATATCCACATACCGGCTTATGTTGAGGTTGTAGTCGTTTTCCTTGATCTCCTCCAGACTCACCACACGGGCATATTTCTCTTCTTCTTTATAGGAACGGAATACGCCCACAATGTGCTGAATATCTTTATTCCGTAGTTTGTTTTGATTTTTACCGGGTTCGTATTCTTCGGCAGCATGAACGAACAATACCTTGTTCTGCCGCTCTGTCGGTTTATTCCGATTAAAGATAAGGATTGCTGCGGGAATGCCGGTTCCGTAAAACAGGTTAGTAGGCAGGCCGATGACAGCTTCTAGAAGATCATCCTCCAAAAAGCCTTGCCGGATTCTACCTTCAGCCGCTCCTCGAAACAGGACACCATGCGGCATGACGACACCCACCATACCGTTGGAATTCACCGTTGCAATCATGTGCTGCACAAAGGCCAAGTCGCCCTTCGTTTTAGGAGGGACTCCATAACGGAACCGTCCAAAACCGTCACTTTGAGCTTTTTCAATGCCCCATTCATCCAAGCTGAATGGCGGATTAGCAATGACCCGGTCAAATAGCATCAGGGTATTATCGTCATCCCGCAGTTTTGGGTCCCGAATCGTATCACCCTTCTCAATTCGAGCATCCGGCAGCCCATGCAGTAACGTGTTCATTTTGCAAATGGACCACGTACCCAAGTTCTTTTCCTGCCCAAATAGAGACAGGTTGCGCGGGTTGCCCTTGAGTTCATCTTTAATGTAATTGGCGCATTCAATCAACATACCGCCCGACCCACAAG
>CABHPA010000197.1 GCA_902168245.1 Candidatus Melainabacteria bacterium
ATAGTCAGACACTCGGTTTACCAGACTTCCCAAAAATATGAACTGGACCGCCAGCACCCTGAAAAACCACTTATAGTCAGACACTCGGTTTACCAGACTTACCAAAAATATGAACTGGACCGCCAGCACCCTGAAAAACCACTTATAGTCGGACACCGTTGGCTGCAGCATTGCGAATCAGAAACCTTCCAGGAATCGGCATTATCATGACAATTTGGCACTGTGAACATACGCCCTGCCTGAGTTTCTGTCTCTCCAACCGTCAGCAACTTTATCAGAAAATGATGTTATAGGTTAAAGGGCTTCTCGGAAGGCTCGATTAGCCCAAGTAATAAAGTCTTCCAATGTCATAACCCTGATAAACTTCTTGGAGTCAGGAGGTAAGTAAAGGCCCTTTTGTGCTGCATCCTTTAACCATTCGATAGCCCCGGCTTTTGCACCGCCGCCACCAACAATGATAAAGATATTCTCTTCCGGCATTCTTTCTATACAGTTAAGATACAGATAAGGAAATTTTTCATCGACGCTGCCGTTAGATTGCTGCCATTTGCATTCAATTCGAATGTTCATATTGTATTTGGTGGAAACGGCAACAAATTCGGATCTACTATCATGCCCGTAAATACTCTTGAATGGTACATTTCTAATTAAAAGATCGCTACCATAATCTTCGGGCTTATCCCGTAGTTCCCTCCAGGAGACAATTTCAAATCCTTTACTATAAAAAACAGCAATTATTGTTTGTTCCAGAGTGTTTCCTGAACTGTTAGCATAACTGCCCTGAGTGTGTTCCGGCATTATAAATCCTTATTTGAAAACAGCAATGACTTCCCCGACTTTATTTCGGGTTGCTGCATTGCAACTGATGAATCTTTGAACATCAAATCGGATGATTTCAGCCTTTTTATAAGCCTTTTTGGTATAGGCAGTATCCTGGTTTGAGATGATGATAGGAATTCCCTTCTTGGAAAGGTCTTCGGCTATCTCTACAAGAATATTCTGTTCTTTTTCACCAAAAGTTGAAGCATTGTAACCGGTGAAATTGGCAGTATCTGAAAGGGCTACATAGGGTGGATCACAATAAATAATATCTCCAGGAACTGCTTTTTCCATTGTCTCTATAAAGTTTGAAGTTATAAAAGTCGCTGTCTGAGCCTTATTATAGAAATTTTTGAGTTCTTCCTCAGGAAAATAAGGCTTGGTATAGCTGCCAAAAGCTACGTTGAATTTTCCTTTCGAGTTGTATCGGAAAAGGCCATTAAAGCCATGCTTGTTTAAATATAGGAATATGGCTGACTTTAAACGATTATCTTTTGTGCTATTGAAACGTTCTCGCAACTTGTAATAGGATTCAGCATTATTCTTTTCAGGTTGAAAAAAACTTTTTGTATATTGGATAAAGCTGTCGCCTTCTTCCTTAACAGTGGTGAAAAGATCAATTAAGTCTCCGTTAATATCAGCCAAGAGGTAATCTTGGTAATCTGTATTTAAAAAGACAGATCCAGAACCAACAAACGGCTCAATCAAGCGATTTCCGACTGGCAGAGTGGCTTTTATGCGTTCAATGATTGCATATTTATTCCCTAGCCATTTAAGAAAAGGCTTCATGCTCCACTCACTTTTTCTCTTTAATTGCCAGCCCATTTTAGCATTTTTAGAGTTACAGAGGTTCATCTTTCTGGAGGAGCCAAATGCGCATCCAAGTGGTTATTTTCTAAGGATTCACTTATCCTTTTTGAAGGAGGTATTAGTTTAATAGCATCATCAGAGCTGAGTGATCATTTTGCACATTTAAAGGGCAAGATTAACGTGCTTATAAATGGCAAAGCCAAAGTGTATGAGCTACTACTCCATTTCAAACCCAACATAACGACCATAGGCAGCCCCACTAGGATCCACAATAATGCGTTTACGGTTTCCACATGTCAGTAAAACGGCAGTACGTTCCCTTTCTCGGTAGCCACCTTTCCCTTTCAGAAAATCATGATTCTGACAAGGATTATGCCAAAAATATTCATAAGTAGCCGGATCTAATTCAATTTCTTCCGTAATCCGCACCTGCTCTTGCTCTTCTACATATTGCATATTTTGCGCTACTTCTTCCAGGTCTCTAGGTTTACGGGTAAAAATCGTGTACATGACTTCCTTTCTTCAGATTTCCTCATTGGGCAGAGCGTCAATGAGTTCGCAAATAATCTCATCCAATAAATCATCATCCTGCCAGGTTTCGGAAAGTTCCTGAGCCGTGTAGTCGCTAAAGTTCAGATTTGCAACTTGGTAATGCGGGTCAAGGGCTTTAATCACCTTGATCTTGGCCCGTCTGTTCATATAAAGCAGGGTGGTGACTCCTTCTGTTTTGGCCGTTTCTGGCGCATCTTTCTGGTATTCCCAGGCAAAATACTCGTTAATGTTCCGGAATGCTTGCGTCGCTGTCAGACATCGCCTTCGATAGGCTCCTTCAATTCGAAGCAGGGTAACATCATGCGGCTTATTCAAGCTTCATCCTCAAGCCATTCAGCTCCTCAATGTAGGATTCAAGCTTCTCGACTAAAGAATCATTGCTGGATTTAATGTAGTTGAGCACGTAGGCATCAATATTTCCGGGCATGTTGTAGTCAGTGGGAAGGACTTTAATATTTTGTCTGGCGCTATCAATTAATCCATACGCCTGTTCTAAAGATTCAATGGCTTCTTCGAGGGATTCAATTGCGTCTTGGCGCTGTTGCTCTAATGTTTGGTCTGAAAGCATCTTATTTCATTTCCTTTCAAATTATTTACCAGGATGAACATAAATAAGGCATTACTGGTTACTTGGCTTTGGGTAGCGGTAAATGAGGAATATGCCCCTCTTCCACCGCCCAGGTGAGAAGACCTCGGAGCACCATGCGGGTCTTGTTCACCGTCCTGAGTGCCCGGACCTTTCTGTTTTTAGGAATAATCAAGAGTTCATCTGACTTGTAGAATTTGGCCACATGGGCTGGTAGAATATTGCATAGCTTCTTTTCAGGGCCAAAGAATGCCACTATCTGTTCACAATCCTTGTTGTATGTATAAACTGTTCGAGGACTCTTTCCCTTGACTTGTAAAGCGTCCAGATAATATTGAACCGCTTCCTGTAGAGTCATTTCCTGTTTTTCGTTCATATGCTGTCTCCTGTGTTTCATTGGGAACAGCACCATATACGCTCTGTTTGATCGAGATATCAAGGGAATTGGAGCCTTTGTGTCGGAATCAATACAGAGAAAGCCTTTCCTCTTCAGAAACAAGCAAACCCCTTGCTAATGCAGCAATCTCCAGT
Organism: Candidatus Melainabacteria bacterium; assembly: GCA_902168245.1. GTDB lineage: Bacteria > Cyanobacteriota > Vampirovibrionia > Vampirovibrionales > Vampirovibrionaceae > Vampirovibrio. Next base: position 3,299 of record CABHPA010000197.1, read on the forward strand.
GATGAATGGCCCTGTTAACATTCTCACCAGGAGAAAACCGCATGTCCACCTTTTACATTTCCCGAAAATTACAAGCCTGCATCATCGTGGAAGGCTGTGTAGGACAAGACACGGTATCCCGAGAGCACCGGGTCCATATCGCTAAAGCCATTAAAGAACTGTTACCGAACATCACTTTGGAACCCGCTGATTGCTTTAGCTACGATCTTTCCTTGCTCTTGGAACAACTCAACGATGAGGATCATGCCCGGATTTTCAAAATTTATCTGGACCTGTATTAAATTCGCCGGATCCGAGGCTGTACCGCCCCGCGCTTCAATTGCGCCACGGCCCCTTGCAAGGCATCCGGCCCGTCATCATAGCTGGTGGGGAATAGGGTCAATTGATCCATGAGCCGAGGGTGAATAGACTCACTGAACAGTAAATACCCGTTGGTAATATCCGGCTCTAAGGTGGAAATCCGCTGATACTTATTCTGGTGCTGATTCACCCCTACCACTCGCAAGTCCAGCAATCCGGCTGCTTCAGTCGCTTGAGCATACAGGGGCTTCATCAATTGCTGGAAATGGTTCTCCTCCAGATACAACGTCTCAAAACCCCATTTGCGCTGCAGCAACAGGGCTTTTTCAATTTGCTGAGCCGGAGCCGCCTTATCCAGATAACAATCCAGCGCATACAAATACCCATCGAGATCTTGCCCCACCACCACAATGGCCGCAAAATCCGGTTCTGAATGCTGCCCCGGTTTCTTGCCCAAGGCCGGGTCATGAAAGGCAATTACCCGCTCCAGCGAAGCCCAGGACACATGCTTTTCAGAAACATCCAGCCAGACTAACCCTTCATCCGTCATCCGGAATCGCTTGGCCCGGTGCATATCAAACAATTGCCGCTCTGGATCCAGCGGATCATTTTGCTTTTCACTGAAAAAACTGGCTTGCCCCTCGTTAATGCGCAAGCGCATCAACTGCTCATAACTCTCCCCTTGGGGCCACAGCACTTGAGTCCCCGAAAGCAGGGCTTCCTGATTGGTCTCAAAAAATGCCTGTGCCTCTTCCTGACGGTTGGGATTGCTCAAATCCGTATAAATCCCTTTCCAAACTTCCCAAAGTTTTTCATTCTCCGAGAAGCGCTCTACTGCCTGGTACTTTCTGGGAAACCACCCTGGTGATTGCAACAAATCGCACAGCAAGGATTCCGGATGCAGACAAGTCCCCACTACCGTGATATTGGCAGACCCATCTACTGACCCGCATTTCAAAACATCCTTGTTAAACCAGTTTCTGGTCTTTAATCGTTGCTCTGGGTTTAACGTCCCATCCAGCGATTCAATATCATCACAGAGAATCAAGCTGGGACGGTGCTGCCCGTGCAACAGTCCCCGGACTTGTTGCCCCTTGGATTTGGCCATCACCCGAACCCCATTTCGACTCACAAAACCTTTTCGAGAGCGATATTTTAAGGGCGGAGCCAATTCCCCGCACACGGCAATCAATCGTGGATTATTTTGCAGTTCATCCAGAATATTCTGCACCTTACCTTGGGCTTCACTGGAAGAATGGCCAATGATCAAGATAAAGGGTTCATACCCATACACAATGGCATGCAGGGCTTTAAAAAACACTTTAAAGGTGGTTTTGGCATGTCCCCGAGGGGCCGCAATCACATCCCGCCTTCCCCGGCGGCTTGGACTGAATTCATCTGCAAAAAACTGCTCATGCATGCTGGAGAATTGGAATTGACAATGATGCGAAAAGAAATATTCCACAAAATAGCCAAAATCCTGATACCCTCTCACATACGCGATCAGGTTTGCTTTATCCGGCGGAATCGATTCTGCCTGGTTTTTCCAATGATCCCATAAGTGCTTCCAGTTCATCTGATCCAGGAAATGAGGCGGAACCGCTCTGGAGGGTTTCATAGGTCAAATCCCTTCGCATTCGTTGCATCAGGTTTCCAAAACTTTCCATCACCCGCAAAGACAAGTGATAATCCTCCAGCAAGATGGCCTGCTGGTAAATAAAGCGGTATTTGGATAAGAGATAACTGAAATGA
>CABHPA010000198.1 GCA_902168245.1 Candidatus Melainabacteria bacterium
GCCTTGGACAATTCGGCGGATTTGGCGCTCCTAGCCGCCTGCTTGCTGTCCTTCTTGGCATCAGCGGCCTCTTGCGGCTTGGCAACTGTAGAAACTGCGGTAGGTTTGAGCGGCTCTTTTTTGGGTTCAGGCTTTTTAACCGGCTTGGGAGGCTCTGCTTGTTCCTGCCTGGGTTGTTCCGGCTGCGGCTTAACGGCTTGCTGGGTTTTGGCGGGCTGTTGCTCTTTTTGGGCGGGGCTGGCCTTGGCCGGATCATCAATGGGCTTTAAAGCCTGCTTCGGGTCTTTCTTACCGCCCGCCTGCTGGTTGAAATTGCCTTTAAACAAGGGCTTCTCAGGCCGCTTGGCATGGGTGTCGCTCACCAGGGAGAACACCATGTCCGCCTTGGGCGGCTTGGGCTTGAACCAGTCCCAAAAGTTGAGGTGCAATAACCACGACAGGATTAGCAACACCAGCACGGCCACCAAAGCCAATGCAAAGGGGCTAATCAGGTGAAACGCCGCCGATAAGACCGTGGCTTTTTTAAAAGGCAGGACTTGCAGCCGTTCTTCGGTCGCCAGCAGGCTGATTCCCCGTTTTTTACGCAGGCTGGGCCGCGCCGGTTTTTCCGCCAGGTCGGGCCGGGCAGTTTGCTCCTTTGCCGGGTTGGCCGCCGCAAAGGGATTAAAAACGGGTTTGCCGGAAGTGGGCATAAATCGATCCAGCCTCTGGGCTTACAAGAATTTTATTCTTTTACAAAAGATAACTAGATTATGAGAAACGGCAGGATTCCCGCAATTGCCCAAGGATTGCTTTTTATTGCGAACCGCCGTAGTAGTTGTACGGCTGGGAACCTTGCGGCGAAGTGCCGCCGGGCTGGAAGTACTGGTAATTGGAATCGGACGGCTGACTGCTGTAAGGCTGGCTGTTGTAGGGCTGGTTATACTGGGTGGTCGGCGCGGAAGGCGAGGTGGTCAACGGTTGATCCAGCACAATGTTCACTGGTTCGCCGGTTTCCACCACGGCAGGCTTGCCTTTTTGCCAGGCCGAACCCAAAGCGCCCATGCCAGCGCCCAAAACAGTACCGTAAATGGCCCCACGGCCCACATGCCCGCCGGACAACGGCCCCATGGCCGTACCGAGCGCGGCGCCCAAACCGGCCCCTACGCCTGTGGTGACTGCGGCCCTGCCAACCCGACCGCCGGTCGTGCCGCCTTTAATAATTCCGGTGCCGTCATCGGTCTGGATTCTGGCGGAAAGCGGGACTTTTTGGCCGTTAGGGAGCGTGGCAGAGGTAAAGCGGATATCCAGCTCGCCGTTGCGCCCGGTTCTTCCGGCGGCTTTCACCATTACCACCTGGCCTTCCATCTGGCTGCCCGCTGGCAAAATTACGTTGGTGCCGGAAGCGATAGCCGAACCGAGCGTGGCGTTGAAACGATCGCCGACCCGCGCGTATTCACTGGAAATAGGGGTGGTAAAGGTGGCGGAAACCACGGTTCCCGGCGGAGCGGTTACCACATAGCCCTGCAACGGCGTTTGTTGCTGTTGTTGCGGGTAAGACTGGGTATACTGCGGGGTTTGACCGTACGTCTGCCCATACTGCTGGGGCGGTGTGTACTGATAGTTGTTGCCGTAAGTAGGGTAAGTCTGGTTTTGATAGCTGCCAGTTCCCTGTAGGGGCGGCAAATTCTGGCTTATATACACAGGAGAGAATTGCGCCCCGGTACCGGACGCGGCCAAGGCCAACCCTGGAGCCATCAGAATCAAGGCCAACGAGAACGCAATCTGGCGTGAAGCTTTCACAGGGGGATTCTCCTTATTTCAGAAACATTTCAAATGGGTACGGACATAGCCCAAACTGAAGACTCATGACTGACGAGCCGGCAGAATGTTCCAATTATACAACTCCTAATGTAGGCGCTCCTCCAACAATTCTGAGATAATGAACTTTACATGCTATGTGATAAGGCTACCTTAGGGCCAACGTTCAATCCACCGCCAAACCCTGATCAATCAGTTGAGTATATGGAACTTTAGATGGCCAGTCTCCCCCCAACGGTATTCGACACCTTAATGCAGCAGCTCGGCGCCCTGCCCCTATGGGTGAAGCAGGTACTTTACGCGCAGTTGAAGCATGAGTTGGAGGCGGCCCTGTCCAAAACCACGCTGGAAGCCTTTGGGGAGGAGCACACCCTCCAACTCTGGGTGCCGGAAATTACCCGGCACGGCATGTCGGAACTGGAGCATCCCACCGGCCAGTTCGATCAATCCGTGTTGCGCCTGCTGCATATGACCCGCTATAAAAAGAACGTGGTCACCATTACCGTCCTCAATAACTGGAGCCTGGAGCAATGTTCCATGGTGCTGGGCAAAGCCGTCCAGAGCGAGCTGGTCAACCCGCCCCGCTCCGTGATTATTACCGGCACCATCGACTATTTGACCGGCCAGACCCGCCTGGGCGAATACCTGGTGAAAATCAACCGGCTGACCATTGAGCAACTTGATCAGGCATTGCGCACCCAGCGCGCCATAGAGGAAGCCATGGGCGAGCGCACCGGCATTGCCAACGTGTTGATTAACCTGGGCTACATTAAGAAGGAAGACAGCGAAGCCATCCTGTTTTTAAAAGAGGAAAGCAAGAAGCCGTTTCAATGGGGAGGGACGGCGGCCCAGCCAGCGGCATCCAGTGAAGCGGTGGCCAAACTGCAAGGGCAGTTACAACAGGCCATTAACCGGATTCGGGAACTGGAGGCAGTCAACATCCAGCTCCAGAACCGGCGTTAAAGCCTGTTTTTAAAACGCTTTTATTAAAGCCTAAATCGTTTTCCGTTCAAAGACATCGTTATCCAGACGCTGTTTATCAAGTTTTTTTGCGGCGCACCTTTTGCGCCAGGTTTAGGTTTCTGATCAGGCGCGCCTCTTTCTGCCTGCCCTGGTTGTGGCTGGTTATAACCACTCCGGCCTAAAAACTTTGGGCTAATGGTTGATATATGAAACCCTCTCCAATATACAAAATATGACACCCTTACTTTCTTTTTGGTTCCGAAAGCATTCTAATACATCGGCAGTTGCCTCTGAAATAGCCTCTTTTTATTTCTCGCCTTATCATTTTTTTAAAAACAAAGGCCTTAGAATGCCTGTGACAATGGTTTCGCTTACGTTTATACACAGATTTGGCCTGAGACTGACACAAAAACCCAATAACTTGTTTTTATGCAAGTAACGGGGAAAAACCAGACGTTTGACACACGTTTTTGACATACGTAGGGATTACACGATAGGGAACAACTAGACACAGGGACACAGCATAGGGGGATCACTCGCATGGGACTTGGAGCAAGCCAGGCGCGGTTGCTACTTTTGACCGCCCGAAAACAAGATTTGGAGCTGCAGCTGCAGATGGTGCAGCAAGCTCGGATGCAGGTTTCAAACATGGTTTCGGCCTTGTTTAACCGTTCATCCAACCTGGATCCGGATAGCAAAGAGAACAAAAAGCTGGAATCGGCTGTTTCCTCCATTCAGGAGCGCGACAAACAGCTTGAGCAACAGAGTCGTCGGATTGATACGCAGCACCAGGCTGTGCAAACCGAGATCGATTCGGTATCCAAGGTTATTTCCAAAAACATTGAAAGCACCTTCAAGCTCAACGGTATGGGCTAAGTTAAGCTTCTCAAAAAATTAAATACCGGCTCCTGATTCAGGACCACCCTAAACTCGCCAGTGCATTTTGAAAAATGCGCTTGTTTTGCATTTCTTCGGGAGATAAAAGAGAAAGCATTACCCGCATTGAGCCCCCAGAAACAACTTACTTAAAACTGGTTGGGATCCATGCCCAGGGTTCGCATAATTTCCGCAATCCGCTCCCAGTTTTTCACGCCCTGTTGTTCAAAGCCGCAGCCCGGATGATAAATGGTGCTTTTGTGCGGAAACGGATAGACCCGGCACCCCAGCGGACGATCCTCATGTACCCCGCACCGGCCATCTTCCAGCACGTATTTGCACTTAAAGAAGGTAATGGTGTCCGGGTCTTGCCCCTTTCGTTCGGCGACCGCCCGCACCCGCTCCACGAATTCGCCCGCAATCTCCCGCACTTCCGCCTGACTTGGGTACGGCAAAAATACGGAAGCAAAATCCCGCGCGGACTCATGCCCCGGCACAGTCGGATCGGCAGCCAGCGCCTTAATCTCCTCAAAACTGAGCGAGCCTTTAAACGTGGCGATCCGACAGCAGGTACCTCGCTGTTTGCACAGATGCTGCGGCAGCTTCATCAGCCTTTCCACCTCGCGGGCAAGCCCCAGCGGGGAAGGCAACGATGATTCCACCGGTTCAGGATTCGCCTGTTGGTTTTGGGTGGGATCGGAATCCGTCATGCCATCCTGCTCTTTGGGCCTTCTAGCCACTCTACCAATGATGCGACCCAAACCCCTTCCAGGGCTTGATTTTTTCCAGCACCATCTGGTTCAGCTCCTCCAGCGTGGTATCGGGCCGCACCGGATGATGCACCCCATCCGGCGACATCTGCTCCATAATGTAGGCGCTGGTCTTCAAATCCCGAATCATGCGCTTCTGCTTTTCCCGCTGCTCGAACTGCCACCCCTCAAACCCGCAACCCGGCGGCATCGCCGACCAGCCATGGCCAGGCGCCTCCCGGCAACAGCGGGGCCGTCGCTCGTAGATGGTGCAAAGCCCTTCCGGGCTGACATGCTCGCAGTAATAGAATGTGACATCCTCCACGTTCATGTCGTCCCGCAACTCCACCACCTTGAGAACCTGGGCCACCTGCTCCGGCTCTACCAGCCGGGCGTCCTCAATGGAGCGATAGGGCTTGAACACCGATAGAAAGTCGATCGCGTCCTTCACGCCCTCTTCAGTCATTTGCAGCAGCTTTTTGTGGGAATGATACGTGGTGGCCGAGCGGCAACATTTGCCGCACTTATGGCACATGTCCGGCTGTTCCTCCCGGTTTTCCGCCGGGATGGTCTCTTCGGTGCCGTAATAGTTCATATCGAACATGGCCGCTGTCCCTTAAAGATTATCTGGCTGGCTATTTGGCGTGATGACAGGCTTTCCCACTCGACCGAACCCAGGCCGAACCTACTACCATTATAAGCGCCGAATCAGCGTTTAAGCCCGAAGCCTCTCAAAAATCCTCACCGGGAAGGAGGGATGTCTTCTGCTTTGAGTACTTCCAATACCGGCTTCAGCGCATAATCTCTCCAGAGTGGCGTTAAAAGGAGCCAACACACCTCAGCCAGCAGCACCCTGAACCAGCCATACAAAACCGGGGTATTCCAAGGATAAGGTAAGACTATATTCAATACATCAAACCAGTTGTACGGATTCCAGGAAAACAGCCATAGAATTAGTAAAACAGCGCCCAGAAGACCCAAAAGCTGAGCCTCTTTGAATCTGTAAACCAACACAACAATCCGACCTTCCACTATTTCAATTGAAACCGCCGTACTGCAAAATACCTCCTTAGGCTCACCCCCCATTGTGGGCAGAACCCATCGCTTCATACAAATTTCATGGTTTCCAACCGGCAGCGTTATTTGCGTAGGTTCTCCAAAGTATAAGGAAGCCACTGGTGTCCCATCGACAAAGCACAGCATGGGCAATAAGTGCTTCTTCGGTAAAAAATAGCCAAGAACAGTGGGCGGGAAATATTGAAACGGTTTATGAATTTGCAGCACACCCACAGGGCAAGGCGTTGGCTCCAGTTCAGGAGCGGGCAAGTCATTCAAAAGCCTTAGTCTGATATACTCCTTCAGCCTTTTTGTTGATTTTTTGGCGATGGGCCACAACAGAATCAGCATCAACCACAAAACAAAAGCCATAAGAAAGCCCGCCAGCAGAGAAAACTCACCCAACACTAAAAACTTGTGATGCACATGAGCCTTCTGCCAAACGTCACCAAATATAATAAAAAACGACACTGCAACAAAAGCCATAAGAGGAAGCAAAAAAATAACCACGAAAAACAGGAAGCGCGCCCAGACACGATGCTTAATCCACTGCAATTGCTCAGCGTTTAGCATCAGGTTCCATCAATTCGCCTTGATTGTCGGGCTTTGCAAAGGTCAATACAGTCATAAAACCGCGCTTTTTAAACCGACAGGACATAAACCAATAAAAAATCGGAAAAGAACCCACGCACATAAAAACAGTTCTAACCATACAGGATGGAAAATCAGGACTATTGACCCTATAGCCGGGAAACCACACCCAAATTGAGTCCAACCATGCCGGAGGACTCAAGGCAACCCAAGAAAGGCCCACCACAGCAAGGATTAACCAAGCAATCTGGAGCCTTTTATACTTAAACGCCAGCGTCACCGTTTGGCCTGACCGGATATCAACCTGCACCGTTTGCGTGAAGTCCAGTTTTCGCTCAGGAAACTTTTCTGTAACCGGAAGCATCCATTTACCCACACAAACTTCATACCGTCCTGCTGGCAAAGGGATTGCGACTGTTTCACCCCAGTTCAAAGCGACAACTGGGCGATTCTCAACAAAGCAAAGCCACGGAACCCAATTAGGTGGCTGCATATAGCGAACAATCGTTGGCGGTATCCACTGCAAAGGATTGTAGATTTTCAACAGGCCCACCGAATCAGCCTCCGCCATTGGGAAGGTTTCCAGCTCTATTCGCTTATACCGTTGGATTAGGCGGCTATTTAAAGACTGTACTGACTGCTCCATAAAGAGCAGCAAGGCTGCCAAAGGCAAGCTACCCAAAAGGCTTCCTGAAACGGCCACAATCAAGTAGAAGGCAACGTAAAGCAGCCCGTTAATCATGCTATCAACCGGAATAATTCCCGCAAAAAGCCTGAACACAAGAAAAGCAAAGGTCAAAACATCAACAAGAAGCCCGATGATAACAGCATAGAACAGGAAGCGCGCCCAAGTTCGCTCCCGAATCCATTGCAATTGTTCCATGCTCGGCTTCATAGCCAAGCAATCGTCATTTGCCCGGCAAACTGAAGGATTTGTTAAAAAGCGTATTAAAGAAAGAGCCAAACGCCCTGACTACATCGTCCCGAAGGTACGATCGCCCGCATCGCCCAAACCGGGGACGATATAGGCTTTATCATTCAGGCGTTCATCTACGGAGCCTGTGTAAATACGGATGCCGGGGTGTTGTTCGGTAAGGTGTTGAATGCCTTCCGGGGCGGCGATAATGCTGGCAAAGCGAATATTGGACACATTGGTACCCAGCTTCTTGATAATATCCACGGCAGCCACGGCGGAACCGCCGGTCGCCAGCATGGGATCCAGCACGAAAACGCGGGCCACACTGTAATCGATGGTGGAAGGCAGCTTGTTGTAATAGGTAACGGGCTTGAAAGTCTCTTCATCCCGGTAGAGACCGATATGGTACACGCTGGCAGTGGGCAGGATATCGATGGCCAATTCGGATAAAATCAGCCCCGCCCGCAGGATGGGGGCAATTAAAATCGGCACGTCCGGGGAAAGGACTTGGCATTCCGCCTTGGTAATGGGGGTTTCCACAATGGATCGGGTAGTTGGCAAGTCTGCCGTGGCTTCCATCAGGATAAACTTGCCCAGGCGGTGCATGGTAGACCGAAATTGCTCGGTAGAGGTGTTTTTATCCCGTAAAATGCTGAGATTATGCTGCACCAGCGGATGGTTGCAGACGGTCACGGCGGGATGGACGGTGGTGGACATTTTCGGTCACTCCTGGTTCGAGGATACAAGGCAAATTCATTTCATACTAACAAAAACACTAACAAAAAAACGGGTTCAGCCGGTTTTCAACAGAACGTTTCAAAAGCCCCAAAAAGAGCGAAACCATGGCCAGCATCCCGGCATATGCCCCTTATCCAGCCATTCCGGCGCCCATTAGAATTCCAGCTCAGGCGAGCCGTTGGTCACAGCCCGCTATAAACCTGCCTGCAAACGCCAGCCAATCGTTTCCATCCGCCCCAGCGACAAAGGGGCCGTTAAGCGGTTACACGGAAGCGGGGCAAATCGTCCAGACGCCGTTGGATCGCTACATTGTGGATCGGGCGCTCACGCTGGTGGGCCAAATCCAGAACCTACCACAGGATGAAGCCTATATTCGCAGCTTGGGAATCAACCCGGTCTTTCAAAATGGCCAACAAGCCCGCCGGGTGATTGACTCCAAGGGGATACGGGTGGAATTCGGCGATATGGGCGACAGTCCCGCCCACGCCCAGTGGATTGCCGACCAGAACCTGATTATGATTAACCGGCAGTACCGGGGCGATTATTCTCCCACCACGCTTTGCGCCATTTCCGAAGCCATTTACCACGAGGCGGGCCATGCCGCCAAATTGGTAAACGCCCCTGGTTCTGCCGGAAGCGTTTTCAACCAATCGCTAACCAGTAATAACCCCGACGACGTCGGCGATGACTCATCTTCCATTCAGGAAGAGCTGGATTGCCTTGCCTTGAATACGCTGGCCCACCGCTACCACGAGGCGAAATACCCTCAATACGCCCAAAGCGTTTCCAGCTCCCGCTTACTTTCGGATGGCGTAGCTCTATACGCCAAGCTGTTCTTTGATCCCGATCCGGAGAAAAAAGCCCTGGTCAAGCGCGTCGCGGAAAAATACGGCGACCTGGAGCTTGAGAGCCAGGGCCATCCGGTTCCTGTACTGGCCCATACAATACCCATGGCCCAACGCGTTGCCCAGTACGTTCGGCACACCAACCCACAAAACCAGCCGCTTCCCCTGGGGCAAAATCTCTTTCCAGTGAGTCGTACTGCCCCTGTGCCTTTTAACGCCCCAGTTTATCCCTTTCAGCAAAATTTATCCGGCCCGTTCCCAGTACAGACGAGTCCTGTACTGATGACACCCAGCCCCATCCCGGCCCGCCTCTCTTACTGGGCCTGATTTTTCACCTGTCGCCCTCCCATACGGAAAGACATGAAATCCTACAAGAATTCGCTTTACCCTTTCGCGTGTTCCGGCTTGAATAAAATCAATCAGCCTATTGATATAAAGGATTGCCGCATGGCCCACGATTGCCTGTTCTGCAAAATCATCGCCGGGGATATCCCCAGCAACAAGGCGGCGGAAACCGATAAAATCCTGGCCTTTCACGATATCGCGCCCCAGGCGCCGGTGCATGTGCTTGTTATCGCCAAGCGCCATACCCCCAGCGTCAGCGAAACACCGGATAACGCCATTTTCGCAGACCTGATGGGTGGTGCGCGCGATGTGGCCAAACAATTGAACCTGGAAGATTACCGGATCATCCTGAACAACGGGGCCGAGGCCGGGCAAAGCGTGTTCCACATGCATGCCCACATTCTGGCCGGTCGTCCGCTACTGTGGCCGCCCGGATAGCAGGCGAGAACGCCGAATTGCAAAACTCGAAACGCAACGGATTGTAATGTGAAACTGTGTGTGTTAGTTTCGTAGCGTGTCCGAACTATCCCATTTTGAAAGGGGGTTGTTGTCATTGGCCGAAGTCCAGGTCCAGCCTGGTGAAAGTATCGAAAGTGCATTAAAGCGTTTCAAGAAAAAGATCCAAAAAGCAGGTATTCTGTCTGAGATCAAACGTCGCGAGCACTACGTGAAACCCAGCGTTAAAAAGAAAAGAAAGGCTGAAGCTGCTCGCAAACGCAAGAGCTAGTTTCTTCCCCAGATTTCTGAAAGCCTCCCCCAATCTACTTGGCGGGAGGCTTTTTGCAATGCCTGTTTATCATTACACTAACTTTTCCCGCAGCCCTGCCCAAACCGCAAGCGTACGCTTGCAGTCACAAACTATCCGTCCAGTAAAACCTAGAACAACAGTTTAAAGAGCGTGAAGTGGCCGTTAAACTTATTGGATGCCTGGCGCAAGTTCTTGGCGGTAGCACGGGTATCCTCCAGAATGCCCTTCATGGTCTGGTCTTTACCGTCCGTCAACTCGTTTACGTTGGTCAACACGCCATCCAGCTTGTTCAGAGACGTATCTAGCTGGGTAACGATGTTATTCATCCGGTTCTGCAAATCCTGATCCTGGGCTGTCCGCTTCAGGGTGGCCATCAGGTCGGCGGCATTTTTAGAGGCGTCGCGGGTCTGGTAAATGGTCTGCTTCAGGGCCGGATCGTTCAGCAAATCCCGCATGGCAATGGAAGATTCCCGCAAGGAGGCCACCGTGGAGGAGATCTCCTTTTTCACCTTGGGATCGCCAATCACGCCGTTAATATTGCGGCTTACCTCGGAGACATTCGCCATCAGATCTTCGCTGACGTTTACCAGCTTGTCCAGATCCTGCTGAGTAGTTTTAAACAAGGCGTTTGCGCTTTCCATTACCACATTTGCCTTGGCGGTCAGCACTTCCGTATTTTTAATGGTGCTATGCAGACTCTCGATGGTTTCATCCGAAAGGAACTCGTTCAGTTTGTCGTTGGTCAGCTTCAGCGCCAGTGCAGACTCGGTCTGGATTTCCAGGAAGCGTTTGAGGCGCATGGGGTTTTCCACCGTAAAAGTCAGATGGGAGTCGGGCATCTGGGCCACCAGGGGGTCGCGCGGCAAAATACGCAGATAGTATTGCCCGACCTTGTCCAAGGTCAGCTCAAACAGCGGATCCTCCGGCATTTCCGCACCCGGTAGGGTAATACGGTAGTACAGGCGGTGGCGAATCAGGTTGCCATCTTTATAAGTATCCACTTTTTCAACGATACCCACCTGCAAGTAACCCTGCTCATACAGGAATTTAACGGGAATACCCGCCGTAATCGCCTTAGCCGGTTCCTTAAAGGTGCTTAGGGTTACATCCCGCCTTTGGGGCGGCGTAATCTCAAGGAATTGTTCCCCGATCAGGCCGGACTGCTCGATAGAAAGCCGGGAACCCTTGGGAATCTGCACCTTCACATCTTTATTGATGGTGAATTTCACCCGAACGTAATACTGGCCGTCTTCGGTTCTAATCGGGTTGATAACATCCACAAAACCAACCCGGATCCCCATCATCTGCACGGCAGAACCTTCTCGCATGCCGTTTACATCCTTAAACAGGACAGAATGCGGCGTACCGCCGGACAAGCCCCTTCCCTTGAGCCAGATTAACGACATGACCAACAAGGCAATGCTAATCAGAGTTAGCACTCCGACCTTTACGGTGGCGGTTCTTTGCCTGCTGACAATACTCATTAGCCTTCCGACCCTTCCGTTGGGTTCGACAACATTGTTATTATACCGTGGAAGCTCAGGCCTTCATAACCCGCGCCACGGGCAAACCAGCGCATTAGCCTTGCTCCATGGCCATTGGGCCTTCCAAACTGGCATGGGCAAACTGGCTGGCGTAAGGGTCATCCGTCTGATACAGCTCTTTCGGCGTCCCTGTCCATTTGATTTGCCCTTCATGCAGCAGAATAACCCGATCGGTACGGTTAATGGTGGAAAACTGGTGCGTCACCACCACGCTGGCGGCATTCAGCTCGTTGCGCAGCTTGCGGATATAGTCCTCAATTACCGTAGAGGCAATGGGGTCCAGCCCGGCAGTGGGTTCATCGTAAAAAATAATGCGGGGATTGCTGACAATGGCCCGCGCAAAGCTTACTCTTTTCTGCATCCCGCCGGACAGTTCATTGGGATACTGATCCTCTATGCCTTCCAGGCCCACCATGCGAAGTTTTTCGCTGACAATATCCCTGATTTGCCTCATGGAAAGCTTGCCTCGCTGGATGGCTTTTACACCCAGGGCTTTTTCATACTGGCTGTCCGGGCGCTCCAACAGGGAAAAGGCTACGTTCTCAAGAACCGTTAAAGAATCAAACAGGGCCGAGTATTGAAACACCAGGCTGTAATTAGGATCCGCCAGGTTCACATCCCCGCTGTCCGCCGTTTCAAGGCCGCTCATAATGCGCAACAGGGTGCTTTTTCCGCAGCCGCTAACCCCAATAATACCCAAAGTCTCGTGCGCCTTAACCTCAAAGCTAATATCATTCAGGACGAGATTGCTTCCAAAGGATTTCCGGACGTTTTCCACCTGGATCAGCAAATCCTGACTGTTTTTTTGATTGGCCAACGCTTCCGCCATCGCTAATGCGCCCCATAGAACATATAAGTAAGCACATAATCCAGAACCGCCATCAGCACAAAAGACCAAACCACCGCCCGCGTGGTGGAAAGCCCCACCTCGCGGGAACCGCCGCTGGCATTCAAGCCGATGGTAGTGGACATGCTGAAAATAATAAAACCGAATACGCCGGATTTCACCAGCATCGCCACCACATCCTTCAACTGCGTCTGGTTTTTCACCGAATCCAGGTATTGCCCAATGCCTACATCCGCCAGCAGATGACTGACCAGCAGCCCGCCCATAATGCCAGCCAGCGCGGTAATCACATTCATCAACGGCAGGGCGGCGATACCAGCCAGCACTCTTGGCATTACCAGGTATCGCACCGGATCGACGTGCAACACCCGCAACGCGTTTACCTGGTTGGTAATTTTCATGGTGCTGAGTTCTGCGGCATAAGCCGAGCCCGCCATGGCGATGACGGCAAACGCGGTCATAATCGGTGCAAGCTCCCGAATAAGGGCCATGGAAACCAGCGCGCCCACATAATCGCCCGCGCCCTGCTTCACCATTTCCTTGGCAATCTGCAAGGAAATGACCATGCCCGAAAACGTGGTCATAATCAGGGAAATACCCAGGGTATCGATACCCACGAAGGCCAGTTGCTGCAAAAAGTGACGCAGATCAAACTGGCCCGACAAGATAAACCGCGCCATCTGCCCGCTATACTCAACGGCGCTGCCCAGCGTTTCCACGAAAACCAGCCCCTCCCGCCCAACAGCCGCAATGGCCTTTCGGGTGTAAGGGAACAGCCTCATTCTCTCTTGTCGCGGAGTCACCATAAAGTCTATTCTAACGCCTCATCCGGGCATCGGAAAAGCCTTACCCCACAAACAGCTTCTGGCAAAGCACCAGCAGGAACACGCCCAGGCTGATTTTGCCGTTGATATTAAAAAACGCCTCGTTCACCTTTTCCAGGCGAATCGGGGTTTGCCTGTCGCCCCGGATTAACCAATGCTCATAGAGCAACATACCTGCCGTAATAACCACCGCCAGCCAGAAAAAGACGCTGGCACCCGGATACAGCCACGCAAAGCCCGCCATCAGGAGAATCGTTCCCAAATGGCAAGCCCGGCTGACCATGAGCGCCTGGGGAAGCCCCAACGCCACCGGAATGCTTTTGAGGCCCAGGTCGCGATCGAAGCCGTAATCCTGGCATGCATATATAATGTCGAACCCGGCCACCCACAGCACCACCGCCCAGCCGAATATCACCGGCAGCCAGCCCAATTCGCCGGTTACTGCCAGCCAGCCGCCCACGGCGGATGAACCCAGCGCCACCCCCAGCACCAAGTGGGCCAAGGGCGAAAATAGCTTCATATAAGAGTAAATGGTCAGCACCAGGAAAGCGACCGGCAGCAATTGTACGCAAATCAATGGTAACTGGCAGGTAGCGAACACCAGTAGCGCCGCCGAAGCCAGAACCAACCCCCAGGCTTCTTTTTTGCTCACTCGTCCCGCCGGGATGGAGCGCATTTGAGTACGGGGGTTTTGCCCGTCAATACGGGCGTCAATCAGGCGATTCAGGCCCATGGCATAGGTTCTCCCCCCCACCATGGCCAGCACAATCCATAACACGGTAGGCAAAGAGGGCCACTGATGTGGCTGAGCCGCCAGCAACATAGCCGACAACGCAAACGGCAGGGCGAAAATGGTATGCTCGAACTTGACCAGATCGGCGTATTCCGAAACCCGGCCCAATACGCCGGACTTGCCTGCGCCTTTGGCAGGATGAGGATTGGCGCTATTTGGAGGATTCAGGGTCATAGGGGCATTCCATCCACTTTGCCCGTCCACTTCGGCGGACGCTTGATGTAAAATAGTCTCCACATTTTACGCATAAAGGCAGTTTGGGTTAAAGATGGAGCGGAACACCATGCGAAGTACCATCGGGAACGAATTCTGGCAAAACGGCCTACGCAAAACCGCAAAGTTGATTGGTTTTTCCTTTTGCGTTTGCCTGCTCAGCCTGTTGATGAGTTGTTTTGTACAGTGGCCCTTCGGGGGCGAGCAAAAGCCGGGTTCAACGCCCATCGTATTCGCGGCGCCGGAAAAGCCAGCCTTGCTGCCGGAAGAGAAAGTAAATATCTCCATCTACCACAAGGTCAGCCCGGCCGTGGTGAACATCAGCAGCACCGTCTACGCCATGGACGTATTCTCTAACGTGGTGCCGGAAAAAGGCATGGGTTCCGGCGTTATCCTCACGCCGGACGGCTATATATTAACCAACGCACACGTAGTGGCGGATGCCCAACAGTTAGAAGCCATGCTGCTCAACGGAAAGACTTACAAAGCCACGCTCATTGGCGGCGATATCAGCCGGGATGTGGCCCTGATTAAAATCAACCCAGGCGCCATCAAGCTACCAACCGTAGAACTGGGGGATTCCAGCCAGTTACAGGTCGGGCAAATGGTGTATGCCATCGGTAACCCGTTCGGGCTGAACAGCACCCTGACCACCGGGGTCATCAGCAGCCTTGGGCGAACCTTAAAAGCGGAAAACGGCCGCTTGATGGAAAACATCATCCAGACAGACGCGGCCATCAACCCCGGCAATTCAGGGGGGGCACTTTTAAATAGCGCCGGACAACTGATTGGCATTAACACAGCCATCTTCAGCCCCTCCGGGGGCAACGCGGGCATTGGCTTTGCAATCCCGGCCAACTCCGCCCGGCGTATCGCGGAAGATTTGATCTCTTACGGGCGGGTCATTCGTCCCTACCTGGGCGTGGAAATCAGCATGGAAATCAACCCCGCCCTGTCGGAGGCGCTCAACCTGCCCACCAAGAAAGGGCTGATGGTGGCCCGCGTGGTGAAAGGCGCGCCTTCGGATCTGGCCGGGCTGCAAGGTTCGGGGCGTTCACTGGTGATTGGCAACCGCCGGGTGCTGGTGGGCGGCGATATTATTACCGCCTACGACGGACATCCCGCCGATAGCGCGGATCGGTTTATGAACTACATTGATTCCAAACGGCCCGGCGACACGGTAAAACTGACGATAAACCGCAACGGCAAGCCCGTGGCAACCGTCGTTAAATTGAGCGAACGCCCCCACTAGGCGCTTCGCCCTGCAGAGACTTTGCCGTAGCGATTTTTTAAGGAAGGATAACCCCATGGCTAAAATTATCGTGGTGGATGACGATCAGGCAATCCAGACCCTGATTAAGGTCAATCTGGAAATGCAAAGCCACCAGGTACTCACCGCCTCAGATGGCGTGGAGGGGTATGCCCTGATTCAGCAGGAGGTTCCGGATTTGGTAATCCTGGATGTGATGATGCCCAACGCCGACGGCTATACGGTTTGCCAGCGCATCCGCAAAAACGCGGCGACCGAGCATATCCCCGTCCTCATGCTGACCGCGCTGGGCGTGGTGGAAGACAAGGTAAAAGGTTTTGACGTGGGCGCAGACGATTATCTGGTAAAGCCCTTCGAGTTACCGGAGCTTCAGGTACGGGTTCGGGCGCTCCTTCGGCGTTCTGGCCAGCTTCCCAAATCGGCATCCAGCCAGGATATTCTGGCAATTTGCGATATCACGCTAATTCCGGAGAATCTGGAGGCCAAGATCAAGCACCACATCGTCAAGCTGACCCCCACGGAATTTGAGATTCTGAACTGCCTGGTACAAAACCACAATCAGGCCATTGCGCTAGGCAAGCTGCTGCAAGACGTGTGGGGCTACTCCCCGGATGACGATGTGGAAACCATCCGGGTACACGTTCGGCACCTTCGGGCCAAGCTGGAAAAGGTTTCCGAAGGCAAGACCTATATTGAAACCATTTACGGGGGCGGCTACCGCCTTATTCCCGAAGGCGTCGTCAAAAAGCCCGAAAAAGCCTGAAAGCATCACGCCGCAAATGGATCTGCGAAAATTTCCTGAACAGAAGATCTTTTTGCGGCATTTTTGTTGTACCCTGACGGCAAGCTCAAAATAGAATCCGGTCAACCCTGCCCCTGTGGCGAGAAGTTGACATTGATTTCTGCTTTGGCTACATTAATCATCCACGAAAGTGTCTGTTCACTTTCCTGCCCTCCCCCCAGTGCAAACAGGCTACAGACAGGATTGCAACAGCGATGTCCGGCGCTCCGAGAGAATGTTCGGGACACGCCCAAAACAGCAGGAACAAGCCCTTTCAATCGATTGTTATGTGTGAATTCCCAGTGCAGATTTAAAAAGAAAACCGTTTTAGGAGGTTATCCCTTGCCAACAATCGCTCAACTCGTCCGGAAGGAACGGAAAAAAGTCCAGTACAAAACCAAGTCGCCCGCTTTGGCGTCCAATCCGCAAAAACGCGGTGTTTGCACCCGGGTTTACACCACGACTCCTAAAAAGCCGAACTCCGCTCTGCGTAAAGTGGCTCGTGTGCGCTTGACCAACGGCTTTGAAGTAACCACCTATATTCCAGGCATTGGCCACAACCTGCAAGAGCACTCCGTGATCCTGATTCGCGGCGGCCGGGTTAAGGACTTGCCGGGTGTTCGCTACCACACGGTGCGTGGCACCTTGGACGCCGCAGGCGTGAAAGATCGCAAGCAAAGCCGCAGCAAGTATGGCGCCAAGAAAAACCAGCCAGCTGCCAAAGGCAAAAAGTAATCAGCACAAAGCATTCAGAAAGTAAGAAGCAAGGAGTTTTCAGTTTATGTCTCGTCGCTCGAAACCGAAAAAGCGCATTCCCATGCCAGATCCGCTCTACAGCGATGTAGAAGTGTCGAAATTTATCAACCGTTTGATGATCCGCGGCAAAAAAAGTGTGGCTGAGCGCGTTTTCTATGATGCTATCGAGCTGCTGGAAGGCAAAACCGATGACAAGGGCATCGAAGTGTTCCGCAAGGCGCTTCGTAAAGCCAAGCCGCTGGTTCGTGTCAAGGCTCGCCGGGTTGGTGGCTCCACGTACCAGGTGCCGATTGAAGTCCGCGAAGATGAAGGTCTCGCCATTGGCTCCCGCTGGCTGATCGATTATTCCAGAAAGCGCAAAGGCCGCTCCATGTCCGAAAAGCTGGCTGCCGAGTTTCTGGATACCTACCGTGGCACCGGCACAACCGTTAAAAAGCGGGAAGACACTCACAAAATGGCAGAAGCAAACAAGGCATTCGCCCACTACCGCTTCTAATTTGATAAACTGAGTGACACTTGTCCCCGGACAAGTGTCATTTGGCTTTAGAAAGCCCTCCTCTACTTCAGGTAGCACCCAAAGCTCGTCAGTCGTTTAAAAAATTCAAGAGAAAAAGAGGTTCATACCGTGGCCAGAAAGACCCCACTCAACAAGATTAGAAACATCGGGATCGCCGCGCACATTGACGCAGGCAAAACCACCACCACCGAGCGGATTCTGTACTACACCGGAAAAATCCACAAAATCGGCGAAGTACATGAAGGCACCGCCGTTACCGACTGGATGGAGCAAGAGCGTGAGCGTGGCATTACCATTACTTCCGCCGCTATTACCTCTTACTGGAAAGATTACCAGATCAACATTATCGACACGCCTGGCCACGTAGACTTCACCATTGAAGTAGAGCGCTCCCTGCGGGTTCTGGATGGCGTGGTTGCCGTGTTCTGCGCGGTGGGCGGCGTACAGTCCCAGTCCGAAACCGTGTGGCGCCAGGCCAACCGTTACCAGGTTCCCCGGATGGTATTCGTCAACAAGATGGATCGTACCGGCGCCAACTTCGAGCGCGTGGTGGATCAGTTGCGCACCCGCCTGGGCGCCAACGCACACCCGATTCAATTGCCGATCGGCGCTGAAGACCAAATGCTGGGCATTATCGACCTGATCGAGCAAAAGGCCTACATTTACAAAAACGATCTGGGAACCGACATTGAGCAAACCGAAATTCCCGCCGATTACGTTGAACAGTCCGCAATTGCGCGCGAAGCCCTGTTAGACGCAATTGTGGAAACCGATGACGCGTTGATGGAAAAATACCTGGGCGGCGAGGAAATCACCACTGACGCCCTGAAGCAAGCGCTGCGCAAAGCCGTTTGCGAAGTGAAAATCGTTCCCGTCACCTGCGGCACCGCCTTCAAAAACAAGGGCGTCCAGTTGCTGCTGGATGCGGTTGTAGATTACCTGCCCGCCCCGATCGACGTACCGGACATCAAAGGCAAGAACATGGACGAATCCGAAGCGATTCGCCGCAGCGATGACAGCGAACCTTTCGCGGCATTGGCGTTCAAGATTATGACCGACCCCTACGTGGGTCGTCTGACGTTCTGCCGTGCCTACAGCGGTGTGTTGCCTGCCGGTAGCTACGTGCTGAACGCCACCAAGGGCAAAAAAGAGCGCATCAGCCGCCTGCTGCAGATGGAAGCCGATGACCGGAAAGAAATCGACGAAGTCCGGGCCGGTGATATCTTTGCGGTCGTTGGCTTGAAAGACACCACCACCGGGGATACCTTATGTATTGAGAGCGCGCCGGTTATTTTGGAATCCATCCACATTCCGGACCCGGTTATCGAAGTTGCCATTGAGCCGAAAACCAAGGCCGACCAAGAGAAGCTGTCCAACTCCATGTCCAAGCTGGCAGAGGAAGATCCGACCTTCCGGGTGCGTGTGGACCAGGAAACCGGCCAGACCGTCATTGCCGGTATGGGCGAGCTTCACCTGGAAATTATCGTGGATCGCTTGCTTCGCGAATTCAAAGTGGAAGCCAACGTGGGTAAACCACAGGTTGCTTACCGCGAAACCATCACCAAAACGGTGGAAGTGGAAGGCAAATACGTCCGTCAGTCTGGCGGTCGTGGTCAATACGGTCACGTTTGGATCAGGTTGGAGCCATTGGAACGTGGCAGCGGCTTCGTGTTCGAAAACAAAATCGTGGGTGGCGCAGTTCCGAAGGAATATGTGGCACCTGCTGGCAAAGGTATCGAAGAAGCGTTGCAAGGCGGTATTATCGCCGGTTACGAAGTAATCGACGTAAAAGCCACCCTGTTTGACGGTAGCTACCACGATGTCGACTCCAACGAGATGGCATTTAAAATCGCCGGTTCGATGGCCGCCAAGGCCGGTGTTCCCAAGGCTGCCCCGCAGTTGCTGGAGCCGGTGATGAAAGTGGAAATCGAAGTACCGGAAGACTTTATGGGCGATGTGATTGGCGACTTGTCCAGCCGTCGTGGCCGTGTGGAAGGGATGGAACCGATTGCCGGAACCGGTATCCAGAAGATCCGCTCCATGGTGCCGCTGGCCGAGATGTTCGGTTACGCAACCGATATCCGCAGCAAAACCCAGGGACGCGGCACCTTCAGCATGGAGTTCGCCCACTACGAGCCGATGCCGAACAACATTGCGGAAACCCTGATTGCCAAGTTCAAAGGCCAAGCGGCTGCCGCTACCTAATTTGGCAAATCTCAAAACCATTCAAAAGGGCCGACATTCAGGTGTCGGCCCTTTTACATTCCAAAACAAGCACTATCGCCCTCACCAACGCACCATCAAGCCAACCCAAAATCACAGGAGAGACAGAGCCAAACCGCTACTATTTCCCTGTAAAATGCTCAGACTTTGCGGGTCTGGTACATTTCCGGCATGTAATCCTGAATGGTGCGCACCCGTATCACATCATTCTCCACGGTGATTACCAGGGTTTCCGAACTTTTGCTTTTACGGGCAATACGGCCCAGGCTGGGAATCGGCGGCAGTTCCCCATAATAGGCGATTGCTCGAACTTGTTGGGGGGCCAGCCAGATTGCAAAAAAGCCCTTTAGAAAACCGGGCAGTTTTTGCACAAAATGCCGTCGCCGATCCACCCGATCCAGCGCATTGGCGGCGGCCCTGAGATCCGCAGGTTCCGTCCAGCGGTTTGACCAACTGAAGGTATTTTGCCGGTTCATTAAACCCGCCGGAGAGAGAAGCACCGCAGCGCCGGTTTGCGCTTTACCATCCTGATGGGCGCTCTCCTTTTTAACCGTATCCTCTTTTGCATGGCGAATGAGCGAACGCGCCATATCTGGCATATCGGCTTGAGCGTCCAGCAACTGGCTGGCAGATAGACTGGTTTTTACCGGCAACGCCTCCAACGCTTTATCCGTGGTCAATCGCACCGGCTCATCCCGGCCCTGATGCAAAGGGAGCATGTCTTTCACGGTTCGGGAGCGCAAAAGCGCGCCTTCGCCAGAGGGAGCCTGCTCCAGGCTGACCACCTGGGTCTTGGGGGAGACATACCGGCTGTCCAGCCAGCTTTGGCAATCCGAGCAAGGCACGGGCGGTTCCGCCTGCAAATCGGAGTTAGCCAGGTAAACGGTTTTCACGGTTGGCGTTTTCTGGGCGGCTTGCCCACTGACAGGTCTTTCGACCGCCCCTGCGATAAACTGGTTCATCGCGCTGGTAATCGCGTAACGCAAATCGCAAAAGGTATTTTTTCGGCTGGCCTCTATATTGGTGCCGAGCGCCTCAATCCCGTTATCCAGCACCACCATGGCCCCGTAATGGCGATGGGACAAATTGGGTAAAACACGGCTTGCCTGTTGGGCGTAAGCCTGCACTTTCCGCAATTTTGCCAGATGTGCGGCCCAGGGAATCTCGGTTTTCCCGCTGGTTTGAATTTTTTTGCCGGATAAATCCAGCACATCGGGAGGATGGCCCAAACCACCCTTAAAAAGAACCAGATTCGTTTGGGCTAAATTCTGCCCTACCTGCGTTGCACCCGATAAATACCCCGGCGAGTGTTTTAGCGTTGCCGGAAAATGCGACAGACTCATTAGTGCGCCCCTCACTTCTTTTGATTTACAATTGAGCGTAACACAAGGACAATGATTGTTTCTTGCGCTGGCAAAGCCTCTAGCTCGTTGTGGATTTTACGTTATACGGTTTATCGCCGTAAAAATTGGAAGCAGAAAGTTGGAAGAATCCATGAAAAAAGCCGAATTGTTGATGATTCCTGGCCCCACACCGTTACCGGAAGCGGTTCGCGCCGTAATGTCCAGCCCCGCAATGGGCCACCGCAGCGCTGAATTCAAGGATGTGCTGAAGCGGGTGTTCCCCAGTCTGCAACGCGTTTTCCGATCCAAGAACCAGGTGTTTTTATACACAGCCAGCGGAACCGGCTCCATGGAAGCTGCCATGTGCAACACGCTGAACGCGGGCGACAAGATTCTGGTGTTGGTCAACGGCGTGTTCAGCCAGCGTTGGTCTGAAATCGCCAAAACCCTCGGCTTAAATGTAGAAACGCTTGATGTCCCCGCAGGCGAAGGCCATACGCCCGCCATGCTGAAAGAATACCTGGAAGCCAATCAGGTTACGGAATATAAGGCCATTCTACTGACCCACAGCGAAACTTCCACTGGCGTGTTGAACCCGGTGCGGGAATTAACCGCCGTCATCCGGCAGACGCACCCAGACGCCTTGGTGATTGCCGACACCATTACCAGCCTGGGCGCCGCCGAATTCGCGCTGGATGAATGGGATATCGACATTGCCGTTTCCGGCAGCCAAAAGGGCTTTATGCTGCCGCCCGGCCTGTCCTTCCTGGCCTTGAGCGACCGCGCATGGCAAGCCCACCAGTCCTGCAAACATCCGGGCTATTATTTCAACTTTACCCGCTACCAAAAATCCCAACTGGAGAACACCACACCCTATACACCGGCCACCCACCTGATTCTGGGACTGGATGCAGCGCTGGCCCTGATGCTGGAAGAGGGACTGGAAAACGTGGTGAAGCGCCACGCTCAAAACCAGGCCATGACCCGCGCAGGCTTAAAAGCCATGGGGCTGGAACTGTTCGTTAAGAACGACCAGTACGCCAGCCCATCGGTTACGTCTTTCCTGCCGCCGGAAGGGTTGACGGTAGACGCCATTCGGGCCGGGCTGAAAAAGCGTTTCGCCATTATCATCGCAGACGGGCAAAAGGAGTTGAAAGGCAAAATCATGCGGATTGGGCATTTGGGCCATGTCTCCGAACGGGATGTGCTGACCACGCTTTCCGCGCTGGAAGCCGTGTTGAACGAGTTGGGTTATGCGGTTCCCGCCGGTGCGGGCATCGCCGCCGCCACCAAAGCCAGCCGGGAGGCGGTTGCCAGCCATGCCTAACGCCAATGGAACCAAACCCCGCGTCCTGATTACGGACAGCATCAACCTGCAAGCCTCGGAAATCCTGAAAGACCACTGCGAGGTGATTTACGAACCCAAGCTGTCTCACGATGAGCTGCTGGCCAAAATTACGGATGTGGACGCCCTGATGATCCGCAGCGCCTCCACCGTGTCCGAAGACGTGCTACAAAAGGCCGATCGTTTGCGGATTGTGGGTCGCGCCGGGGTCGGCACCGATAATATTGACGTTGCCACCGCCACCAAGCAAGGCGTCATCGTGGTCAACTCACCAGAAGGCAACACCATCGCGGCATCCGAACACACAGTGGGTATGCTGATGGCGCTGGCCCGGCACATACCGGAAGGGGACGCCACGCTGAAAAACGGCCAATGGATTCGCAGCAAGCTGGTTGGCGTAGAAGTATACGGAAAAACACTGGGCGTGGTCGGCCTGGGCAAAATCGGCAGGCGGGTCGCCAAGGCCTGCCTGGCGCTGGGAATGAAGGTGAACGTGTTTGACCCGTTCCTGTCAAAGGCTATGGCGGAAGAACTGGGTGTCAACGGCGTTTCCCTGGATGAGATTCTGGAGAAATCCGATTTTATTACCATTCATGCTCCCAAAACGCGGGAAACCACCAACCTGTTCAACCGGGAAACCTTTGCCAAGTGCAAGCCCGGCCTGCGTATCGTCAATTGCGCCCGTGGCGGCATTATTAACGAGGAAGCGCTGGCGGAGGCCATTGAAAAGGGCATCGTCGCCGGGGCCGCGCTGGATGTGTTCGAGCAGGAGCCGCCAAACCCGGAAGGGCCGCTGTTCAAGATGGGCGCCAACGCCAACAAGCTGGTGTTAACCCCGCACCTGGGCGCCAGCACGGAAGAAGCCCAGGTCAACGTGGCGCTGGATGTGGCCGAGCAGATTAAGGAATTTTTTGAACACGGCTACGCCAAAAGCGCGGTCAACATTCCCTTGTTGCGGCAGGATATGCTTGATCCGGTGAAGCATTACATGCCCATGGCCGAAGTACTGGGCCATTTCATCCGGCAATTGGCCCAAGGCCCGGCCCAATCGGTAGAAATTACCGCCAAGGGCGATTTGGGTAAGCATCGCACAGAGCCGTTGACTTTGGCCGTCCTGAAAGGCCTGCTCTCAACCGCGCGGGAAGGGGTCAATTACGTGAACGCCCCGTCCATTGCGGAGGAAAACGGCATTCAGGTAAAAGAAACCACCACCAAGAAGGCGGGCAACTACCTGAACCTGCTGGAAGTCAAGCTTGCCACGGAAGATCGGTGCTACACGGTTTCCGCCACGCTGATTTCCGAAGAGATCTTCCGGATTGTGGAAGTGGACGGCTACCAAATGGCGCTGAAACCCACCTCTTACATTCTGCTAACCCCACACCATGACCGGCCGGGGATGATTGCCAAGGTCGCCACCGTGCTAGGCGAAGCAGATGTGAACATTAGCGCCTTGCAGGTAGCCCGTAAAGGCCCGTCAGCCGGTGGGGAGTCCATCATGGTATTCAACCTGGACAATGCCCCATCCGATGAGCTGCTGGCCAAAATCCGCAAGCTGGAAGGCATCTACGGCAGCCTGTATATCAATCTTTAACCGATGTGATAACTATCCCAAACACCCACTCTCCCATTGGCAGAGTGGGTGTTTGGTTATTCGTCTTTGTACTTTTCGGTTCGATATTCCCTAAAATCATCCCTGTTCGCAGATGAAGAAATCAGAAATACAGAAAATTGATATCATCCCAGGCAATTACACACGATAAGTTGTTTTTATTATATTAGAAACTTCCACTCCCATCCCTATTGTGTCATAAGACGTTATGTCACCTCATTTGTTGAGGTGACTTCTTTTTTTCTTCCTTTCTTTCAGCAGCATATCGCCAGCTTACAGTGTCCTTGCTTCCCCATCCTCGCTAGCAATGAAGAGATGTAAATTATCTTGCCAGCACCAGCACACATATTTGATATATCGTTTTTATGCAAACATAGTCGTTTTACACGACTTCACTCCTATCCCTATGTGACTTCAAGTGTCCCTTAATAGCTGGCCTTATAAGCCAGCTTTCTTTTTGGCCTTTTTATCAGGAGCCAGGGATTTGTCGGAAACAGTCTCCCGACTATGCGACTGGCGGCTGTCCACCTGGAAATCAAACTCGAACTCCACATTCACATAGCGTCCCTGGTAAGTCTCCGGCAGCAACGGCAGGGGAGAAGCGTTACTTAATGCGGCCAGCGCGGCATGATCCATCTCCGCAAAACCGGAAGTCCGAAGAATGTGAGGCTGAAGGATTTTGCCATCGCAAGCAATAGCGAAACCCACTTTTACCAGTTGGTTTTGCAAAGATTTTGGAGGATGCCACTGCTGGCGCAGCAATTTTTGCACCCGTTGGATGTAAGGCCCAAATTCAGTGCGATCCGGCTCATCCGTCCGATATCCGCCGCAGGTCAACTTGGAATTTGGTCTGGCGGGTTGCGCCTTGCTGGAAAGGTTCTGCTGAACCGGCGCATTCTGGGCAGCTTCCCCCGTTGCGGTTTCGCGGATTTGCCTGGAAACAAAAGGGCTGGGCGCAGACTCCTCGGCCTGCCGGTTTAAATGAGTGGGCAGAACCTGTGTTGGAAAGGGTTTCACACTGGCAGAATCTCCAGAATCAAAGGGATCTGGCACCGAAGAGGCCCAAACCGCAAAAGCAGTCAATGCACCCAGGCCAGCCAGCAAAATCAAACCCACCTGGACACCAAAAGCCTGATACAGCGAAGCCCCGCAATAATTGCAACGGTCAATCCCACCCGGACTGGGCAATGAGCAACCTTTACAGACAACCGGTGGCGGCTTCTTGCCACTCTTCGGCAACTTGGCAGGTCTTCGCCCGCTGCTGGAATCCGTCGTTTGGGTTGCCAGCACCAAACCCGCGACACCCAGCATAACCGGCCACATTGAACGCACCACAGTTGTCTCCAACAGCTTACCGCTTTAGCTCACTACTATTACAAACTTGCGTTTAAAAATATTAGCGCATTTTTGCGGAGCCGTGGCCGTAAATTTCGTAGTCGAAGATGAACTGAACCGCGATGTTGTCCTGCCTGAAGTTGGGGGGAAGCTGCCTGAACGGCGCAGAGGCCCGAACCGCAGCCATTGCAGCCTGATCGGCAGCAGGCGAGCCCGAGGACTGCTGAATACGAAGGCTCAGTAACCTCCCATCGCGGGAAATATTAAACAAGGCCACTACGCGCTTACTGCGATCTTCCACCGGAGGAGCCCAGTTACGCCGAATACGGCGCTGCAATTCGGCAATATACGGGCCAAAATCCGGTTCTTCCATGGCGTCAATGCCTGGACGTCCGCCACCGCCGCCTGGTGAGCCGCTCTGGTTGTAAGAGCCACGGCCTCCGGAACCGCCACCACCGCCGGGCCGTCCCGACATTCCCGGACTGCCGCTACCGCCACGGGTCGGGTTACCGGCAATCATGCTAGGGCCGGGATTACCACCGCCGCCACTACGAGATCCCCCGCCGGAACTGGAGCCGGGCGTTTTAACCACCGGCCCGCCACCCGTTGCGGACGGATTTGGCGGAGCAGGGGTGCGAATAGTGGGTGCAATCGGGTTAGGTGGCAAACTGGGCGTGGCATGCGCAATTTTGGTAGGCGTTGGCGCTTTGGGCGCAGGCGGCGTTGGCGCTGGCCTTGGGGTGGGCGGCGCAGGTTGCCTGGAAGGCTGGGGTTGAGGTTGCTGCGTAGGGCGCTGCGCGGTCTGGTGATGCGTTTGCGCAGGTGGGCGAGGCGTTGGCCTGGGTTGAGGTTCAGGCTTTACGGCGGGCCTTGGAGTAGAGCGTGGAGAGGGCTTACCAGCAGCCTGTTGCGGCACCTGGGTAGGGCGATTGGCAATCTTCTCGCCACCGGAACGGCTGGCATGCTCCGCCTTGCGGTTGGTATGCTTGCGAGGTTTTTGTTTGGGCGTATTTTCAACCAATACAAACTCAACATCTTCCCGTGGCTTGATATGCGAAGAGAACAGCGGGATATCCCAGCCCAGGAACTGCAGGATGGCCAACACCAAAGCGACCACCGCCACCAGGGAAATATGCGCGCCAATGGATATCAGCACCCAGAGCCAGAAGCTGGACTCGTTTCTTTTGGAAGTATAAACCGCCATTCCCGCCGGTGAGGGCGATGGATTAGGGGCAACCGGTTGTGAATAAGGAGTTTTCACAGAAGGCACTGGACCTGTTAACCATCAACTAACTAATACTCGCCTCGTTCCATATTATGGAAGACTTCTTTTACTGGCTGGTGTTTCTATTCTAAAATAAAACTTTACTAATTCCGCTCAGAAATATTTTTCAAATGACCGTATCACCTGATTTTGAACAGATACTCGTTACCGCCACCCGTTTTCTGGTGGATGACTCCTCCCCTGATGGACTATCGGGGTGCAAAAGCCTGATTGAAAACCGTCATCTCGGCTGGCTGGTCGTTACAAACCTGGATAACAGCCTTTTGTATTGTACACCGGGAGCCTTGGAAACCGCCACCTTTTTCCGTTCCTCGGCAAAACCCTTTCAGGCGTTCCCACTCGTGGAAAAAGGCTTCTCAAAACAACTCACCACCGAAGAGCTGGCTATCGCCTGCGCTTCCCATACCGGCTCTCAACAACACCTTGAACTGGCGCGCAGTATTCTGACAAAGGCGGGACTTTCTGAAGCACAATTACAGTGCGGCCCCCACGCCCCCAGTGATCCGGCCATGCAGGAAGCATTAAGACAGAGCGCCGGACACCCCACCAAGGCCCATAACAATTGCTCCGGCAAACATGCGGCCATGTTATTTTACTGCCAGCAAGCCGGGCTAGACCCATCCTCATACCTAAGCCCCTCCCATCCTCTCCAGCAAAGCATTTTAAATGCGTTAAGGTGCTGGGGCCGCGTGGATGAAATCCCACTAGCCATTGATGGTTGCGGCGCCCCGGTGTTTTATTTGCCGCTTAGAACCATGGCGCTGCTTTACGCCCACCTGGGCAGCACTGAAGACTTCCGGCCACTTCAAACGGCAATGACTAGTTATCCGACGATTGTTGGCGGGGAGGGTCGCGTAGATACCGTGCTAATGCAGGCCAGCCAAGGCAAGCTGCTGGCAAAGGTGGGCGCGGATGGCGTACTATGCGTGGCGCGCGTCAACAAAGGGGAAGGGCTGGCCCTAAAATTGGCCGATGGCTCCGGTGAAGTGCGTGACATGACACTGGTACAGATTCTGCTGAAACTGGGCTGGCTGGAGCAGGAAGCATTACAAGATCCCCGGTTGGCCAATTATCTGACCAAAACTGCCCGATTCAACACCCAGAATAAGACAGTGGGCGAATATCACGTCCACTTTAACCCGGAGCGCAACTAACCTTGCAGGAATGGGAAAAACTGCTCGGCATGAAATGGCCCCAGAACGCCTGCGATCGCTCAGGCGAATGCTGCCGGGGCGCCGCCCAACTTGCCCCCTGGGACAAACTGATTCAGCAAGCCGCTGAAGGAAGCCAGACTGCGCGAAACTTCCTGTCTCAGTATATTCCCTACCCAAACCGGACAGAAGCGCTACTCAACGCACCGGACGCAGTGGAAGCCTCCCTTGAGATTGCCCGTCTGCGAGGGGACAAAGAAGAAGACATCATTTTCTACCACTGCATCTATCTAAAAGGGCAGAGCGCTTGCCAGATTTATGAGGACCGACCCGCTTTATGCCGGGACTTCCCTGAATCCCCGTTTGGGGCAATCCCTAAATGCTGCGGCTATTCTGAAGCCCAAAAGCAGTGCATGGACAAAATCGACGCAATGAAAACCGAGCTGCAACGGCTAAAAGCCCTGCAAGCCAGCCAAGGAATGACGGACGCATGAATATCCGCCCGGCTTTGTAACAAAAAGCAAACTCCGAATCGAATGATTGACAGCCTGCCTTTAAAGCTTATGATGAATAAACTGTGATAGCCCCGCTTTATCCTGATGGATAAAAACCCGGGCCGGTGTAGCTCAATGGCAGAGCAACGGTTTTGTAAACCGTAGGTTGCGGGTTCGAGTCCCATCACCGGCTATTACATGTTCTCCCCGACTCTCCACTTAAGGGTAGGTGCCCGAGGGGTTAAAGGGGGCGGTCTGTAAAACCGTTGCGAAAGCTACGTTGGTTCAAATCCAACCCTACCCATACCAAAACCGCTCCCAAGGGGGCGGTTTTGTTCTTAGGAGGGCGCTCACACAAGCGCTTCCATGCCTCCCAAAGTCAGAAGGCACAAGGATTCAAAAAAACTTGCAAATTTCATCGCCCGAAAAGCTAGACAGAAACGATCCCTTTGTGATTTTCTATTATTCCGAAGTTCTCCCCGGTATTGATTTGGCAATCTACCCTATTCAGTACTAGTCAATGCCCATGTGGCGCAGGGGTAGCGCATCCCCTTGGTAAGGGGAAGGTCACGAGTTCGAATCTCGTCATGGGCTTTTCTATTTTTTTTGTTTGTGGTTATTTTATTTCCACGTGTCCTTTTACACTGAAAATAGCCTTAAGGCTGGAAAAGGGCATTCTGAACCGGAAAATCCCCAGGAATATCGGGCATCCTTCCAGGTAGCGGTTATTAAAACTCTTTCAATAAGACAGTGAACACGTAAAGGAGACAACAGAAACATGGCTCGCGAAAAGTTTCAGAGGAATAAACCTCACGTCAATATTGGAACCATTGGTCACGTTGACCATGGTAAAACCACGTTGACCGCAGCGATTACCAACGTTCTGGCTTCTGAAGGCAAGGCTCAAGCAAAAAAATTCGATGAAATTGACGCCGCTCCTGAGGAAAAAGCACGTGGTATTACGATTTCCACCGCGCACGTCGAGTACGAAACCGATGCGCGTCACTACGCTCACGTAGACTGCCCAGGCCACGCCGACTACGTTAAGAACATGATTACTGGTGCCGCACAAATGGACGGCGCTATTTTGGTTATTGCGGCTACCGACGGCCCGATGCCGCAGACCCGTGAGCACATCCTATTGGCCCGCCAGGTTGGCGTTCCCCAGTTGGTTGTATTCCTCAACAAGTGCGATATGGTTGACGATCCTGAATTACTCGAACTGGTCGAAATGGAAACCCGCGAATTGCTGAGCAAGTACGAATTCGATGGCGACAACATCCGTATCGTTCGCGGTTCCGCTTTGAAAGCTTTGGAAGGTGATGCTAACTGGGTTACAGCCATTAAAGAATTGATGACCGCTGTTGACGAGAGCATCCCCACCCCTGAGCGCCCCGTGGATCAGCCTTTCCTGATGCCCATTGAAGATGTATTCACCATCACCGGCCGTGGCACCGTTGTAACCGGTCGTATTGAGCGTGGTAAGGTGAACGTGGGTGATGAAGTTGAGATTATTGGTCTCGGCGATACCCGTAAAACCACCGTTACCGGTATCGAAATGTTCCGCAAGATGCTGGATGAAGGTCTGGCAGGCGACAACATCGGTGCTTTGCTCCGTGGTATCGATAAAGAATCCGTTGAGCGCGGCCAAGTTCTCGCAAAACCGGGTTCCATCAAGCCCCACACCAAATTCAAAGCCAACGTGTACGTTCTGAGCAAGGATGAAGGCGGTCGCCATACTCCTTTCTTCAGCAACTACCGCCCTCAGTTCTACGTTCGTACGACCGATGTAACCGGCACCATTAAACTGCCCGATGGCGTTGAGATGGTTATGCCTGGCGACAACATCGTGATGGAAGTTGAGCTGATTACCCCGGTTGCTATCGAGCAAGGGATGCGTTTCGCTATTCGCGAAGGCGGCCGCACGGTAGGCGCCGGTGTAGTAGACACTATTATCAATTAATAAGTTAATGACGCAGAAGTAGGAAGAAGGAACATGGCTACAACGGCAAAGAAAAAAGCCCCCAAACAAAACCGGGTACGCATTCGTTTAAAATCTTACGACAGCCGACTCATTGACACTTCGGCCCAAAAGATAGTAGACGTTGCAAAAAATGCCCAGGGCAAAGTCGTTGGCCCTATTCCTCTTCCTACTCACCGTCAAGTTTTCTGTGTTCTTAGATCGCCTCACGTTAATAAAAAGTCTCGTGAGCACTTCGAAATCCGCACCCACAAACGCTTAATCGACATCATTGATCCTGGTCAGGATTTCGCCAATCAATTAAGCCGGTTGGATTTGCCGGCCGGGGTTGATATCGAAGTACGCTTGTAATACATTAAAAGCCTCCTCAGGTTAGACATTTTCTCGTTCCCAGTGGAAACAGTGACAACTGAATACGTTTAAACTCAGACCACTTACTCAAGTAAATGAAAGGTAAACAAGGTGAGTTTTCCAAGACTGATTGGTAGAAAACGCGGCATGACCCAAGTCTTTACAGAAGACGGGTCCGCTGTCCCCGTAACGGTTGTTGAGCTTCTTCCGTTAACGGTCACCCAGGTAAAAACCGAGCAGAATGATGGCTATACGGCTATCCAAGTCGGTTTTGTCCAGGCTAAAGCCAAGCACTTAACCAAGGCGCGTCAGCAGCATTTGTTGAAAAATAATTTGCCACTGCTTCGCAAATTGAAAGAAGTTCGGCTTCCTGTTGCCGAAGCGGAAAGCTTCAAAATTGGCGATGTGATTCAGCCAGTTGGAGATGGGTCTTTTTTGAGTGAAGGACTCTTAATTCATGTGACAGGGAAGTCTATCGGTAAAGGGTTCCAAGGCAACACAAAGCGTTGGAATCACGGTCGTGGGCCGATGAGTCACGGCTCCAAGTCCCATCGCCTCCCAGGTTCTATTGGTGCAGGAACTACGCCGGGCCGTGTATTCAAGGGGCTGCAAATGGCCGGCAAAATGGGCAATGAGCAAGTCACTGTTCGCAACCTGAAGGTTATTCGGGTCATTTCTGAAAAGAATGTGGTATTGATCAAAGGCGCTGTGCCAGGTGTTGAAGGTGGTCTTTTGACCATTCAGCCAAAAGCAGAGCGCTGGAATCAGCCGAAGTATTAAGGAGATAGGTCATCATGGCTGAAGAAAAAATATTACTTACAAAGTTCTCCAAAGAAGGCAAAGAAGCTGGCCAGGTAGAAGTATCTTCCGAAGTGTTCGGTATTGAGCCTAACCTGCATGTGCTGCACCAAGCAGTCCGTCGTGAGCTGGCTAATGGACGTGCCGGCACCGCATGTACCAAAACCCGTGGAGAAGTCCGAGGTGGCGGCAAGAAGCCTTGGAAACAAAAGGGTACGGGTCGTGCCCGCGCTGGCAGTATCCGTTCTCCATTATGGGTTGGCGGTGGTGTCACGTTTGGCCCTAGACCTCGTGACTACTCCTTCAATCTCCCCAGGAAAGTTCGTGTTCTGGCAATTCGTTCTTCTTTGTCTGCTGCACAAAGCAAATTTAAAGTTTTAGAAGACTTTTCATTTTTAAGTGCACCTAAAACCAAAGAAGTTGCATCGCTAATAAACAGCCTCGGTCTACAATCCAAAAAAGTACTTATTTTGGCTGACTACAAGGCAGCTGAAAATCAATACTTACTCTTGGCGAGCCGTAACTTGGCCGGTGTCAAGGTTCGTTTGCCTCATAACCTGAGTGTAAAAGACCTTTTAGACGCTGATGCTGTTGTAGTCAGCGCCAGTGCGGTACAAGAAATCAATGAAAGGTATGCCGCATATGTCTAAAGCAGCCCAGCAATCCGAACTTTACAATTTACTAAAGCGGCCCATTGTGACTGAAAAGACAACCAATCTAGCCAGTTTTGGTCAGTATGTTTTTGAAGTCGTTAAAGATGCTAATAAGATCCAGCTTGCACAGGCATTTGAATTGGCATTTCCGGGTCGCAAGGTGCGTGCTGTACGGTTAATCACCGTTCCAGCCCGTACAAAACGTTATGGTAAAAGAATTGGCAAAACCCAAGAGAAGAGAAAAGCTGTTTTCTCTATTGAAGGTGAGCCAATCGAACTCTTCACAGGAGTATAAGCGTTATGGCTGTCAAGCAATTCAAACCAACCTCCGCCGGTGTTCGCGGCATGTCCAAACTTGAGACAGCTGATATCACTACGGATAAGCCCTTCAAGCCGCTTCTTCGCAAGCTCAAAAAGCATGCTGGCCGCAACAACTATGGGCGTATTACCACTCGTCATCAGGGTGGTGGCAATAAAAAACACTACAGAGTCATTGATTTCCGACGTGATAAACGCGATATTCCAGGTGTAATTAGTACCATTGAATACGATCCCAATCGCAATGTCAGGATTTCCTTGGTTACTTATGCAGATGGTGAAAAGCGTTACATACTGAAGCCTGATGGGCTTAAAGTTGGCGATAGCATCATGGCTGGTGCCTCTGCAGAAATCAAGCCAGGCAATGCACTTCCCTTAAGAAATATCCCTCTGGGTTCCGTGGTTCATAATATTGAAATGATACCGGGCCGTGGCGGTCAGTTGGTACGTTCTGCTGGCGGCTCAGCCCAGCTCGTTGCAAAGGAAGGTGATTTTGCAACACTTCGCCTTCCCAGCTCTGAAATGCGGATGGTGCGTATTGATTGTTATGCCACTATTGGCACTTTAAGCAATCCGGAATATAAAAACCTGAAATTAGGTAAAGCAGGTCGTAAGCGCCATATGGGTATCCGCCCTACCGTTCGCGGTTCTGTCATGAACCCTGTGGATCACCCTCACGGTGGCGGTGAAGGCAGGGCACCCATTGGACGGCCAACACCTGTTACCCCCTGGGGTAAACCTACATTGGGTTATAAAACCCGTAGTCGCCGAAAGGCTTCCAATAAGTATATCGTCAGACGACGCACGAAATAGGAGTTTTACATCTTATGCCTCGCTCTTTGAAAAAAGGCCCATTTGTAGACGACCACCTCGGCGACAAGGTGGAGGAACTCAATAAAACCGGAGACAAAAAGGTTATTAAGACCTGGTCCCGTCGTTCCATGATTATCCCCGATATGATTGGGCACACGATTGCAGTTCACAACGGCTCCAAGCATGTTCCTGTTTACATTACTGAACAAATGATTGGTCACAAGCTGGGCGAATTTGCCCCCACCCGATTCTTCCGCGGCCATGCAGGCAGCGACAAGAAAGCGGGCAAGAAATAGGACACAGAAATAATGGCAACGAACACAATGGAAGCTCAGGCCAAACAAAAGTATATCATTATGTCTCCTCGTAAACTACGGCGGGTTGTGGATACTATTCGTGGAAAACGAGTTACGGAAGCTTACAATATGCTGCGCCTGATGCCTTATGAAGCAGCTCGGGTGGTGCTAAAAAAGTTAATTGAAGCAACCAGCAACGCCCAGGTAAAGTTTGGCGTTGAAGATCCGGCTCAACTCGTCATCAGTCGCGCCTTTGCAGATGAAGGGCCTTCTTACAGAAGATACAAGCCACGCGCTCAAGGTCGTATCTACCGCAGAGAGAAGCCAACCTCGCATCTCACCATTGCAGTGCAAGTTAAAGAAGCCAAATAGAAGGAAACAACCGTGGGACAGAAGGTTAACCCTAAAGCGTTACGGCTAGGCATTATCCATACTTCTGACAGCATCTGGTTTGCTAGTAAAAAAGACTATGCCAAGAATGTTAAAGAAGATGCCTTGATTCGCAGCTTTTTGAAGAAAAAGCTCAAAACCGCAGCCGTCAGCCGTATTGAAATCGATCGCAAGGCCCAGCGTCTAATTGTCCGTATTATTACCGGCCGTCCAGGGATGGTTGTAGGACGCGGCGGTCAGGGATTAGATACTTTACGCAAGCAGGTACAAGCGCTCACTAATCGCAAGGACATCCAGATTGACGTTATGGAAGTCAGTCGGATTGAAGCGGATGCAACCCTCGTTGCAGAATCCATCGCTCAGCAGCTTGAAAAAAGGATTGCTTATCGCCGTGCAATGAAGCAATCCATTCAACGCTCCATGCGTTCTGGTATCAAGGGTATCAAGATTATGATCGCCGGCCGTTTGGGTGGTGCCGAGATTGCCCGCACAGAATGGGCAAAGGAAGGGCGCATTCCGCTGCACACTTTCCGCGCCGACATCGATTATGGCGTTGCAGAGGCGCTGACCGTATTTGGTATTATCGGTGTCAAAGTTTGGATCTTCAAAGGCGAAGTAATGCCTGGCGAGAGTGCCATTTCTAACGTAAAATCCAAGGCCGCTCGCCCGGAAGATGCGCAAACCCGTGAGTCCGGATTACAAGGCGCTGGTCGTCGTGGTGGTCCTGGCGGTGGCGGCCCTGGCGGCAACCGTGGTGGTGGTCGTGGACGTGGCGGTGAAAACCGAGGCGGACGTGGCAACGGTGGCCGAAAAGATTCCCAAAATCCGGCAGCTCCTGCCGAAACAACCCCCTCTGAGGAGTAATTGACCCATGTTAATGCCAAAGCGTACCAAATATCGCAAACAGATGCGGGGCAATATGAAAGGCTCCGAAACAAGGGGCACGAACTTTGAGTTCGGTAGTTTTGCTCTCCAAACATTAGATCCAGGCTGGTTGACCAGCCGCCAGATTGAAGCGGCCCGTCGAGCTATGACACGTAGCATCAAGCGGGGCGGTAAAATCTGGATTCGGATTTTTCCAGACAAACCTGTTACCAAAAAACCCGCCGAAACCCGGATGGGTTCTGGAAAAGGAAACCCGGAGTACTGGGTGGCAGTTGTAAAGCCTGGCAAACTTCTGTTTGAGATGGAGCACAGCAACCGCGAGCAAGCCGTACATGCGTTGGAGCTTGCTGCCCAAAAGCTACCCGTACGAACCAAAATTCTATGCAAAGAAGATATCGTGGGAGGTTCCACTCATGAAAATAACTGAAATGCGTGAATTGAATGCTGACGAGTTGAATACCCACATTGAGGAAGCTCATAAAACCTTGTTCGGTGCTCGGTTCAAACATTCCATGCATCAACTGGACAATACTGCTGAACTGCGCCAGCTTCGGCACCGGATTGCCCAGTTGAAGACAGTCCTGAACGAGAAATCGAAGCAAGCTTGAACCAAGAAGGACGGAAAAAGTAGCTATGCCCAAGAAGGAAAAAGTCGGAACAGTCGTTTCCAATAAAATGGATAAAACCATTGTGGTGGCTGTGGCCGAGAAGCACCCACACCCAAAGTACGGAAAAATTCAGAACAAAACCGTCAAATTTAAAGCCCATGACGACAAGAACGAATGCCATGAAGGCGATTTGGTCAGAATCGTGGAAAGCCGTCCTTACAGTAAGGATAAGAATTGGCGTTTGTCTGCTGTTCTGGAAAAGGTTCAAGAGGTATAAGACGCCATGATTCAACAGGAAAGCAGATTACAAGTCGCTGACAACTCTGGAGCTTTGGAGCTTCTGTGCATCAGGGTTCTGGGTGGTAAAACCTATGCAGGCATTGGAGATCCCATTATTGCCGTTGTCAAAAAAGCCCAGCCCAATGGCAATGTAAAGAAGTCTGACATTGTCCGTGCAGTGATTGTCAGAACCAAAGCCAGTCGGCAGCGTTCTGACGGTTCTACTATTCGATTCGATGAAAACGCTGCCGTGATTATCAATAAAGAAGGCAATCCTCGGGGAACCCGCGTTTTTGGACCTGTAGCACGTGAATTGCGTGAAAAGAACTACATGAAAATCGTATCCCTTGCCCCGGAAGTTCTGTAGGAGATTACCATGTTAAAAGCGAAATCATCTAGAAAACGCATCGCACTTCCCCTACACTACCATGTGAAAAAAGGGGATACGGTGATGGTCATCGCCGGAAAAGACAAGGGCAAGATCGGCACGGTGAAACGAGTCTTCCGCAGCAAGGGCAAAGTCCTGGTGGAAGGTTTGAACATCGTCAAAAAAGCGGTTCGTCCTAACCCGATGCTAGGCGAGCGTGGCGGCATTATTGAAATGGAAGCCCCTTTAAATGTTTCCAAAGTCATGTTGTACGACACGAAAAATAATCAGCCCAGCCGGGCTAAAGTGGAAATCGTAAATGGAAAATCCGTTCGAGTTTCCAAAAAAACTGGCGAACATTTCGACGTATAGCCCTTTCGCAAGACTCAAGAATTAGGAAGCAATAGCAATGACACTAAAAGAGCGTTACGAACAGGAAATAGTCCAGTCCTTAATGAAAGAACTGGGCTATGACAACAAGTTCCAGATTCCTCGTCTGGAAAAAGTGATTGTCAACATCGGTTTGGGTGACGGCGCGCAAAACGCCAAATTGTTCGACCTTGGTGTTGAAGAGTTACAAGCAATGACCGGCCAGAAGCCAGTTATTACGCGAGCCAAGAAATCCATCGCCGGATTTAAGATCCGTCAAGGCATGCCCGTTGGCGCTAAGGTGACGCTGCGTGGCGAGCGGATGTATGATTTCATTTCCAAATTGACAGGAATTGTCCTTCCCAGGATTCGTGATTTCCGCGGATTGAGCCCAAAAGGCTTCGATGGTCGGGGTAATTACAACCTAGGATTGAAAGATCAATTGGTATTCCCTGAAATTAACTATGATAAAGTTCAGCGTATGCGTGGTATGAATATTACCATTGTTACTTCCGGCACGACCGATATGGAAGCGCGTGCTCTGCTTGAGCAGCTTGGTTTCCCTTTCCGCAAATCAGCGGCAAGCACGACCCAGGCTCAGGCATCCTAATCGCTCCAGCATTCAAGAGGAACAGGAGATTCCATTTTGGCTAAAACATCCATGATCGTTAAAGAGGAGAAGCGAGCCGCAAAAGCAGCCAGCGGTAAGTTTCCCAAGGTTAAGCTCCACAACCGTTGCAGTCTCTGCGGACGGCCGAGAGGCTATTACCGGCAGTTCGGTACTTGCAGGCTGTGTCTGCGTAAATTGGCGCATGAAGGCAAATTGCCAGGCGTCCTGAAATCAAGCTGGTAACAACCATAGAAGTAAGAACAAGGGTAAACTAACCATGTACAATGACCCCATCGCTGATATGCTGACCCGCATTCGAAACGCTTCGAATGTCGGCCTTCCCATGGTGGAAGTACCCGCCTCCAAGCTGAAAATCGAACTGGCCAAGGTATTGCAGAAGGAAGGCTATATCAGAAGTTACGAAATCCGCGAAGCTGGCAATCATCAGACCCTGCGGGTGCTGTTGAAGTATGATGCCCAGGGCTATCCGCTCATTCGCAAACTGGTACGGGTAAGCCGTCCTGGTCTTCGTAAGTACTACAAAGTAGATAACCTGCCTCGTATTCTGGCTGGCGCTGGTACCGCGATTGTGAGCACACCAAAAGG
Source organism: Candidatus Melainabacteria bacterium (assembly GCA_902168245.1). Taxonomy (GTDB): domain Bacteria; phylum Cyanobacteriota; class Vampirovibrionia; order Vampirovibrionales; family Vampirovibrionaceae; genus Vampirovibrio. The sequence goes on from CABHPA010000198.1 coordinate 37,282, forward strand.
TTTGCTCTCCGATCGGGAAGCCCGCAAGGCTCGTGTAGGCGGCGAAGTCCTCTGCTACGTCTATTAAGCCCAGACTAATAGCCAGCAAGATTTAAAAGAAGGTAAAGTCTCATGTCACGAATTGGTAAATCTCCCGTCCAGGTTCCGGACAAGGTTGAAGTCAATATTAAAGAGACTTCTGGCGGAACCGAAATCACTGTTAAAGGGCCGAAGGGTTCATTAACCCGGACATTTCGTCCTGAGATCGTGATCACTCTAGAAGGTAATACATTGATCGTATCCCGTAAGGATGAGAGCCGTTTGGCTCGCTCCTTGCACGGTTTGAGCCGCACCTTGTTGAATAACATGGTGCTGGGTGTCAGCCAAGGGTTTACCCGTAATCTGGAAATCGTTGGTGTTGGTTACCGGGCGCAGGTACAAGGCAACAAGCTCGTACTGGCGCTTGGATACAGCCATCCGGTGGAAATTGAGGCGCCTACCGATATTTCCTTTGCAGTGGAAGCCAACACGAAATTGCAAGTATCCGGCATCGACAAGGAAATTGTTGGCCAGGTTGCCGCACTGATTCGCAGCAAGCGTCCGCCGGAGCCTTATAAAGGCAAGGGCGTGAAGTACGCAGGTGAGCGCATCCGCCGTAAAGCCGGTAAAGCAGGTAAGAAGTAAGCAGCAGGTATTAGGATTATGCTTAGCAAACCCAATCGCAAGGAAACTACTCGCAAACGCCATTACCGGCTGCGTCGCAAACTAGCCGGAAGTAGCGAGCGTCCCAGACTGGCGGTATACCGCAGCGGGAAGCATATTTATGCCCAAATCATTGATGACACGCGTTCGGTGACTCTGGTTTCCGCCAGCACGGTAGAGAAAGATCTGCGCAACGAATCCGGCGCTAACCAAGATGCCGCCCGCAAGGTTGGTGAATTGGTTGCTCAACGGGCTAAAGCCGCAGGCATCGCCAGCGTTGTATTCGATCGTGGTGGATTCCTGTATCACGGACGTATTGCCGCTTTGGCAGAAGCCGCACGTGAAGCGGGCCTTGAATTCTAAAACGTCATTAAACACGTTTTATAAAAGCTTAAAGATCCGGTTACACGCCGGGTCTTTTTGCTTAATGGTATTCAAAGCGTTCTTTATCAAAAAAAGTCCCGGCATTCGCGGGACTTTTTGCATTGATGGTTTAAAATTTTTCGTTTTTAAGTACGGGCGCGTAAAACCGGGATGTTTGCGACCAGGGCGATGGTATTGGAGGCATCGCTTTCCAAGTTCACCTCGAGGGCTTCCTTATCGATTTCCACGTACCTGGAGATAACTTCCACCATATCGTCCCGCATCTGCTCCAGCATCACTGGGGATAGTTGGGTTCGGTCATGCATCAGAACCAATTTCAAACGACTCTTCGCATCGTTACGGGCAGTATGCATATCCGTCAGCGAAGATTCAAACGTCTGTTGCGGGGGATCCACCCAATCCACCAATTTTCGTAACCAACCCATTATCCGGTCTCCTATGCTTTTTATATACACTACTCTCGCTGGTCAATGGGCGCCAAGATTAGGCGCTTTTGGTGGTGAAGAACCCTTTCAGCTTGTCCAACCAGGAAGTCGGCACATCCAGGTTAAGGAAAGGAACATCTTCCCCGGACACGCGGCGGGCGATATTACGATACGCCTGCCCGGCCAGCGAGTTCTCAGTGTTTACAATCGGTTCCCCTTTGTTGGTGCTGACAATGATGTCCTGATCTTCAGGAATCACGCCGAGCAGCTTAATGGAGAGGATCTCCAACACATCGTCCACATCCATCATATCATTAGTTTTAATCATACCGGGACGAACGCGGTTAATAACCAGTTTGTAATTGGTAATTTCCTCTTTGGCTTCCAGCAAGCCTATAATGCGGTCAGCATCGCGCACGGAAGACATTTCGGGAGTGCAGACGACAATAGCCTCCGTGGCGCCAGCGGTGGCATTCAAGAAGCCTTGCTCGATTCCGGCGGGGCTATCCACCAGGATGTAGTCGTAATCCTCACCAAGTTGCTCAGTGACGGATCTCATTTGCTCTTCGTTCAAGGCGGATTTATCGCGGGTTTGCGCAGCGGGAAGCAGACTGAGGTTAGGCATGCGCTTGTCTTTCACCAGCGCCTGGCTCAATTTGCAGCGTTCTTCCACCACGTCCACAATGTTGTAGACAATACGGTTTTCAAGACCCATCAGCAAATCCAGGTTACGCAGGCCAATATCGGTGTCCACCAGGACAACCTTGCAACCCATTCTTGCGAGGCCCGCCCCGATGTTGGCCGTGGTAGTGGTCTTACCGACGCCGCCTTTGCCGGAAGTCACAACAATGACCCGTCCTTTTTCTTTTTTCGATTTTGTCATAGGGTACGCTTCCTCACAGTTTGCTTAATCTGAATATCTGGTCAGCGATTTGCTGTTCAGTTTTTGAAATCTCAAACCAATCCGCTATATCTTGGAGAGCATGGTTTTGAAGATCTTAATCTCACCGTCCGCAACACGGGCCATTTCGGGGGCAATACCGTGTTCGGCGCCTTCCTTGTGATAGTAAATCCGATCGGGCCGACGGGCGATATAGTCGGCAATGCGGAGTTGCAGGGCTTCAATTTTCATGGCGCGAATTTCGGATTTAAAATTCCCTTGCGCCCCGGCATGGGCAATTCCGCGCAGTTCACCCCAAACCAAAATATCGCCTCCGGCGGTGATTTCACTACCGGCATGCACATCGCCCACAATCACAATGTTGCCGTTAAAGCGAACCGTCTGGCCGGAGCGAAGGTTTTGACGCAGGTACAGGGTTTCAAAACCGGCATCGGGATAGACCAATTCCTGCTGAATCTCTTCCTCGATGATTTCCGATTCCAGGGCCAGGTCTTCATCCGAAATGAGTTCAACCGCCACTTCGCCCAGTTCGGGGATATCCAGGGATTGCGGCGCAACGGCCTCAAAGTCTTCCCCTTTAGCAGCACCGGCAGGGCGAGGCTGGCTGAAATCCGGCAACTCGACACTCTTTTCGGCACCCTGGGTGTTTGTGGCGCCTTCCGCCTTTGGAGCAATTTTGGGAGAAATGGGCTGGGTCGCCAGCTTGGATTTTGCGGATTTCAACGGCAAAGGCTGACGAATCGGCGTCCATTCGGCCACCAGCTTCTCCTTGACGAACAGACCTTCATCCAGGGCCGCCTGCTGGGTTTGGGGCACCGTGGCGTACATTGTCCCCAAGGTAGCGCCAGCGCGCTGAATCTGCTGTTTCAGCTTAGTCAAGACACCACGGGTCAGCAACAGATCGCCCGCGTTGATATCCACCATTGAACCAACCGGGCCTTCCGAAAGCCTGGCGACGAACTCATCCGCCAACTGGCAAGCCTGGGCGGAATTACCGGCCATCGAGATATCCAGCAGCAAGGCGATATCTCTTTCTTTATTGCTTTCCTGAAGTTCCACCACCCAGGGGCCTCTCTCTAAATAATGACTCTCTAAGACGACGAACCCCGAAAATATTGCCTACTGCCTATACTTAGACAACAAACAGTTTACTCTCAGAATTTGCAAGTATCATAACAAGGCGCGGTTTCAACCGGCCATAACTGTTACGGTTTTTGAATGTAAAATCTTATGAAGCCAAGAGCAGCCTTCCATCCCCAAGGAATGGCGGCCCCACAACAAGGACAGGCTAAAAAACCAGCCAGTATAAGCTTTTTGGCCAGTTATCCCTTACGGATAAAGACCGCGCAATATTTTGGCGGAAGCAACCCGCCCCACGCCAATCATCATGGCGGCGGTTCGGTTATCCACTTTTTTGGCCTGAGAAACGTTATACACTTCCTCAAAAGCACGTCCCATCAGGTAGGCCAGCTTTTCGTTAACCTGATCTTCAGTCCAGAAAAGGTGTTGAATGTCCTGAACCCATTCAAAGTAGGACACTACCACGCCACCGGCATTGGCCAGAATACCGGGAATAATAAACACGCCTTTTTCCTGAAGGATCTTGTCCGCTTCCGGCGTAACCGGGCCGTTTGCGCCTTCCGCCAGGATTTTGCACTTGAGCTTATCGGCGTTATGTTCCGTTACCACGTTCGCCAAGGCGGCAGGCACCAGAATGTCCACATCCAGCTCCAGTAAGTCCTTGTTATCCATGCTGTCCAGATCGTCAAAGCCAATCACGGTGCCGCGATCCGCCACATAGTTCAGCAGGCGGGGAATATCCAACCCGTTGGGATTATGGATGCCGCCTTGCACATCGGACACGGCAACCACCTTAACGCCCTGCAAGTCCAGGTACTTGGCCGTAATGCTGCCCACGTTGCCAAAACCCTGGACGGCGGCAGTGGGACGATCGCCCAAATCCATCTTTTCCAGGGCCATTTTAATCGTGTGGGCAACCCCTCGGCCCGTTGCCTCCCGGCGACCCAGCGAACCGCCCACGGCGACCGGCTTACCCGTCACCACGCCCGGCACTGCATAGCCGATGAAGTTGCTGTAGGTGTCCATAATCCAGGCCATGGTCTGCTCATTGGTGTACATGTCCGGCGCGGGAATATCTTTTTCCGGCCCAATCATGGAGAGAATCTCGGTGGTGTAGCGACGCGCCAGGCGCTCCATCTCGGCGGTGCTCATCTCTTCGGGGAAACAGCAAACGCCGCCTTTGGCCCCTCCATACGGCAAGTTCAACAGGGCGCATTTCCAGGTCATCCACATAGCCAAGGCCGCCACTTCGCCCAGGTTTACCTCATGGTGAAACCGGATCCCGCCCTTGGTTGGCCCCAGGGATTGATCATGCTGCACCCGGTAGCCACTATAAACACGGGTTTGGCCATTATCCAGCTTAATAGGAACCGAAACGATGAGGGCTTTGCGGGGATAGCGAAGCCGTTCATGGATGCCGGTGTCCAGGTTCATCATCCGGGCCACGTGATCCAACTGCTTCTGGGCGTTTAAGAACGTTTCGTTATAAAATTCCTGCATAGGTCCCTCTCAAAAGCGGATTTGTTTTTATTGAAACAAGTTTGCCCCAAATTATGAGACGGACTCGACGTTTTTGCAATTTGGATTCGCAATTTGGAAGCCCTTCATGCGCCTCGATAAATTCCTGAAAGTTTCAAGACTGGTCAAACGCCGCACCGTGGCAGCAGAACTCTGCCAGGGCGGACATGTCAAAATCAACGGAAACACGGCCAAGCCCGCCGCCGAAGTCAAGCCGGACGACCTGCTGCAAATTCGCTTTGGCAACCGGCTGGTGACGGTTAAAGTAGTGCAAGTTCCAGAGAAAGCGGTTCCTGCCCAGCTTGCAGATACCCTATACACGCTGCTCGAAGAGAAAACGCTGGAATCTTCCCTGTAAGACACCCGCAGCGCAGATTGTTTCAGCCCGATTGGAACCCTGCTGTTTTTTGAAGCCCAACCATACGGCGGATTGGTTTTTACGGTTTCTTCCCGCTATAATGCCTGAAACGGTTTTGTCTGGTTGAAAGGCAGTTCATCCATGGTTTCTTTTATCGAACACGTACAGGCCCGTGAAATTTTAGATTCTCGCGGCAATCCCACCATTGAGGTGGATGTGGTTCTTTCCGGCGATGCCGAAGGGCGCGCGGCAGTCCCATCGGGAGCAAGCACAGGCTCTCGCGAGGCTTTGGAACTGCGCGACGGCGACAAATCGCGTTACGCAGGCAAAGGCGTTTTACAGGCCGTGGAAAACGTGAATGAAATCATTAACCGCGAACTGGTAGACCGCAACGCCTTTCATCAGGCGGAGCTGGATCAGTTGCTGATTGATCTGGACGGTACGCCCAACAAGTCCAAGCTGGGCGCCAATGCCATGTTGGGTGTGAGCATGGCCGTTGCCCGCTCGGCGGCCAATGTGCTGAAACAGCCTTTGTACCGCTACCTGGGCGGCGTCAACGCCAAAATTTTACCCGTCCCTATGATGAACATCATCAACGGCGGGGCGCATGCCGACAACAATATTGATATTCAGGAATTCATGATCGTGCCGGTCGGCGCTTACTCTTTCTCTGAGGCGCTGCGGTGGGGGGCGGAGATTTTCCACACCCTGCGCAAAGTACTGCATGCCCGTGGTTTGGCCACCGGCGTCGGCGATGAAGGCGGCTTTGCCCCCAACCTGCAAAGCACCACCGAGGCCATTGAACTGATTATCCACGCTATTGAGGAAGCGGGCTACAACACCAAAGACCAGGTAAAACTGGCGCTGGACGTGGCCAGTTCCGAATTCTACAAAAACGGCCAATACGATATGGCGGGTGAAGGCAAAAAGCTGAGCAGCGCCCAAATGGTGGATTATTTAGCCGATTTAGCCGACAAATACCCCATTATTTCCATTGAGGACGGCATGGCCGAGGGCGACTGGGACGGCTGGAAACTGCTGACCGAAAAGCTGGGCGACAAAGTGCAGTTGGTGGGCGACGATTTGTTCGTGACCAACCCCGGCATCCTGAAGGAAGGCATTGAAAAAGGCGTTGCCAACAGTATTCTGATTAAGCTGAACCAGATCGGCACCCTTAGCGAAACGTTGGCAGCCATTAACATGGCGCACCAGGCGGGTTACACCACCGTCATCAGCCACCGTTCCGGGGAAACCGAGGATTCCTTCATCGCGGATTTGGCAGTGGCGGTAAACGCAGGGCAAATCAAGACCGGATCGTTGTGCCGTTCCGAGCGGATCGCCAAATACAACGAGCTGCTGCGCATTGAGCAGGAGCTTGGGCCGATGGCGCAATACGCAGGGCTGGCCGCCTTTAAGTGTCTGCGGCAAAAGGGTTCAGCCACCTTGCAAATGGCGAAGTAACACTGGCAAAGCAGCCCCTAAAAACTTATAATGGAACTGTCGAGAGAGAGGAGCGGTGACTATGAAATTAATCGTCAACGGTCGCAATATCGAATTGACTGACGCCATCAAAGCCTACGTGGCGGAAAAAGTCGGGCGACTGGAGCACCACTACGACTTTATTCAGGAAATTATCGTGTTCCTGAGCGTGGAAAAGAACCCGCGCATCAGCGCCAACCAGCTTGCAGAAGCGACTGTGGTGGTAAGCCGGGCGGTTCTGCGGGTAGAAGTCTCTTCCATCGACCTGTACGGCAGTATCGACAAGCTGGTGGACAAGATTGAGCGAGTGCTGACCCGGCACAAAACCAAGCTGCTGGGTCGCGCCAAGTCCGCCAAGGGCGAATCCATCCGTAAGACCGGGGCCGAAGAGGAACTGGCGGCTGAGGAATTGACTGCCGAGGATCTGGAAGGCGTCTTTCTCACCTATGAGGATGATGAAGAAGCCGAAATTACCACGGAAGGATATAAAACCAGCTAAGGGCTTATATCCAACCTCCTCCAAATCCAAAATTAACGGTATGATCATGACACCTGTCTATTACCTGGGCGGGTGTCATGTTTTTTAATGGGATTTGATGGGAGTGACGCAAAGTGGTAAATCCGCTCAATGCCCCAACCAGTGATGACAAGCTTTGGGCTGGTCTCAGCTACGTTGGCATTATCTGCTGCATGATCGGCACCATCGTGGTGTTTTTTCTGAAAAAGGATGAATCCTCTTTCATTAAGTTCAATGCCTTGCAAGCCCTCGGCTTCGGACTAGGGTATATCGTTATCAGTATTCTGGTAGGCATTGTTAGCTCAATCATCGGCTCTATCCCGATCATTGGAGCAATCATTGGATTAATTGCGCCAGCATTAATGACTTTAGCATTTTTGGTTTGCTGGCTCTTTCTGATTATCCAGGCGTTTCGGGGCATGGAAGTTCGGATTCCCGTGCTGGCGGACTTTATTGACCAGAACCTGATGGGTTAAAGCTGGCTGCGCCGCTTAATCTGCAAGTATCGCTGGATCAGCGCCTCATCCAGGCTATCGGGAGGGGCGTCAATCACAATGGCGTTATTGGCCTTGGTTAAAGCCTGCAATGTTTGCCACCGAATTTCCAGCAAGTCCAGGGCCACGCCCTTGCGGTAGGCGTCATAGGCATTATCCGGCATACTGTTGGCAACTTGCAGGGTTTCCGGTTCCGAAAACGTGACCACCATCAGCAAATGGTTGACCGAAAAACTCTTCAGGCTATGCAGCAGGTTGCGGGAGGCAATCGGGTCAATCAGGTCGGTAAACACCACCACCAAGGAGCGCCGCTTCAAGCTTCGGGCCGCCTGAAGCATCACCGTTTCGTAATCCGGCTCCACAGGCTGCACGGCAGTTTCCCCCAGAATTTCCAGAACCTTGCTGAGGTGCTTACGACCCGAACCCAGCGGGGCGCTTGCCATAAGCCGATTACTAAAAACGCCCGCCCCCACACAATCCCCGCGATCAATCGCCACGCCCATAAAGGCAAGCGCGGCATTCAAGGCCCAGTCGTATTTTTTAAGCCGCTTTCCGCAAGCGCCTTGCAGCACCACGTCCATTTTGCGCCCGGCATCCAGCAACACCAGGATGGGCTGCTCCACCTCGTGCGCAAAAGTTCGCACCACAGGCATATCCAGCTTGGCAGTGGCCTGCCAGGCCATCTTTCGGATGTCATCACCCGCAAAGTAATGCCGCAAACCGCTAAATTGGGTGCCTTCCAGTCCCAGCGAATGCTTTTGCAGCTCGCCCGCGTTTTGCGCGCGGGAGGCCATCACTCGCATTTGCCGCACCCGTCGCAAATCCGGGGTCACAATAATGTCATCGGGCCGTCCGCCCTGCACCGTCATCCATAACAAACCAAGCCGACTGAGATAGCGGCCATGCACCTTCTCAAAACGAAAGCGCCCCCGCTGATTCGGGCGCAGGTCGTAAGCAATGGTTTGATAACTGAACGGTTCCACCTGCACCGCCAGGGTAAAACCTTTTGAGGGACGCCCGGTCATCAGGCCGACTGGAACACTATCCCGCACCATTCCCTGTATTGGGGCGGCGCTGTTGTTCATGACCGTGAGAACCACCTGGTTTTGCTGCCCAATAGACAGTTTCCGGCTCAGCGCCCGGTTGAAGCTGATGTAACGGGCTGGTACACTCAGTAAAAAAGCGTCTACCAATAGCGTTAACATCAAAAGCGGCGTGTAGAAAGCAGTTATCCAAGTTAGCCAAGGCCAGAACAAGCTCAGGGCAAACACTGGCACGGGCAATAGAATGAGCGCAAAGGTACGCCAAGTGGGTTGAGCCTTGGCCACAAATCCCAATAACAGCACCGCGCCCAACACAAAGGCTAACGCTAGCGAGCTGTCCTTGAGCTGGTTCTGCAAGGCCGCCAGAGTCTCATCCATTTCCCCCTCCCATGCCGGTTTAGCGAACCTTCATCAGACGGGTTCGCTTGAGAGGATCCAGATAAAGACGCTGCTCATCGTCCTCGTAGAGTTTAAAATGATCGTTTTCCTTGCCCTTGCAGAGCAGCCATGATGTGTAAGCGCCAATCATGGCGTCCAGCACCGAGCTAGGGGCCAGATTGTTGGGGATATCCCGAATCCCCAAGCGTTGCTTTAACAAGGCCTGCATGGCCCGGCAACCTTGGGGGCTACGGCTGCGGAACGGAATATTCAGCCCGTAGCGCAGCTTGGCATGGGCGGTAAAAAAGCTGAAAATCAGGATTCCCTTATCGTTCACCGCATCGTAAAAATCCTTGGCCCGCTGGGCGTAGCGATCGGTGGGAACGGGATCCTTGACCTCATTGGGAACTTTCTCACCCAGCCGCAACGGATGCATTTTAATTTGCTGCTGCCGCCATTTGCTGGGAATGCTCAGGCTTTTGGGAATATCCAGCGCCACCACCAGGTTTTCCGGCGGGGCCAGGTTGCTTAAAAACAGCAGTAACTCCTCGTCACTGCTCATTTTATCCATGCGCACAATGCGGCGGTTGCGGTCGATGACCGTAATGCCCGTTTCCAGGTTCTCGATGGGGGCCATGTCGATGCCCACGAAGTACCATTTGTTGGTCAGGCTGGCGCAAGGTTCCGACCCCAGCTTGGCGGGCAGATCCTTGATTGTGATTTCGTGTTTCAGGTAGATTGATGAAGCGGACATGCCATTATCATACCCCACACCCCGCAGAATCAGAATGCCCATCGCCCCAAACGGGCCGAAACGCTAGGCACTGGTCACCCTCATTCAGCGACGCACGGAGAACGGAATTTTGCAAAAGGCAGGCATCGTAGGGCTACCCAACGTGGGCAAATCCACCCTGTTCAACGCCCTCACCTCATCTTATCAGGCGGAAAGCGCCAATTATCCCTTCTGTACCATTGAACCCAACGTGGGCATCGTCAAGGTGCCGGATCCGCGCCTGTGGATTCTGAAAGATCTGGCGAAAACCCAGGTGGTGATTCCCGCCGTGTTCGAGTTTGTGGACATTGCCGGTCTGGTGCGCGGCGCCAGCAAGGGCGAAGGTTTGGGGAACCAGTTCCTGGCAAACATTCGGGAAGTGGACGCCATTGTGCATGTGGTGCGCTGCTTTGAAAGCACCGATATCGTCCACGTGGAAGGCAGCGTAGACCCGCTACGCGATTTGGAAACCATCCATATTGAGCTTTGCATGGCCGATTCCGCTTCGCTTGGCAAGCAAATTGAGCGCCTGATCAAGCAAGTGAAGCAGAAAGACAAGGATTCCGAAGCCAAGCTGGCCTTGTTCCAAAAGATTAAGCCGATCATCGATGGCGCTGGCGTGATTGATCCCAAAACGCTGAACGAGGAAGAACTGGTGCTGCTCAAGCAATCCCAGTTACTGAGCACTAAGCCGGTGATTTACGCCGGGAACGTGACCGAAGGCGACTTGGCCAACCCGGAAGGGAACCCGCACTTCGAGCGCCTGAAAGAACGGGCCGCCGAGGAAGGCCGCATAGCAGTACCCATTTCTGCGCAGATTGAAGCCGAATTGACCCAGATTGACGAGAACGAAAAGGCCGACTATCTGGAAAGCCTGGGCGTTACTTCCTCCGGGGTGGATGGGCTGATTCAGGCCGCGTTCAAAACGCTGGATCTGGAAACCTACTTTACGGCAGGCGAGAAAGAAGTGCGCGCATGGCCTTACGATAAGGGCATGACCGCCCCTCAGTGCGCAGGCATAATCCACACCGACTTTGAGAAAGGCTTTATTCGCGCCGAAATCACCGGCTACAACGATTATGTAGCTGCCGGCGGCGAAAAAGGAGCCAAGGAAAAGGGCCAAATGCGGCTGGAAGGCAAAGACTATATTATGAAAGACGGCGACGTCGTCCACTTCCGCTTCAACGTCTAGCCACCGCCTTTAAGCCTCAAGCCCACTTTCGGGAAATCCGCTCAACTGGTTTGCCTTTACTTTACGGTGTTCATGTTCCGGCTGGTTCGCAGTAGGATATGGCATATTCGTATCAGTAGAAGCATAGACCCCCAAAGGAGCGCCCGATGCCAGCCGCCACTGTCGAAACGCAAACCATGAAAGCCATCCGTAAATCCCAGGCAGCGGAAGGGTTTGAGTATTTGAGCGTGGACAAGCCGGTTCCCGGCCCCAAGGAAGTGCTGATTAAAGTAACCCTGGCCTCCGTGTGCGGCACGGATTTCCACATTACCAACTGGGACGAGTGGAGCGCCAACCGGATTAAGCCGCCGCTGGTATACGGCCATGAGTTCTGCGGCGTGATTGAGGCCGTGGGCGAAAAAGTCTTCGGCCTGAAAGCGGGCGATTATGTCTCTGCGGAAATGCATTTGCCCTGCGGCCATTGCCTGCAATGTCAGCAAGGCCACAAGCACATTTGCGAGAACGTCAAAATTTTCGGGATTGACCTGCCGGGCTGCTTTGCGGAATACATCAAGATTCCCGCCAAGCAGGTGGTGAAGTTGCCCCCTTCCATCAAGCCGGAATACGGCGCGTTGCTGGACTCGCTGGGCAATTCGGTGCATGCGGTGTCCAAGGCGGATGTTTCCGGCAAGACCGTGCATGTGGTGGGCTGCGGCCCGTTGGGACTGTTTGCCATTGTGGTCGCCAAGGCCATGGGCGCGTTGAAGGTGTATGCCTCCGATGTTTCCCCGTTCCGCCTGGATTTGGCTGAAAAAGCCGGTGCCGATGCCGTGCTGGCCGCCGATAAAGTGAAGGTTTCCAATGAGTTGAAAGCCCTGACCAAAGGGCCGGGCGTGGATGTGGTGCTGGAGATGTCTGGCAGCCCCATGGCCATTAACGATGCCCTGCGCGGCATGAAGCTGGGCGGCACCGCCGTGATGATGGGCATTCCCAAAGGCAGCGTGGAACTGGATCTCAGTCAGGATATCATTTTTAAGGAAGCCCGCGTGATTGGGGTGAACGGCCGCCAGATTTTCCAGACCTGGCTGCTGATGCTGGACCTGATGGCCGCAGGCAAGCTGGATCTCGACTTCATTATTACCCATGAACTGCCGCTTTCCGAGTTTGGGCAGGCCATGGATCTCATTCGCCAAGGCGTTAGCGGTAAAATCTTGCTGAAGCCCTAAGCCCATGAGCCTAACCTTCTCTCAACGCATGGGCCTTGAACCTGTAAAAACACTACAGGTTGATTCTATGGATGATGACCTTAGAACATGCTTGTGGAACGCTTTTTATGAAAATATTTGGAATACATTCCAGGTTGATGATGCAGATTGGGAAGATTCCAGACCAGTACTTATCCATTGTGGTCGCTCCTTTTGGATCGATTTAACCAAACGCTATTTTAAGCAGCCTATTGATGAAGTAAGTACTTATGCATGGGATTGTAGTTCTATCTTAAAACAATGTTTTCTAAATGCTGACTGGGCTAAAGTCTATGATTTTATTGAGTTTTTATATACTTGTACCATGCTAGAGCGTGGCATTGAGCCTTTTACCAAACAGTGCAATCAAGCTCTAGAAAGGGAAATGTCAGGCTATCGAATCATTAATGGCCGTGTCACCCCAATTACAAACTCAACAGAAATCACTAGCCTTGAAGAAGCTGTAAAATCCCCTTATGAGTACGCCAACCAGCACCTTCATTGTGCGCTAGAGAAGCTCTCAGATAGGGATAATCCTGATTATCGAAACAGTATTAAAGAGTCTATAACTGCGGTTGAAGCCATTTGTAGAAAATTGACCAATGAATCGACACTAGACCGGGCTCTTAACAAGATTGGAAACAAGATAGACTTCAACAGTCAGTTCAAGCAAGGGTTAGAAAAACTGTATTATTACACTCATGAGGAAAGTAGGCATGCCTTAATGAAGGATTCTACAACATCTTTCGATGAGGCGAAGTTTATGCTGGTGGCCTGTTCTGCCTTTGTGAATTACCTGACTGCCAAAGCAAGTGTTTTAAATGACTAGATTGGGAGCCGATTTATGAGCCACGCATCCACTACCCACGTATCGCATCGGTTGGATTTCCTCAAGGACGAGATTCAGCGGCTGAAGGACGAGCATTTGTACCAGTCTTTGAAACCCTTTGACGGCATGCAGGGCGCGGAAATCCGTATGGAAGGCCGCACGATTCTCAATTTTTCGTCTAACAACTACCTGGGGCTGGCCAATCATCCCAAGCTGATGGAAGCCTCCAAGAAGGCGATTGACGCCTACGGCGTGGGCGCGGGCGCGGTGCGCACCATCATCGGCACCATGAGCATTCACGAGGAACTGGAAGCGAAACTGGCCCAGTTCAAGCAGTGTGAGGCCACGCTGGTGCTGCAATCCGGCTTTACGGCCAACATGGCCGCTATCCCGCCAATTGTGGGCGAAGGGGATGTGATCATCAGCGACGAGCTGAACCACGCCAGCATTATCGACGCCGTTCGGCTCAGCCGGGGCGCGGGCAAGGATATTTTTCCGCACAGCAATATGGACGCGTTGGAAAGCGTCCTCAAAAAGCACAAAACCGCCCGCCGCAAGCTGATTGTGACCGATGGTGTCTTCTCCATGGACGGGGATATCGCCAAGCTACCCCAAATTGTGGCGCTGGCCGAAAAGCACAACGCCATTGTGATGGTGGACGATGCCCACGGCAGCGGCGTTTTGGGTAGCCATGGCCGGGGTACGGTGGATCATTTCGACCTGCACGGCCGGGTGGATATTGTGGTGGGCACTATGTCGAAGGCGCTGGGCACTATGGGCGGCTATGTGGCCAGTACTCAAGCCATGCGGGAGATTATGGTGAACAAGGCGCGCCCGTTGTTGTTCAGCACGCCGCATCCGCCTTCGGTAGTGGCTTCCTGCATTGCCGCAGTAGAGTTGGTGGAAAGCGACGACACCCTGATTCAGCAACTGTGGTACAACACCCGCTACTTTAAAGCAGGGATGAAATCCATTGGCCTGCCCATTGAAAGCGAAACCCCTCTCTGCCCGGTGATTGTGGGCACCAGCGAGAAAGCCCAGAAGCTCAGTGAGCGGCTTTATGAAGAAGGCATCTACGGCCGGGCCATTGTATTCCCCACCGTGGCCGCCGATAAGGCGCGGGTACGCGTGATTATCAACGCCAACCACACCCAGGCCCACCTGGACCGCTGTATTGAAGCCTTCGAGAAAATCGGCAAAGAGCTGAACTTACTACAACGCTAGAAGCCGCTGCATTTCTGGTTCATGACTGCTTAACAATATGCTACAATTGCTGAACCAGTGTGCATCGTATGTTTGCTTACAGCCGCTACTGACGGGAGATAGGCGGAGAGTTTCAGCGTGGAGAAATCCGGAAAAAACAGCAGTTCAAACGGTTTGGCCAAGGCATGGAACCAGCTTTGCGATCAGGTTTCCAGCCGGGTCGATCAATGCGCCACCGCCTTGTTACATGCGGAAAAAATCCAGATGGGCAAAAAGCCTTACGGCGGTCGCCTGTCCAAAACCCGCTTGAGTTCACCGGAAGACGAGATCAAGAACCTGATTATCACCGCCGCCTCGCTGGCAGACATTTGGGAATTCTTCCTGAAGCGCTTACGCAGTGGCAGCCAACTGGATTTACTTTGCTTTTCCTTGCTGGATGAGCGCGGGGACTTTATTGAGGCCCGCTATGTATATACCGGCGAGCTGATTGAGCAGACTTCCCAGCACAGACTGGCGATTTCCATGGCCGATACCGGGAATCACCTGGTGCAATCCTATCGGCGTAAAGACACCACGTTTTCGCCCAACCTGAGAACAATGGGCACGGACATTCTGACAGTCATCCCCTGGGCCAAAAACGAGCCGGAAGACCGAGCGATTGATTTCAACCTGTTCAGCGTCCCGCTGATTGCGGGCGGGCAGGCCATCGCCATGCTCACGTTGGGTTTTCGGGAAATGGATTCGTTCTCACAGGCCAAATTATCGTACGTGTACACGCTGCGAGATCAAATTGCACAACTCATCTGGAACCTGGTGCTGCAAGACCGCATGAAAAACCAGGCCCAGGTGGATAACCTGACCGGCCTGCTCAGTTACACCTATTTTCAGGGCATTTTAGAGCGTGAATTAACCAAATCGGATCAGCAAAACACCTCGGTCACGGTAATGATTCTGGATATCAACAATATTCAGGAAATCAACCAGAGTAGGGGCCATCAGGCGGGAGACGCGGCCATATGCCACCTGGCCGCCACCGTCAGACGATTGATTAGAGGACTGGATACCGTAGCCCGGTACGGAGGGGACGAAGTGGTGGTGATTCTGCCGGAAACGGATCGCACGGGGGCGGATGAAATCGCCCAGCGCTTCCTGAACGGCTTAAAAATGGGGTTGCCGGAGCATTTACAGGATCTGTCCATTAGTATTGGGCATGCCACCTACCCGGATGACACCAAAACCCAGGAAAAACTGCTCAAACTCACCGAACAAGCCCTGCATTTGGCCAAGTTCAAGGGCGGCAAAATAGGGGAATCCACCAGCATCGCTACCGGCGAGATTGACCAGCTCAGCGACAAGACGGTGATGGAGGTGTTCGCCTCCCAGGTGGCGAAAAAGTACGACAATATCCATGTACCCAGCGTGTATCAGGAACTGGTGAGCCACATTGAGAAAAAGAATACCGGCACCGCCAAGACGGACGATCTCATGCTGGAAACCATCACCTCGCTGGCCGGGGCGCTGGAAGCGAAGGATCGGTATACGCGAGGGCATTCCCAGGCGGTTTCCAACTATGCGGTGGCCCTGGCCCACGCCTTGCAAATGAACGCCGCCGAAGTGGAAGAGATTCGCACCGCCGCCTTCCTGCACGATATCGGCAAAATTGGCATTCCTGAGGATATTTTGTGCAAAAGCGGCCCGCTGAACGAAAAAGAATGGGAAATTATGAAGCAGCACCCGGTCATTGGGGCGCAACAGATTCTATACCCGGTGGCCAGCCTGCGGCCGATTATTCCCGCCGTGGAATGCCACCACGAAAACTGGGACGGCACCGGCCATCCCTACGGCTACAAAGGCGAAAAAATTCCGCTGGGCGCGCGGATTGTGTCCATTGTGGACGCCTTCCATGCCCTCACCTCCGAACGTTCTTACCGCAAGGCGCTGCCCGTAACGGAAGCCCGAAAGATTATGGATGCAGGCGCAGGTTCCAAGTGGGATCCCTACCTGTTGGACGTTTTCTTCGGCATTCTCACCAGCGCTTCGCCCAAAACGCCGGAAGAACAGCCAAAAACGGCAGCCTGCGCCATCGCCAGCCCGCTCCAGCTAAAGCTGTATACCGGCTAACAAGCGTTTTGCCTTATCCAAGCCGCGCAACCGGCAGATCTGTCAGCCCATCGGCAAGCGGCTTGAAATTGACTTCCCCTAAGTGTTTTTCATACAATGAATAGGCCTGCCGGATCACCTTTTGGTGGGCCATCAATCAATAGGGAGCGCTTAACCGCATGACCACCATCACACAGATTGCCTGTGACCTGAACGAGAAAGTGGAGAACCGTTACGCCCTGGTTCTGGAAATTGCCGAACTGGGCAAGCGCCTGCTGGAAGACAGCCGGGAAAAAATCGATCCGTTCTCCAAAGTCTCCACCACTTCCGAGAAAGTGATTTATCAGGCGCTGATTATGAAATCCAGCGAGATTGATATAGGCGACGGCCTGATTGGCTAACGCCCGCAAACACGCCATATAAAAGATATTCCAACGACAGCCCATCCTTCCCTGGTGGGCTGTCGTTTTGGGGCGTGATTCCCGAAAAAGTAATATTTCTTAACAATTCAGCCTGACACACGTCTCATCCATGCATCAAAACCATGCATAAGCCCACCCAAAACGACTGATACCGTATTAAAAGAGCATATCAGCCTTAAAAATTCACATATTTTTATTAACATGAGCCTACTCATACAACAGTTGAGTTGTTATAATGATTCATGAAAGTGCAAGGAGAAAAGTAAGCCCGTTGAAGGGTGTTTACAAGAAGAAAGAGGGATAAGATGCCAAGTAATGGCATGGCTTCACGTGTCCGTAATCAGGCAGTTCAACTCCACCACAGGCAGTTTAACGCATCAATAAGAAGGAACACAGGCGACTGAAGCGGCTTTCATTAGGCAATCGATCCAAGTAACCATCACTGTATTAATCCAATTTTTTTCAGATCCACAATCCAACCATTCTAAACGTGAGAGGAGAATGTTCAGTATGAATCGGCCCATGAAACGCTATGTGGAAAAATTCGAGGCACTGGATTTTGCGGCCGGAACCTACAGCGCCCGCACATTGAAGCGGGAACGATACAATCAGCGGGATTTTCTGGAATACCTCAGCGCATATGATTTAATAGAAACCGAACCCATGTTCACTGAGGAAGCCTGGGAATAAAGTGTATTTAAATCTTTTCTAAAGGCAAAATCACCCTAAAGAGAGCTTGTCCCCAAGCTCTCTTTAGTCTTTGATAGACACAGTCATGAATAAGAACATCCAAAAATTTCTGGATAAAATCGGCCACTACAACAAAATGGTGGACGAATATAAGCGCGCAGTCGGCGCTTCGCCGGATCATGCCATTGCGTACGTGAACTGGGGCATTGATTTGGCCCAGGCGGGCAACATTAGCGAAGCCTTGCTGAAGTTTGAAAAAGCCAGCGAAATCGCCCCCAACCGCTTTGAGCCTTACCTGAACTGGGGTGTGGCCCTGGCGAAAATTAACCGGCTGGATGACGCCATTGAGAAATTCAAGCTCGCCATCCAGAAGGACAACAAGGCGGTAAACCCGTATATTCTGTGGGGGGCCGCCCTAATGGAACAGGGCAAGGTAGAGGAGGCCCGCGAGAAATACGAGCGCGCCATCACCCTAAGCCCCGACAACCCCGAACCTTACGTGAACTGGAGCATTGCCCTGGCCCGAACCGGCGCTTACCCGGAAGCCATTAAAAACCTGAAGCAGGCGTTGGCCATGCATGGCTACCAGCCCCACCTGTACTTTTTGTGGGGAGCCATATTGGCGGAATTGCAGGATTACGAAAGCGCCATTGAAAAATTCCAGATTACCTTGCGTTTTATTCCCAAGCATGCGGAAGCCTATTACTTTTGGAGCGTGGCCCTGAACCGGCTGGGCCGCTACGAGGAAGCGCTGGAAAAATCCAAAAAGGCGCTGGGGCTGGAGCAGGAAAAACCGGAAGTCTACCTGAACCAGGGCGATATCCTGGCGAATTTGAACCGGCTGGATGTGGCCATTTCCAATTACCGACACGCCATTACGCTAGACCCGGAATTGCCTGAGGCCTACCTGAGCTGGGGCATTGCCCTGTGCCGACTGGGCGAGTTCGAAGAGGGTTATTCCCGCCTGGCCAAAAGCCTGGAGCTAGACCCGGAACTGGTTGGCGTCCACCAGCAATGGGGACATTTTCTGCTGGAGCAGAAACGCTACCCCGAAGCGCTGGAACATTTGAAACAAGCCGCCATGGAAGAACCGGACAATCTGGATGTGCTGCTGAACCTTTCCATGGCGCTGATTAAAACCGGCCACCAGGATGAGGCCATTACGTTGCTGTTTGAAATCGAGAAAAAGGACAAATGGAACCCGCAGGCCCATTACCTGCTGGGAACCCACTTTATGGGCGCTGGAAACCTGGAAAAGGCCCAACAGCACTTGCAAAAGGCATTGGAAGAAAAACCGGACTTCGAGGATGCCGCCGTCAACATGGCCCTGGTGCTATGCGAAATGGGCGACACCATGGAAGCCGTGCGCCGCATGCGCCCGCTGATTCGCAAAGCGCCGGATTCGGCGCGGGTGAACTTCTTTTATGGGGTCATTCTATACCGCCACGGCGATTATAAAGAGGCGCTGAGCAAGTACCAGAAAGCCCTGAGCGTAGAGCCAGACTACATGGAAGCCCGCATTGGGCTAGGCGAGGTATTGCTCCGGCTTTCCAGGCTGGAAGAGGCCGAAGCTATTCTTCGGGGGATTCTGGCCGAGCGGGCCGATTCCATTCCTTGCCTGTACCTGATGGGTCTGTGCCTGATCCGCAAAGCGGACGCCGCCATTACGCCGGAAGAAAAACAGGCTGCCGATGCCGAGGCGCTGCATTGCTTTGAGCAGGTCAACGCACTGGACCCGACGCACCTGGACGCCCAGGCGAACCGGGCCTTGATGATGGGCCGGATTGAATCGACGGACGCCCTGAACCAGGGGTTTGAGGAGATTCTGGATGCGAACCCGGCAGAAGCCCGCCCCCTTATTTTTTATTACTGGGGCAAGGCATTGGAGCAAATTGGGGAAACCACCCTCTCCGAGAGCAAGCTGGAGCAGGCCAGACGGGAAGCGCCCGACATAGAGGCCCAAATGCAGGGAATTTCCATTTGAACGGATCGGTTCTATAATGGCAGGCATATCGTTTTATGTCTGTTTGGAGAGTGCTGATCATGAACAAAAGTCTCGAAACCCTGAAAGCGGCCCTGAAAAACCGCAACGCCGTTAAAGTCATCGCCGGTATCGCCAACCTGGATCTGGATAACATCCTGCAAGTGGCCCGCGCCGCCGAAGCCGCTGGCGCCCATGCCGTTGACGTAGCCGCCCACCCGCAAATCGTGGAAGCCGTGCGGGAAGTGACTTCCGCCGCTATTTTCGCGTCCAGCGTGGAGCCGAAAGCCTTGGCCGCAGCCGTGGCCGCTGGCGCAGAAGTGGCCGAGCTGGGCAACTTCGACGCCCTGTACGATCAAGGCCTGTTCCTGAGCGCCGATGAAGTGCTGAAACTGGCCGAAGAAACCGTGGCGCTGGTAAAAGGCCAAGCCCTGGTTTCTATTACCATTCCGGGCCATCTGACCGTAGAAAGCCAGATTCAATTGGCCGCCAAACTGGAAGCCCTGGGCGTGGACCTGATCCAGACCGAGGGCGCAGCCCGCGTACTGGCGAGCGAACCGACCGTTAAATCCCTGACCGCTGCTGAAAAAGAAGAACTGACCCTGCGTAACACCCGCGCCCTGGTAAAAGCCACCCGCTTGCCCGTGATGACCGCTAGCGGCATCAACGCCGACAACGTGGCCCTGGCTTTTGAAGCAGGCGCCGCCGCCGTGGGCATCGGCTCTTTTGTTAACCAGGCCGCCAACGAAGCCGAAATGAGCAACCGGGCCGCCGCCGTCATGGCGAACCGCACCCGCGTGATCAGCCAGGTTTCTTAATCCAGCGACGCTTTAAATCCAACAGCAGAGGCTATCTTACGATGGCCTCTGTTTTGTTGTGGGGCTAAAAGGCTTTATTGGAGGCTTTTTCCAATTCCAGCCAAAATTCCTTTCAAGGAAAATACACATCGCTAATCTTGTTTTGCTATAATTGATTCCGCGAAAGTTAAACAAAACGAACTACTCAATTCTCCAGCTTTACCAACGAACACACCTACTACTACACTATGTCATCTCCTCTAATCAGGTAAAGCTGTTTTTCTTTAGGTGCGGCTTCGCCAATGCCTCAACCGCCTCTAAAGAAAAACCTTTTGGGGACAGCCTTCACTCTTGTCTTCGGTTTTGCTTGGCCTACAATAATGCGTATGCCTTCATCATCCATTGCAACCGATATTCCCGCCCTCATCCGCGAAACCGGCCTGTCCCATGTGGCGATTATTATGGACGGCAACCGGCGTTGGGCCAAGCAAAAGTTATTGCCCACCCTGGTTGGGCATAAGCAAGGCGTGGATGCCCTGAAAAAACTGGTGCGCCACTGCGGCGATATTGGCTTGCAGGCGCTGACCGTATATGCCTTTTCCACCGAAAACTGGCAGCGCAGCGAAGAGGAAGTGGGCTACCTGATGAAGTTATTTCTGGAAGCGCTGGCCACCGAGCTGGAAGACCTGCACCAGAACAATGTGCAAATTCGCTTTATCGGGGATTTAAGCTCGTTCTCCCCGGCGTTATGCGATTTAATCCAGGCCGCGCATGCCAAAACCGCCAGTAATAGCGGCTTGAAGTTTCAAATTGCGGCCAATTACGGTGGCAGGCAGGAAATCATCCATGCCATGCGCCAGTTGGGAAAACAAATCCAGGCAGGCGATTTAACGCCGGAAACCATTACAGAAGAAAGCATTACACCGTTGTTATATACTAACGGTCTGCCGGAACTGGACTTGCTGATTCGCACCGGCGGAGAGTGCCGCATTAGCAATTACCTGCTGTGGCAGTGCGCATATGCGGAGTTGTATATTACAGAAACCCTATGGCCGGATTTCAGCCCTGCCGCCTTTAACTTGGCAGTAGAAGAATTTGCCCGTCGCGAGCGTCGTTACGGACAATAGCCAAGCAGGGTCATTAGCCCGGCCTAGGTTTTAACCGGCATCGGAATGGCGGACATACCGCATTTGCTCGCCATAACAGGCTTGGCGAACATTACAAGGATATGGATGAAAGTTGAGAAAGAGCGCCTACGGCTCGATTTCGACCACCAGCTCCACTTCCACCGATGCGTTGCGAGGCAGGCTACTCACGCCCACGGCGGAACGCACATGCTTGCCCGCTTCGCCAAAATGCCCCACCAAAAAGTCGGAAGCCCCGTTCATCACGGCGGGTTGGTCGTAAAAGCTGGCGGTACTGCTCACAAAGCCGGTCACTTTCACAATACGCTTCACCCGTTCCAGTTGACCGTTCAACTCATGGTTAATCAGGCTTAGCGCGTTTAACACGCACAATTGGGCAGCCTGTTTACCATATTCCGCATCCACGCCCCAGGTACCGATTGCGCCGGTATAGGCCACCTGCCCGTCCTTCATGGGCAATACGCCCGATGTATACAGCAGATTATCGACGCGGGTTACCGCCACATAGCTGCCAATGGGCAGGGGCGGCGCAGGCAGCATTTCCTTGAGGGCGGACAAATTGGTTGGAAGCTGCAGTTCGCTACTGGGAGACATCGGCGGGGTGTCCTTTCTGTTGCCATTTGGGGATCCCGCCCATCATAGTATAGTCCGGCGCGGTTAGAAATCGGTAAGCAGATCTTCCAGGGTGCATTCCAGTAACCGACACAACCGGATTAAAGTGGGCAAGCGCGGATAGGAGCGCCCTTGGTTCCAGTACATAACCGTTTGATGGTCGAGATCCAGCTTGTCCGCAAGCTTGCGCATATTCCAGCCCTTATTTTTACGGGCCACTTCAGCTATTTGAAGACGCATTGAAAGCCCCCTACAGACCAAAACCGAAAATACACCCACTTAAGTCCGCTTTACTTTTGTTTTACAATAGATATGATGCTGAAAAGTAAGCCGATACAACTGTTATGCCCATTCAGCAGCCCCAAGCGCAAATTTGTTTTATAAAGCAATTATATCATTCTCGAAAGAAAATCTATCATTAATGAAATCTACCTTAACAAAAGCAGAGGTTGGAGTTTGAGTGGGGAAGCATGAAGCATGAAGCCATCTGATAAAAAGCTGGGCCTCGCAATCCAGTTGTTCTTAATGCGAAACGGTATCCAAATTGAAGACGTGGCCCGCCAAATGGGTATTACGGGCGATGCGCTCTCCAACCTCATTCATGGCCGAAGAGGGTTTAAAAACGACACGTTAGTTAAGCTGGCCAACACCAACGCATTTAAGGAAGGTCAGTTCTCATTGACCCAACTCCGGGCGCTAAGGGCCATGGATGATTATTCTTTTGAGGAGTTGATCCTGGCGCTAGTGGAATATATTAAGCAAGGCGAGATTGAGCGCCTTCCAAAAGACTTCTTTCAGAGTCTTCAGGCAACCCTGGAACGGGAAGGTTTTCCTCCGACGCTTGCAAATAAAAAGCATGCGCTCCTTTCATTAATTCAAGAAGACCCTTCGTAAATTCCTCGCAATCCATCACTCATCTCCTCTACATCAGGGCGTCCGCCTTGAGTCATTCCACATCGCTCAGGCAGGAACATACATTCCAGCGTTCATTTTATTTCCAGCACCGTAATCACGACCGGATTCGAAACCGACTTAAAAATATCCCAGTCTCTCACTCTGGTTGAACTGAGTTCTGTTATATCTAAAAAGTAGCATTCCGCAGGCTACAAAATCTTCGGTTTTACTGTAAAACCGAAGATTTTACAAATGATCATACTTGCTTGTCGTTTAAGCGGCGATTAGATTCCGAAGCGGAACATGGCCCAAAACACAGCCACTGAATAAACCGACATAATGATTCCCCGCGCGGCATGTTCTTCCGGCACAATAACCAATATCAGCACCCCACCGATGAAGAATAAGGTGAACATAATCATCAGGCGTTCCAGGGACATTTTTTTAGGCTTGGAAGCCTTGCCCTTTATCGGTTTTGGCACATTGGAAGATTCGGAAGTCATGGCATGAAGCATCCTGCGTATTCGGAACGCAATCAGTTTACCACAAGCCTAGTGGACTCCCACCCCAAAGTCGGCGCCCATAATCTTGCGGCGCAGCATCAGCATATTGCGACCATAAAGCCGCTCAATCTCCGGCAACAGGCTGCGTTCCACTTCCAGCAGGAAAATGTTGTGGATCACCAGTTCCTTAATCACCAGCACGATCCCAGGATTGCGCGTTACCACAGCTTGTGGCGGCCTATCGCCACTGCCGACCGTACTCACCAAACCTTCTTGCCCATCTGCGGCCAGGATCAGCCAGCGCCCGTTCATCACGGAATGTTCAATAGCGGAATGCTGGTAAACTTCCACGCCTGCTATACAGCAATCCTCGTAACCCACCACTTTTACGTCCACGCCACGAGCCACGGCATCTTGCAACGGCTGGGCCAAACGCCTGGCATCCACTTCCCACAGTTCTACAAAAATGGATTGCCTAGCGTTGCGGATCATTTCAGCGACATGCTTAAAAATGGAGTCTTCGCCGCGCATATTAATGACCGGCTCGACGGTTTCATCGGCCAAGTTGGGCAAGGCTTCCCGCAAGTAGCCAATGGAACCTTTAAAGGAACGCTCCCAGCGATCCAACAGTTCATCCGGGCTGATGGGCATATAAGTGACCGGCTTGCCGCCAATAGCCACCACCACGTTACTGGATTCCAGGGCTTTCAGGGTATCGTAGGCGCGGGCCTGCGGAACGCCGGAATCCTTGCTGATTTCATAGCCGGTGGCAGGATGATGTTTTAGCAGCGCAAGGTAAACTTTGGCTTCGTATGTGTTGAACCCCAACTCTTTTAATTTGTCGATGAGGCTTTCCGACAACTGAGGCGCCCTCGATTACCATCAATAATACTTACTACAATTAGTAGTATATAGATGACCTTCAGTGAAAGTCAAGTTAAAAGAGGGACAAGCCCTACAAAACAACTGCTTATATTTTGTATCGCAACAGAACCATTTAATAAAGCCCTGTATCTCAGGTATATCCATTTCCTCATGCTTGCGGGCCGTACTTTTGTGATATATTGTTGGGCCTAGACTCTCTGGAAAGGAATTGGAGAAAAAGACTCATGCAGGTAATTTTAACCAAAGATGTGGATACGCTGGGCAATAATGGCGATATTCTCGAAGTTGCCGACGGTTACTACCGGAACTACCTTGGCCCCAAAAGCTTGGCCGTAGTAGCCACTAAAGGCTCCCTGGCCGATTTGCAGCGTCGTATTGAGCGCATTCGCGCCAAAGCAGAGCAAAAGCACCAGGAAGATTTGGCCAAAGCCGACAAAGTGACCGGCTTGCTTCAAATTGTGCTGGAAGCCAACGCTGGCGATACCGGCAAACTGTACGGCACCATCACCACCAAGGAATTGACCAAGGTTCTGCAGGAAAAAACCGGCTTCGAAATCGAGCGCCGCAATGTCAACGTGGATCGTCCCATCAACAAAGTGGGCGAGTACGAAGTGTACGTGAAACTCTCCCCCAAGGTTTCCGCTCACGTAAAACTGCAAGTCAACGCCATTAAGGCCAAGCATGAAGAATTCGTGCTGGAAGATGCTTTCGCTGGCGAAGAAGACTACGGCAACGAATAGTTTTTCTTAACTTAAAAACAATCATAATTCAGGCAGGTTTATACGCTGCCTGAATTTTTTTTGCGCCTGTTTTTTAATTTTGGAAAACTTTTCAGGCTATTTGGCTTTGACAGACACCCAGGGGTTATCCTTCACGTAAAATCGCCAGGGATAGTCCGCCGCCTTGGTAATACCAATGCGGGTAGTCTGAACCACCTGATGATCCGCCACCTGCATACCCGCAGACAGGTACAAGCCGGATTCAACGGCAGTAAGAGGCAAACCATTGTATGCTTGCCGGGTAATTTTCAGGGCTTTGGTCAGTCGGCCCGGCCCGTTCGTTCTAAGCCCTAAGCCTTCTGGCGGCTCCAATGCGCGAAACAACACGGCACCCGCCGTACCCTGCGGCTCCGTCACCACATTCAGGCAGTCGTACATCCCATAAATCAGATACACGTAAGCCGTGCCGGGGTGTTCATACAGCATCGCCGCGCGGCCCGTCTTTCGGTTATAGGCATGGCAGGCCGGGTCATTGGCTGTGTAGGCTTCGGTTTCCACAATCACGCACCCCAGCCACCGGCCCAGCTCCGGCTGAAATCTCAGCAGGCGGCAGCCCAGCAGCTCACGAGCCACGGTTAGGGTGTCCCGCTCAAAAAATGTCGGGGCCAGCGGGGGACAGTCGGGCAATAAAGTTGGTCTCAAATCATCCAAACAAGGGCTTACCGTTCCTTAACAATTCGTATATGCTATAGTTACGAGTATCCCCCACGCAAGACAGTTTGGAGAAATGGGTTGACTGAAAAATTGATCATTCACGGCGGCAAGGCACTACGCGGTGAAGTTGAGATTTCGGGTGCCAAGAACTCGGTCCTCAAGTTGATGGCAGCCTGCTTATTAACTGGAGA
The DNA here is from genome assembly GCA_902168245.1 of Candidatus Melainabacteria bacterium. Taxonomy (GTDB): domain Bacteria; phylum Cyanobacteriota; class Vampirovibrionia; order Vampirovibrionales; family Vampirovibrionaceae; genus Vampirovibrio. The sequence goes on from CABHPA010000198.1 coordinate 63,412, forward strand.
CAGCATTGAACTCCGAAATGTTCCCCATTTAAGCGACGTGGTGGTGATGACCCAGGTGTTAAAGCACCTCGGCTGCGATGTAGACCAGCAAGACGATGACCGGGTGTATATCCAGGCCCGCAACATCACCAGCGTGGAAGCGCCTTATGACTTGGTTCGCAAAATGCGCGCCAGTTTCGATGTGCTGGGCAGCCTGCTGGGCCGCTTCGGCGAAGCCCGCGTGGCGTTGCCGGGTGGCTGCTCCATTGGCAAACGCAGTGTTGACCTGCACGTAAAAGGCTTAATCGCCTTGGGCGCGGAAGTGGAAATTAACCACGGCTACGTGGAAGCCAAGGCCGCCAAGCTGATTGGGGCGGAGATCCTGCTGGACACCCCCAGCGTGGGCGCAACCGAAAACATTATGCTGGCCGCCACCATGGCGGAAGGCTCCACCATTATTTCCAACGCGGCGCAGGAACCGGAAATTGTGGATCTCGCCAACTTCCTGAACGCGATGGGCGCGGATATCAGCGGCGCTGGCACTAATGAACTTCTGATTAACGGCGTGAAGCCCAGCGCCATGCACGGCACCACATACACCGTCATGCCCGATCGCATTGAGGCCGCCACTTATATGATGGCAGGCGTAGGCACCCGTGGCGATGTGACCGTTAACAACGTGTTGCCGGTGCATCTCAGTTCTTTGACCCACAAGTTGCAGGAAATGGGCGCGGACATTGAAATGCCCACCCCCAACACCATGCGTATCCGCTGCAACCAGCGTTTACAGGCGCAAAATATTGTAACCCAGCCTTTCCCCGGTTTCCCCACAGACTTGCAGGCTCCGTTTATGGCGCTGCTCAGCATTGCAGATGGCGTGAGCATCGTCAAGGAAACCATCTACGAAAACCGCTTCAAGCAAGTGGGCGAACTCAAGCGCATGGGTGCGGACATTGCCGTTGAGCGCGATGTGGCGGTTGTTACCGGCGTTCCCCACCTGAGCGGAGCGGAAGTAAACGCGCATGACCTGCGAGCAGGCGCGGCCATGGTGATTGCCGGTGTTCAGGCCGAAGGCACCACCCAGGTTTACGACCTGTACCACTTGGATCGCGGCTACGAGCATATCGTGGAGAAAATGCAATCCATTGGGGCTGACATTCAGCGTGTACCGGACACCTCCGAAAGATCGACGGTTCCCGAAGACGCCGTATAACAGGCTTCCCCCATTCCAAAAAAGTTAATAACCGCGGACATTGTGTATTGTATGAGTGAAACATCCGACACCACAGGCACACCCCGGCGCTGGTACGACCAGGATCCCCTGCTCGCCGAAGTTTTGGAGTTGCTGCGCTCCTATCCCCATGATGTCCGAGAGCAAGCCCAGAATTTCCTGGGCAAGATCGAGGAGCAAATCGGCACCGAAACGCTGGAAAAGTTCTTCGAACTGGCCAAAACGGATAAAACCGGCAACCGCTGGTACGATCACGACCCGGTTGTATCCAAGGCGATTGAGCTGCTGCGGGTGGTTCCCCCTGCCGTACAGCGCCAGGCGGCCACCAAGTTTCTGGAAGCCATGAAAAAGCAAGGCATCTCCCCGGATTTGCTCAAAACCGATTCGGCTTCCACCTAAGCCAATGCCCCGCGCGGTTTCGTGCTAGACACTCCCATCAGCCTGTCTTTGTGAGAGGCTGGTGTTCTGTATATCAAAGGATGTTGTCTTATGATGCCCAAGCCGTCCAGTTTCGAGGAGGCCGTCAGGCTGTTTAACCAGCGCCAATTCTTTGAATGTCACGAGGTGCTGGAAGATCTGTGGCGTCCGCTGCCTCCCGGTGCCGAAAAAGAATTTCTACAGGGCTTGCTGCAAGTGGGGGTAGGGTTTCATCACTTGCTGAACCATAACCACATCGGCGCTAAAAACCTCTTGCGGGCGGGCTTGAGTAGGCTGGAAGGAGTCGAAAGCCAAGCCGCCTATATTCCGCCAATTGACTTAAACGCATTGCTTGCCGCCAGCCAACAAGCATTACAAAGCGTTCTCAACCTAGGGCCAGATCGATTGACAGATTTCCCGGAGCATCTCATCCCAATTGTCCGGTTGATACAGCCCTCTTCAACCAATGAAAACAAAAACACCCTGCCGAAAAAACAGGGTGTTTAAGGCTTTAGAAAGCTGGAAGCTTACTTCAGACGAGCTTCAACCACTTTCCAGTCAATGTTGCGGAAGAAGGCGTCGATGTATTTGCCGCGCTCGGTGGGTTTGTAATCAACGGTGTAGGCGTGTTCCCAAACATCCATCACCAGAATGGGCGTAAAACCAGCCGGATGACCGAATTCATGGTCGGTAATCCAGAAGTTTTGCAGACGGTCCGTGAACGGATCCTGGTACAGGATAGCCCAGCCAATGCCGCGCATCAGGCCAGTGGCGCGGAAGTCCGCTTCAAAGTTTTCCACGCTGCCAAAGGCTTCTTTCAGCAACTCGGCCAGTTTGCCGCTGGTCGGCACAGCGCCGCCATTGGCGGTCATGTTCTCAAAGTAGTATTCGTGCAGGCGCATCCCGTCGTACTCAAAGCCGAAACGGCGGCGCAGTTCGTTATATTCCGGGGTGCCCACTTTACCGGCTTCGCGAAGCTCGACCAGCTTGTCGTTCAGGACGTTGGTGTTGGTTACATAGCCCTGGTACAGCTTGTAGTGCTGTTCCAGTTGCTCGGCGGAAATGCCGTCGAGTTGCAGATTAAACGTTTTTGCCTCGTAAGGTTTTACTTGGGTCACAGGCATTACGCTCTCCTCTCATATATCAGTTGAGACAATACAAAAACCTGTTTGATTGGGGGCAACTATAGCACAAACCGGCCCGCTTGTCCCTGCGCAAGGCCGCGCTACGGGCAAAAGCGGACTAAAAAGATAACCAAAAAGCGATTAAGCCAGACTTCTTTTATATAAAGCCAGGGTGTTGGCCATTAGGGTGGCAATGGTCATGGGGCCAACGCCGCCGGGGACGGGGGTAATGAATCCGGCCTTCCCGGCCACGCTCTCAAAGTCCACATCGCCCACCAGCTTGCCGTCCAGGCGATTAATACCCACATCCACCACCACGGCGCCCGGCTTGATGAAATCAGCCGTCACCATGTTCGGCACCCCGACCGCCGCCACCAGAATATCGGCTTGACGGGTTAAGGAGGGCAAATCTTCGGTTTTACTGTGGCAATAGCTCACGGTGGCGTTTTCCTGCAACAGCAACATGCCCATGGGCTTGCCCACAATGTTGGAACGGCCCAACACCACGGCATGCTTACCCGCCATGGCCACTTTGTAGGCTTTTAACAGGGTAATGACCCCGGCGGGCGTACAAGGCTTGCAAGCGGACGGATCGCCGGTCATCAGCAAGCCCAGGTTCAGCGGGTGCAGGCCGTCTACATCTTTTTTGGGGTCTACCGTGGTAATGATGTCCAGGGTGTTAATCTGCCTGGGCAAGGGCAGTTGCACCAGAATGCCATGCACGGTGGGATCCGTGTTCAGCTTTTGGATAACGGCCACCAATTCCTGCTGGCTGGTGGAGGCCGGGTAGGTCAACACCTCAGACAACATGCCGATTCTCTGGGCCATTTTGGCCTTTTTGCCTACATACACCTGGCTGGCCGGGTCATCCCCCACCAGCACCACCACCAGCTTGGGCAAAACCGCCTGACTGCCGGACAACACTTTCAACTCTTCGCTGAGCGAGGCGGTTAATTGCTGGGAAACCAGCTTGCCATCCAGAATTTGGGAGGTGAGGGATTGCGTCATGGTGGGCCTTCTTCCTTGCTGGGTTGGGGAGGGAGGGAAACTGCCCCTATTGTCGCCGGAAGGCAAAGCGCCGACAAGCCGGGCTTCACAAAATACAGAAAGAGGACAGTCGCCCGTCCTCTTCCAAAGCGTTTAAATATCCGGAAAAGTCTAGACGGGCAAAGGCTCCGGCAGTTTTTCCAGGGCTTCCTCTTCCTCGAACACTTCGTGTTCGGTGCCGAAGACCGCCATTTTCTGGTCATCGAAAACGCCTTCCCAACGGGCCACCACGGCGGAAGCCACACAGTTGCCCATCAGGTTAATGGAAGTCCGGCCCATGTCCAGAAAGTGATCCACGCCCAAAATTACCGCCACGCCTTCCAGCGGCAGGTGGAAAGCGGTTAAGGTAGCCGCCAGCACCACCAGGGACGCCTTAGGCACAGCCGCCACCCCCTTGGTGGTTAACACCAGGGTAACCAACATCAGGACTTGCTGCTGCAAGGACATTTCCACACCGGCCATTTGAGCCACAAACAAGGCGGCTAGCGCCACGTACAGGGTGCTGCCGTCCAGGTTAAAGCTGTAGCCGGTGGGCATTACAAAGCTGACCACGCTTTTGGGAACCCCGAAGCGCTCCATCACTTCCATGGCCTTGGGTAGCGCCGACTCGCTACTGGCTGTGGAAAAGGCCAGCAGGTAAGGTTCCTTAATAGCTTTTAGCAAGCGAAGGAAAGGGATCTTCGCAATGGTGCAGGCGCTATACAGAACAGTCACGATGAAGAGAGCCAGAGCCAGATACAACGAGCCGACCAGTTTGGCGTAAATTACCAGCACTTTAAGGCCATGCGCCGCCACCGTGGCGGAAACCGCCGCCATAACGCCCAACGGCGCAAAGGCCATCACCTTATTGACGAACTCAAACATAATATCCGAGATGGATTGCAGTACGGCCAGAACCGGGCGGGCCTTGTCTCCCGCGCTGATAATGGCCAGCGCGAAGAACACCGAGAACACCACAATCTGCAGCACGTCCCCTCGGGCCATGGAATCCACCACGCTGCTGGGGATGAGGTTTTTGAGGGTATCCCAAATGGAGTGGCTTTGCACCGCGCCCACATGGCTGGTGATATCGCCCAGTTGGGCCGCGCCTTTGGCCGCCAGCGCCTTCATATCGATGCCATCGCCCGGACGCAGCCAGTTGGCGACCGCCATGCCGATTATCAAGGCCGGAATGGTCGCCACTTCAAAATATAAAAGGGTTTTCGCCCCTAATCGGCCTAAATTCTTATGGCTGCCGGTTCCGGCAATGCCGATCACCAGGGTGGCGAAAATCAGCGGCGCAATCAGCATCTTGATCATGCTCAGGAACATGCCGGACATGGTCTGTAGCATTGGATCCGTCACCAGGCGAACCGGCGAGTCGGCATTCGGGAAAAAATGCCACAAGAACGAGCCTATGCCAACGCCCAGCAGCATACCGGCCACTACCTGAGCGACCAGGCTGGGTTTTTTTATGTTTGGAAACGCAATTCCCACTATCTCAACTCTCCTCCTGAATTGTACTTTTGGTTGCCCGGAATATAGAAACAAAGCGCCATTGATTGGATCATCCTTCAAATACTTAGCATGGTGCTTTATTAACACCTCTCATAAAACAAACGTGCTAGACCGGCCGTTTATTTTTTTATTGGGTCAAGTCACTTTCAATCAAAAACCACCCACCTTGTACCGCAAGCATAAAGCTTTGTAAACAACGCATTCATGTCAGAATGCCGATTTTCAGGGATTTTGGGGCTATCCGCAAATCCCGGGGCCATGAAAAATTGAAGATCTTTTCCGAATTGCCGAAGAAGGCCGTAGACCCTTCTCATTCAAGAGCCGTAAGTAGGAGACGCCTGAACGTGAAACTCTGGCCATTTTCCAAAAAGCCTGTCAATTCCGTTTCTGAAAGCCATTTTGAATTGCCTCCGGGCGTCATGCTCGCGTCTCCGGATGAAGCAGGGTTTGAAGCCCAGGCAGCCCCTACCGCTGGCCGTTATGACGCCATGCATGCCGATGAGCATGCCACCGCGCCTGAGCAGCATGAGGCGCCCCCTGCCTCCCCAGTGGAGACCAGGCCGGATCTGCCCCAGTTCGTAGAGCAGAATCAACTGGAATTTATCAGCCAGCAGCCCGCCGAGCCATTCCCACAGCCGCCTCAACAACCAGCCGACCCACACCATGCCCCAGCCACCAAGGCGGAACTGTACCAGGAAATTAACGAAAGCCTCACCAGCCTTTATGATCCAGAGACCCAGAAACCAGAGGCTCCCGCAAACCAAACAAAACCGGAAATATTGCCGGAGCAAACGCTGGATGAGTTGCTGGCCCAGCCAGTGCCTTCACCCCAAAACAATATTGCCCATATTGATTTCGGCCTGCCTTCAAAACAGGAAAACGTCAACCAGGACGAGACCCTGTTTGATATAGACAATTCGCATGAAGCGGACATCGATCTCGACGCCATTCTATACGGGCCAGCCGCAAATGAGACTGAACCCGCCAGTCAGCTTACCGCCAGCGATATGGCCAACCTGGACTTTCTGGCCCCGCCGCCGGTCAACAGCGTCGAGGAACCTTCCGCAACAGCGCTCTACCCACCGACTGCCACAGAGACGAACGCATCGGAGGACATGTTTTACCTGCCGCCGGAGGAGCCGTTTGGGTCGCTTGATTCATTGGAAGTGGAAGGACAGGCAAGCGAGCTTACCTCGCCGCTTTGCGATCTTTCGGCGGATTTGCCCGCTGCCGCGCCCGTGGAAGATCTATTTGCCGCCGACGAATTACAGCAGATGGCAGACTTTTTGGGTTCCGACTTTCTGCCGCAAACCGAACCGCTAGCCGCCTTGCAAGATAATTACCCTGCCGCCGCCGATCTCCCCACTGCCCATTTTCAGGATACGGCAGAGGAAGCGGCGGGCCATCCCCAGCCTGAATCTTACACCCTGGCAGAATCCGGCTATCAAGAGCCGAACGTCGATTTTGAGGCGGACATCCCCAGCCGGGATGAGCAAAGCGGCATGTTTTCCGCCATGACGCTCGGCAACCTTGATGAATTCACCATACCGGACAGCCTCTTTCAGCAAGCCGAAACCATCTCTACCGATCTGCCGCCGACATTCACGGAAGAAGCTTTAATGGACACGAAAGCCGAAACATACAACCAACCGGAATACGCGCCCGATCAAGCTCCGGAAACCGCTAATGAAATCGGCGATTCCACTTATGACTTCCAGGCTTCCGCAGAAGGCTTTGCCGAGGCGGACTATGACATTGATGACACCAATGACGGCAACGATTTTGACTCCTACGACCTGGGACATTACGATGACCCTGATCACCCCGCCGAGGCGTTTGTGCTGAGTGAAGACGCCCCGTCAGAAACCGCAACGGCGGATGATATGGGGGACATAGAGTCCATTCTGCACCGCCATTGCGAGGAACCCGTCACGGACTTGCAGGCAATGGCCCGCTTTTTAGCTGCGGAAGCCGCCGAAACCGAGCCGAATGAATACACAAGCGCTGACTCCCTGAATGAGGCTGACGCTGATGCCTCGTCTGCCAGTGGGCCAGCATCTGCGGAGCCAGCCACGTCCTCTCATAATCTTTCGACGCATTCTCTTCCAGCTCACCCCCTGCCAGTGGCGCATAAGCAACCGCCTGCCGCTACCACCCAAGGGAAACAGGCAGCGCAACCCACGCCTTACCAGCAGGAAGCAGCCGCCATTCAGCCGACCCAGCCAGCGGCGATAAAAGCCAACGCCACCCCAAGGCAGCCCCAGCCGTATGGCCCACAGCCGCGACGACTGTACAACGACTCAGTCACGGAAGCCCTGAAGGGCTTTCAGGAAGAGATGCTGCTGGAGGACAGCCGTTTTCTGCGGAACAGCATTAACAACCTGGTGGATAGCTATTTTTCAAACCAGGAGCCGGAAAGCTCCCCGTAAGATTGCTTTTTCCCCTCGCCATTCCGTTATAATAGGCTTGTTGTAGCAGATGATTGAAGGGAAGCCCCCCATGAGCCCCACCGGAAGCGTAACGGAAACCAACCCGCAAGACCGCTCGATTTACAGCGAAAAACCGGCGCTGGAGGTCTTTGACAACCCCAGCCCCAACCGGAACTACACGAACTCCATCACGGTGGAGGAATTCACCTCGGTTTGCCCCAAGACCGGCCTGCCGGATTTCGGCGCCATCACCATCGATTACGTGGCCGACCAAACCTGCATTGAACTGAAATCGCTCAAGTATTATTTCCTCAGCTTCCGCAACCGGGGCATTTTCTATGAAGCCGTGGTCAACGAAATTCTGGATGATCTGGTGGCCGCATGCCAGCCCCGCTTCATGGAAATCACCGGGGAATTTACCGCCCGTGGCGGCATTTCCAGCACCATTACCGTCACCCATCGCAAGGAGGGATTTGAATTCACGCCATGAGAAACCGTCGGAAAGTCCTGCTGTCCCTGCTCGCAGGGTTCATCCTGCTAGCCTCATCGCTTGCGTTCAACCTGCGCCAGTCCGTCGGGCAAATGGCCGCCCGCGAAAAACTGGATAACCTGCTCGGCCAGGACAACCCGGAGGATTCCCCGCCCGTTGTCGCGCCGGAAGACCAAAACCCGTTTGAAGCCCCGCAAGCCTCGCCAAATCAGCCCGGCAATCAGCCAGAGAACATGGAGAACGGGCAACTGGAACCGCCCACCATTACCGGCGGCAGCTTTTTCGGTTTGCCCATGCCCCTTTCCGGTACCGGCGTGGACGTGCAGGAACTGGCGGACAAATACGTGCTGCGGATTCCCCTGACAGACCCGCAGGACGCCAGCAGCGTCAAGCTGAACGTTAGCCCGCACCGCATTGAGGTCTCGGGCCAAACCGGCTCCAAGGAAAACGGCGCTACGGTCAATTCCAGCTTTATGCAATCGTTTACCACCTCTCAGGAGGTGAACCCGGATAGAATTAGCCGCCATACCGAAAAACACGGGGAAAACACGGAACTGGTGGTAACGATTCCCAAGAAAACAGCCGGTTCCGGCCCGGATGATGAGGACGGCGACGCGCCATCCACCGGCAATTCCGGGGATGGCCAATCCCAGCAGGATGAAGAAACCGCCCCGCCCTCCAGTCCCCAGACCGATCCCAGCAATCCGTTCAACGGGATTGAAAACAAGGTAATTTAAGCCCCTTACTCGCCTACGGCTGGGTCTTTTGCCATTGCGCGAGGCTTAACCAATACGCAGGGTCAGGCACTTGGATGAGCCGCCCGCTTTCAGGAACTCGCTGAGATCCACCTGCACCACCTTGAAACCACGCGCTTTCAGATCTGCCGCCAGTTGGGATGAACCCTGGTTAAAAATTACCGTATCGTTAATGTTCACGGCGTTGCAGGCAAAGCGGGCCGCCTCTTCGGGCGTAACCGGAATCAGCTTGTCGGCAGGCACGTTGGCTTCCACCACGGCGCGGCCATATTCATCAAAGGCGTCCGGCGAGTAGATTAAATGTCCATCTGCCAGCGGGCATAGGCATACATCGATGTGATAATACCGGGGGTTAATCAATTCCATGGACAGCACGGGCAAATCGGTGGCCGCCGTCAGCAGGCTGTGCGAAGCGATATCGGTGCGGGTTTTATAGCCCGCAAATACCCGATCCTGCCAGGTCAGCGCATCGCCCGCCCCTTCAAAAAAGATGTGATCGGGCATGCGCACCACATTAAACCCTTGCTTTTCAAACCATTGGGCGCAAACCGGCTCTTCCGGGCGGCGTTCCGGATGTTTGTAATGGGCAATGACGGCGTTATTGTTATGAACAAAAGCCGCATTGGCGGTGAACACTAAATCCGGCAAGCCGTCTACCGGCTCCAACAGCTCCACATCAGCCCCTGCTTGCTCGGTAATAGCCTTGTACAGGTTTTCCCACTGGCGTTTGGCCAATTCCTCATTGCAGGGCGAGGCTTCTTCCATCCAGGGATTAATGGCGTAGGCCACCGTAAAATAAGTGGGCGGGCACATTAAAATGGTGGGTTTGCCCTTTTTGGAAAACGGCGTTTCCCCCACCGGGGAGACCCAATTTTTAGCGGAAATGGAACTCATCTCGGCATCCCTCTTTCTAATGCTGCCTTTCTGCCACTGACTACCATTGCAGGCCGTGGGTACCGCTCACCAGCACATCGCCCTTGCAAAGCTGGCTTACCGGGCGCATATGAGCCTGCCCCGATTCCAGCACCAGTGTCCAGGCTCCGCCGTTTTCCACCGGCAGCCAACTTTCCAGGTGATGCACCCGCTGCGGCAATTTAACCGTGTAGGCGTTTGGGGACAATACACCATCCTGTTCGCAGGTCAGAGTTTCCGGCTGATCCTGATCGCCCGGCACGGCCCCGTAAGGCGTAATAGCCTCCAGCAGTTTTGCCAGCACCTGATGATCCGGGGCGATCAGGGTCATATTAATAGAGGAAATATCTTTTTTCAGGCTGCCCACCCGAATATCGTTCAGCCGATAATCCCCGCCCAATTGCTGCACGGTGTCAATCACCTTGGACAAGGTCAGGGAGTCGATTAAATGTCCTTTTAACTCAACGGTAGTGGTTAACCCCACGGAACCCGACGCGCCACTCATCTTTCAGAATCTCCTTTCAATCGCTCCCTTCACGGCATTCGTATTGTACGACATGCGTGAACCCCCATTGGGCCTCTTTATAACTAATGTACCCCAAATCAGGCCAAAAGGCAGCGGATTCAGGAAACCACATCCAGCCGGTAATGATTCGGATCGGATGTATCCAGCTTCATTTTTTTACGGTTTAGCATTTTGAGAATCTGCTGACGATGCGGCTCCAGAAAGCCGCTGCGAATGCCCGGCATGCTGGAATCCGGTTCAATCTCCCGAAACAAGGCCCGCAATGCGGTTAATATTTTGTCTTTACTGCGCACACGCTTATCCACCAGCTTTGTTACAGCCAACGCCAGCGGATCATCCTGATGAATTTGCCCTAGCCCGCCAGGAGCGCATACAAACACATTGGAAGACGTTGCTCCCAAGCGCGTCGCCAAGTGTTGATCGTGATAACTGGAATAAATATGAATCGAGTTCCGGTCTGACGCAACACCAACAGAACCAAACCGCACAGCAGATATCGGCATTTTCTAACCTTTTCTTTTTTTCTTTTCACTCTGATTGGATTGATATGAACCCATTGACTGCCATGAAAATATTACAAGGATAGAAACCAGTAAAGACTGTAAGTCCTTACCAAACGGCTCAGTTTAGAGCCTGGGTTTTCAAGAGCGACACCGGCTTTTGGCGCAAATCATCCACATGGACGATAGGGAATCTCGTCTAAATCAACCCATGGATCAAGTTTGCGGGGGAGATTTAAGAGGAAATATACGGAAGGTAGAGGACTCTGCCAGCCCGGTTCGTGCGGATAGCGGATGAAAAGCCCCAAACGAACCGATACCCTGAATAAGGAAAGCCCCCCAGCATGGGCGCTTCCCACGAAGGGTGCCCCCGGTTCTCCATCCGGTTCATCCCCAATCCAGGGATTTCACCAGCGGGAAAGTTCATCAAGAGAGTGTGCCCAAGGGCATAGAGATAGGTAAAGCATCGTGACCCTAGAGAACCTGCAATCGACCCTGCAACGCATCGCGGAAATTCGCGGCCGCTTTGAAGCGCCGCCCGCCATGCCTGCCCAGCAGACTGCCGGGTTCGATTCCGCCTTGAATCAGGCGATGGGAGGCTACAATGCCGCGCCGCCCGCCCCGGAAGAGCTGGAAATGATGATTCAAAACCAGGCCAGCCAGCAAGGCGTGGATGCCAACCTGCTGAAGGCGGTGATCAAGAACGAGTCCAATTTTAACCCCAAGGCGGTTTCCCCGGTGGGCGCACAAGGGCTAATGCAATTAATGCCCGGCACCGCCGCCGGACTGGGCGTAAAAAACAGCTTTAACCCCGCCCAAAATATTGAGGGCGGTGCCAAGTACCTGAAAAACCTGCTGCAAAAATACGAGCAATCCGTTCCCAAGGCGCTGGCCGCTTACAACGCCGGGCCGGGCGCGGTGGATAAATACAACGGGATTCCGCCGTACAAGGAAACCACCCAGTACGTGCAAAAGGTCATGAATTCTTACCAGGCGTACCAGAACGCCACAGGAGGCTAAGCCCATGCTGAGAGGCTTATACACAGCCGCCGCCGGTATGCTGGCCGCCACAACCGCCACCGACACCTTGGCCAGCAACCTGGCCAACGTGAACACCGTGGGCTTTAAAGGCGACAAGCTGAACTTCCAGAATTTTCCCCAAATGCTGATTAACAAGATGACCAACCAGGAACAAAGCCAGATTGGCAGCATTATGACCGGCAGCCAGGTGTACCAGAGTTTTGTGAACTTCGCGCCAGGCGCCATTCACGAAACCGGTAACACCTTCGATCTGGCCCTGCACGGCGATGGATTCTTCACCGTGAAGTCCGCCACCGACGGCAAAACCTACTACACCCGCGCCGGTAACTTTACCGTCGACGCGCAAGGCTTTTTAAGCACCGTCAACGGCGATTACGTGCAGGGCAAGTTGGGCAACATCCAGATGAACCTGGACAACGCCCCGTTTGTCATCAACCCGCAAGGCGTCATTACCGGCAACGGCAAACAAATTGACCAACTGGCGGTGGCTCGCTTCGCGGACAACCAAACCCTGCAAAAAGTAACCGACAACCTGTACCAAACCACCGCCACCAGCCAGCTTTTACCGCCAACCCAAACCGGCCAGGCGCTCAGCTACAAAATCCAGCAGGGCGGGCTGGAAGACTCCAACATCAACCCGGTCGCGGAACTGGTGAACAACATCCAGGGAATGCGCCTTTACGAAGCCCTTCAGAAAAACATCCACATGCAGAACGACGCACTCGGAAAAGCCGTTAACGACGTTGGCCGAGTGAAATAAACCTGAACCATCCAGCAATCGGAGGCCCTTATGCTGAGAGCACTCTACACGGCAGCAACCGGATCGCAGAGCCAACAGTTCAATATCGATGTCATCGCCAACAACGTGGCCAACGTGAACACCACCGGCTACAAAAAGGCCCGCGCGGAATTCGAGGATCTGATGAGCCAGACCTACTCTACCGCCGGAACCATCGGAGACCAAGGCACCACAGACCCGGTGGGCGTTCAGGTAGGGCTTGGGGTGCAAATTTCCGCCACCCAGAGAATTTTCCTGCCCGGCTCCATCCAGCAAACCGGCAACCCCCTGGATCTCGCCATCCAGGGCGACGGATTTTACCAGGTGCAAACCGATAGCGGCCTGCTGGGCTACACCCGCGACGGCGGCTTCAAGCGCGACGCCAACGGGACGATGGTGACATCCGACGGATACCCGGTGCAACCCAACATTACCATTCCCAGCGACGCCACCGATATCATCGTGGGCCTCAACGGAACCATTTCGGTTCGCCAGGCGGGTTCCAGCACGTTAAACCAGGTAGGCCAGCTCCAGTTGGTTCGCTTCGCCAACCCTGCCGGTCTGGAAAGCATCGGCCGCAACCTGTTTCAGGAAACCCCCGCTTCCGGCTCCCCGGTGCAAGGCACAGCCGGACAAGGGGATTTCTCCAAGACCACCATTACCCAAGGCTATCTGGAAGGCTCCAACGTGCAAATCGTGGAAGAGCTGATCAACCTGATTACCGCCCAGCGCGCCTTTGAAGCCAACTCCAAGGTCATCCAGGCTTCCGACGAATTGCTGAAAACCGCCAATAACACCGTATAACCGCCCGAAAGGATTGTATGAAGCCATTGCGCCCTAACTTTCATAACCTGAGTCTCTTGCTCGCCGGAGCAGCCCTGCTCTGCGGCAACCTGTGGGGTGCAAGCCAGGCCGCCCAAATTACGGAAGCCCTGATTCGGGATAAAGTAACCGCCCACGTGCAGGATAAAATCCAGACCCTGGTTTCCCCGGAAGATCGCAAGTACGTGCGCGTACAAGTGATGAAGGTGCCTGCCGCCCCGTTTGATTTCCCCGCCGCCAAAACCGCCCAGGACATCAAAATCTCCACCGAGTCCCCCTTGGGCGGCATGTATTCCGAACGCTCCGTGGTGCGGGTGCAGATGAACGCGGCGGATGGCGGCAGCCGGGAAATCGGCGTACCGGTGCAAATCGTGATTCAAAAGCCGGTATGGGTGGTGAAAAGCCCGATTAACGCCAACGAGCCGATCAGCCCCATAAGCCTGTCGTTGCAAACCCGCGACGTAAGCCACGGTTATGGTTTTGCGGTGGGTCAGGAAAGAAACCTGAACACCTATGTAGCGCGGGTCAGCATGCGCCCCGGCGAAATTCTGGACGCCCGCAAGCTGGTGATTCCGCCGGATGTGACCTGCAACGACACGGTGCAAATCCTGATTACCAACGACAACGGCATGACCATTACCGTTCCCGGCATCGCCCTGTCCAACGGCAAAATCGGCGAGATGATCCGGGTACGCCAGTCGGTTTACGAACGCAAGTACTACAGCGCCAAAGTCATCGATAAAAACCAGGTACAGGTGGAAATTTAACCCGGATCCTCAACAGGCAAAACGGTTCAGAGAGAGTACACATCAGGGAGTCAAAAAATGAAAGAAAGCAAGCCAACCAGCAAAACGTTCCGTGTGTGGGTCGCCTGCGCGCTTTTCTCCCTGATTGTGGCCCATGAGGCGCAATTAATGGAAGCGGAAGCCGAATCCCTGTTTCGGGCCAGCACCACTTACGACGCGCAGGCACCGTTAAAGCCCCGCTCGCTGTTTACGCCGCCCATTTCCCGCGAGGTCGGCGATATGGTGACGATTACCATCAGCGAAACCGTGGCCCAAAACATCACCTCCGAACTCAAGATTACCCGCACCCAGAATATCAACCAGAACGGCAGCAGCCTGTTCAACCACATGCTGGGCTTTATGCTGGGCAAGCTGCCTTTTAACACCGGCGGAATCCAGAAAACCCTGGAAGCCCCCTCTTTCGACGGGCTGAATAATGCCAGCAACTTAGGCAGCAAGGCCGAAAGCAAACGCAACACCACGCTGACCAACAGCATTACCTGCCAAGTAGTGCAAGTGCTGCCCAACGGCGACCTGATGGTGCAAGGCCAAAAAACCCTGGAATCCAGCAAGGAGCGCGCCGATTTAATCGTCAGCGGCATTGTGAAGCCCTACTACCTGGATCGCTATAACCAGATCCCGTCTTCCCGCGTGGGCAATCTCCAGATGGTTCAGGGCGGCAAGGGCGTCATCAGCCGTCAGCAGAACGACGGTATCGCCAACAAGATTTACCAGTTCTTTAACTAGCAGGGAGCCAGGCACCAGATGATCGCATTGTTTCAAGCCTCTCAAAAAGCCATCGCCAGCGCCTTGCTGATCGCCTGCCTTTCCTGGCTGGTGGGGCCGGTTTCTCTGGCGCAGGCAGCCAAATTGCGGGTGAAAGACATTGCCCACGTCAAAGGCGTTCGCAATAACCAACTGGTCGGTTACGGGCTGGTGGTGGGCCTCAGCAAAACCGGCGACAAAAGCCGCTCCACCCAAACCAGCACCGCCAACCTCATCAACAACTTTAACGGCCGCCTGAACAACGACAACGACGTGCGCCCCACCAACACCGCCGCCGTCATCGTCACGGCGCTGGTGCCGCCCTTCGCCAAGGAAGGCGACCCGCTGGACGTGGTAGTTTCCTCTATGGCCGACGCCTCCAGCCTGGAAGGCGGCGTGTTGATCAGCACCGAACTGCGCGCCCCCAACGGCGAGATTGTGGCGCTGGCCCAAGGCCCGCTGTCCACCGGCGGCACCTCGGTGAGCGCGGGTGGATCTTCCAAAAGAACCGCCATTACTACCTCCGCCCGGATTCCCGGCGGCGCCATTATGGAACGCGAAATCCACACCGAAATCGGCGATGAGGGCAGCATGGATCTGGTGCTGGATCGCACGGACTTTACCCTGGCCAGCCGCGTGGCGGAAGCCGTCACCAAAAGCGCAGGCCCGGCCCGCGCCATTGATGGCAGCACCATTCGGGTTATCTTCCCCGATCAGTACGTGGACAATCGGGTAGCCTTCCTTTCCAAGGTGGAAAACGTGACCGTGGAAGCCACCGAAGAAATCGCCAAAGTGGTGGTGAACGAACGCACCGGAACCATTGTGATTGGCAACAACGTAAAACTGCTACCTGCGGCTGTCGCTCACGGCGGCATTACGGTGAGCGTGAGTACCACCAACAGCGTTTCCCAGCCCAACAGCCTGAGCCAGGGCGGGCAAACCGTGGGCGTCACCAACAGCAAAATCGACATCACCAAAACAAAGGGCAGCCTGGTGCAACTTGGCCCCAACGCCACCCTGCAAGATTTGGTGGCCGCTTTAAACGCCCTGGGCGTGACCCCCAGCGATTTAATCTCCGTGCTGCAAGCCTTAAAAGCTGCTGGCAGCCTGGAAGCCACCCTGGAAATTATCTAGATTTACCCCCCCCATAAAACAGGACGAGTGAGATGAACCCAATGGACACCAGCATGCAACCCGGCAACCTGCAATGGCAGGGGCAGGCTGAAGCGTCCAAATTGCAACAGTTGCAGAGCCAGTACCTGCACCCCGGCAACGCAGACCAGAAGAAACTGAAAAAAGCGGCCCAGGAATTCGAAGGCATCTTCGTTCAGCAAATGTTGGAAGCGATGGACAAGACCGTGGATCGCGAAAACAGCATTTTAGGCGGCGGCAGCGCCGAGCAGTATTTCCGCAGCATGATGAACCAGGAAGTCGCCAAATCCATGACCAGCGGCCCTGGCGGCAGCGGCTTCGGGCTGGCGGAAACCATCTATCGCCAAATGTCGCAAAGCGTTAAAACGGATGCAAACCAGGCCACCAGTGGAATTCAAGGACAAACCGGCGTTCAGGGACAAGGGAAAACAGGTGAGGTGAAATTCTAATGCGCATTGAATCCGGCACCCAATCCATCCAGATGCTCAAGGCCCAGCAGGCATGGGAAGCCCGTCGTTCGGCCAAAACAGCCCCAGCCGCCGAACAGGTTCAAACCGCCAGCCCGGCGATTGAAATTGCCAAACCGGCGCTCGATTCCACCCCGGCTACCGGCCAAACCCTGTCTCCCCAGTGGAGCCGCAAGGTGCAGGACATTCAACAGATGGCCCAAAAAGCGGGATTTATGGGCGTAAGCGAACAAGACATCCGTCGCGCATACACCCAGGGCGAAAGCCTGTTTGCGGACTACCGGGTATAAAGGAGAACCGACCTGATGACCACAGAAAACCCCAATACCGCTTCCCTCCAGATTGGCAACGAACAACTGAACCTGCTGCATGGCATTCTGGCGGAAGAGATTTACCAATACGAGGCCGTTTCGGAAAGGCTGACCCATAAAAGCCAGGTGCTTGCAGCTAATAAGCCCAAGCAACTGGCCCAACTCGATCGCGAGTTGTTGGCGCTGAGCCGCAAGGCCACCCAACTGGAACAGGAACGCCAGCGAACCATGGCCAAAATGGGCTGCCCCAACTGGAGCTTAACCGAACTAATCGCCCACCTTCCGCCCCAACAGGCGTCCCGGTTTACGCAGAGCCGTGAGCGCCTGCGCCAGGCCGTTAAAAATACCGCCGCCCTGAACCGGGACAACCGGGATTTGCTGGATTTATCGCTGAAGTGGATTCAGGAAACCGTGGACATCATCTCCAGCGCCCTAGCCCCAGAAGGAGCTTCCTACACGGCGCAAGGCGGGAAAAACACCCCCCATAACACCAGTAAGGCAGCCTCGCCGCTACAATCGACCATCAGTCACTCCGCGTAGGTTCATCATCCGGCATCGGCTGCCAACACCATCGGGAAAGTGAAAAGGGACACCCTCCCTCAAGAGAGGCCAACTTATGATTACACCGGGATTTTTCGGTCTGTTCAACGCGCAGCGCGGCTTAATTGCGGCGCAAATCGCATTGAACACGGTCGGCCATAACATCTCAAACGCCAATACGCCCGGCTATAGTCGCCAGAGGGTCGATATTTCCCAAGCCCCTTCTTATGCCCTGCCCACTAACTTTCAGGATACGGCCAACCAGTTAGGGCAAGGCCCAACCGTCTTACAGATTACCCGAAGCAAGGACGCTTACCTGG
>CABHPA010000199.1 GCA_902168245.1 Candidatus Melainabacteria bacterium
GGACAAAGCAGTTGAACGGCAAAGGGATTAATTCCTAGTGCTCAACGCCTGACGGCATCAAAGGGTGTCGCGGGTTAGGTTAATGGAGGTGTCTCCAGCGGAACCGGGTGCTCAACGCCTGACGGCATCAAAGGGTGTCGCGGTTCGTGCTGAGCATCCGAAACGGCCACCACAACAAGTGCTCAACGCCTGACGGCATCAAAGGGTGTCGCGGCCATATGCTTGAAACGCAGGTACCATAAGGGGTTTTTATGAAATTTTCAAGGTACAAAGTTACAGAACTTGTTCCAAGAGAAAAAATAGGAGTACAAGCAAAAAGAACAATAGAGAAAAACTGGCTGAGTCTCTGTTTTGGAGATTTCACGTACCTGGCAAACCCTCCGTGGGGCCTGAAAGCAAGTTGATGCCTGGGATTGTGGAAGTATTTTTGTGCTAAAAAATAGGAACAAAGGCACATGCTTGACTTCAATCCAAAATCAAAAACGAGGACGGCTCGGGTAACCAATCTGTCTTGCTGTTTGTCCGGGCAATGCGTTCAACACAACGGTTGCACAATGAAATAATCAAAATGCTATCTTCGTCGGCCAAAGCCTGATTCAACTCCAGGCGAATTTTTTCCAGTTGGGTAGGAGAGAGCCTGCAACGAAAAACGGAGTACTGCAAACGCTCCGCATATCCTTTGATCACCTTAACCGCCTGGCGATAACGTTTATCATCTCGAATGTCGTAGGAAATCAAATACCAGTGGTCCATCGCACCCATCAGCGTAACCTCATTCGGGCGAATAAGCCTCCTTCATTCATCCATTCTTTCTCCAGCAATCGAACTTCCAGCTCCATTAAACGGCTGTACGTCAATGAATAACCTACCACGGCGTGTTTCCAGGTTTCCTGTTTCCGACGCTCATAGATTTCCAGCCATTTTTTGCGTCCCGTATCACTCAGCCAGACTTGACGGCCTGCGACATCAAAGTCCGCGTTAACATCCCATTGCTGCCGGTTAATAGAGTTCAGAACCGGGATATCCACTAGCGGCACCCGGAAAATTTCGATGAAATCCAGCACAAGCGGTTGCGCCTGGGAACGAGGTTGATGATAAAAGCCCAACGCCGGTTCCAGACCGACGACCAGAATCGCATTGAGGACGTCTTTAAACAAAAGCGAGTACCCAAAGCTCAGTAACGCATTATATCGGTCCAGGGGCGGACGGCGGCTTCGTCCATTCGGATGCAACTCCGTAGGAATATTTTCCCCGATGAGCAAGGGTAACGACTGGAAGTATAAATTGGCAAGATTTCCTTCAATCCCGCGCAAGGTATCCAGATTATCGACCGAATCAACCGATTTCAAATATCCAGCCATCTGATCGGTGGTTGTTTTGATTTTGGGAGAGGGGTTTTCCAGGCTTCGCTGGTAACGCATCAACACCTGTCGCTGATTTTCACCATGGCAGGTCACAACTCGACGACTCAACGTCAGGGAAAAGTCCGGATCGCACAAGGCGCGATACTGGCGAATGCGCCGCTGGACGGTACCGGGACCCGTAACAAAGCTGCCAATATACCGCCCGCCACCCGACAGAAGATGAACGCCAATCTCCTGCTCGGCACAGTACGCCATTGCCTGGGTGCTGATTTGGGAAAATCCGTGCAGGACAATCTGGCCCACCGATTCAACGGGGAGATATTTGTCCGGTTGTTCGCCTTTGATATGGCTGATTTTAATCTGATTGCCGCTCCGTCCGATTTTATGTTCCGGATTGACGATATGAACAACCTGACGGCTGTCATCCGCCGGGAAAAAGCGACGGGTTTTGGGTTCTTCTTCCAGTTGCATGAGGCTTAATCGCGCCTCCTCTGGAAGACAAACGGGCGCGAGAGCGCAGTTGACGCACAGCTTTTCGTTCTCTGTGACCGACGGGCGTTCGGTGGATTGACGCAAATGTTTTGCTCGTTCGATATAGCGTTGAACTTCCTGGCGTCCTTCCTCATCCAGCGGAACATGAACCAATACGTTTTCCTCGTGATAACGAATCCGGCATTCTCCGATCGTGCCTCCCAAACAATCTTCCACGAGCAAGGCGTAGGCTAGAACCTGAATACGGTCGCTGGGCCAGGGTGTTGGCTGACCTTGTTTGCGTAATGAGCGCCCGCGCTTGTGCTCGTAAGGGATCCAGTTCCCTTTCTCGCTTTTCAGGCAGTCGATCTTACCGCGCAAGCCCAGGACAGGCGAATCCAGCGTCAACGTCTCAATCCCATCCTGCGTCCCCTGTTGCCGGGCCAGATCGTCATGCAGCCGACGCCCGGCATACACGCGATCATCCGCCCGATACAACTCCTCGACTTCCTCCAGGTAAAACAGCCGCTCGCAATACAACAACGCATGCAGCGCATTGACTCGCAGGGACGGCTCTTGTTCGTTGGGATTGGCGTTATCCATTGGAACCGTTAAACTTTCTTCGCTACACGGCGATTTGAGTTGGAATCGGGGGACCCACAAACGTCCATGCTTTATCCGGTGGCTCCAGGCTGGGTTGCTCAGAGATCGCAAATAAGCCCGTCACGGTATGGTGCATTTCGGCGCGATCAATCCAGATGGGCATTCGAGAGAGCTGCGGCGGCAAGTCCTCCGGCTCCACGTCTTGTAACTGCACTTTGTAAAACCATCGGATTGGCTTTTCAGACGACTCTTCCCGAAGGACATCAATCATGAAGTTATTATCCCCTAAAAACGGAACCCCATACCGGGATTGCCCACCCGCTAACAGGCCAGCAGCTCCCTCCACCAAGCCCTGTCGGGCAGACGCTATCACATCCGCGTTGTTTCGGATGACAATGGCCGCATCCAATCCGGTGAGAAAGCCTCGGCGAATCGGCTGGATATTGTATTTTGCCCCTTTACAGTCTTCCTCGCGGGATTTTCCAGACGAACCGACCGGATAGTTATGCAATTGTTGGAACAACGTCTGCTCGTCCGGCAAAGCGGGTGCATTCAGGCCCAGCGCCAGCTCAAAAGACGGTAAGTCATCCCGCATGAGCGTCATGATTGCCTTACCGTCATCCCGTCGGGATTCAATGCCCGCCAGGTTCAACACCAGCCCATAAGCTGCTGCTGGCGTAATAAATGGAGCCGTTGGGCGAAATGATCCGGCAGTCATATATCGGAAAGCGGCAAAAGGAGCCTTGATCCGTAAACGCATTCCCTTATCCCCTGCTCACGGCAATCAAAAAGCCTTGGCCGGTGACTTCCTGGCTCAAGACATCCAATGCATGGTTTGCCCTCCGCTCCAGGCGCACCCCTTTGGCGGAAAGCCGTTGGAAGGTTTCCTCGTCCAGGATATCCTTCACCAAGGCACCACCGAGAATAAATTCATCCCCAGGATAATCTCCTTCCAGAATGCCTTGCACCACTTCTGGAAAATTTCCGTCCGGCTGGAAGCCATATGTGTCATATCCGGCCACCAAGGAGGTCGTCAGACGAATGACGATACTTTTGGGTGCCATCTCAAAATAACTACGAGCAGCATTCCCAGCGACGCCATTAAGTTCGGAAAACGCCTGTAACAACAATCGGAACCAGTGTTTGTATTGCTCACCATTTTGGGCGTCGTCCAGCTTGCAATCATTGAGATTAAGTGCAACGGGAAACTGAAAGGCTGTATGCGTCGTTTCTCGGTGTAATAATGCCGAGGTTTTGGCATTTTTCCAGGGAGCATCTTTATTATCGGCTGTCAATGGGGACTGTGTGAATAAACTGTCTTGCCGATAGGGTTCTAAGGCCAGAGCCAGATTATTCCGAAGAATGGAATCCCGTTTGAATTGGAAGTTGCGTTCATCCTGGATTTTTTTGGGAATTTGTTTGCGATCAGCGACCAGATAACCAAAGAAGAAATCATCAATATAACGCTCGGGCCATGGGTAATCTTTGAACCGGACGGCCAGTTGTTCCTCGTTGTGCAAGCGTTCACGGTTGCACAACGATTCATCGTAAGTGCGCAGAATTTCCCGCACCGCATTGCGAATGGCTTCCGGAGAAATGACCGCATAATCTTTATTGCCTTGGGTTATTTTTTGCAACACGGTCCGGTTTTCTTCGGATTCCCCCCGATAGTTGGCCGATGGAGCCGCATAGGTCAAGACACTGGCAAACAGGTTCTTCCTCATCGAAAATCTCCTTATTCAATAAAACTCTTGATTAAAATATCATATTAAATTTCAGGCTCAAGCTTGGGGTAGGGGTGCTGACTCTCCCTTATTGCCTGTTGACTCTCCGTCTTCGCGGAAATAACTAAATTTGGACAGTGCCAGCATCGCCAGGGATTTAACATCCTGCCAGGAGTCATCCTGCTTGATCAGATATCCGGCAATAATCTGATAGTTATCGCGGGATAGATTATGCGGAACGGAGCAAATCGTGTCGGCAAAATAGCGCATAAAATCCTCACGACTTTTGCAAGAACGCAACCGATAAAACGCATCTGAGCAGATCTTCTCACAGGCTTCCCGATATTTTGGGTGTGGTTTACCGTCCTGATTCCAGGCGTCTTCTCTTTTGATACCAGCACGAAGCAGGGCTTTACTGTCTTTATATTCCCGGATCATGTTAAAAATCCGCAACTCAATGGTTGGGGTTTCCACCGGCAAGGTCACTGTCTCGGGATGGGTCATTGCGCACTCCTTTCCAATTGCTCTATTTCTTTCAATGCTTTCCATTTTCGATTCATATCACCGGCAAATAACCGGGCCGAACGACTGTTCCCTAAAAACAAATCTTTGGACTGTGTGGAGAAAGCCCTTTCAAATCCTTTATACCAAGGTCTGTTAGAAAGCAGATTCAAAATGCACTGTCGCTTAAATAGGGGATTCCACATATTCTTGCGAAGCGTGTCATATTGCTGAAGTATCTTCTTGTCAACTTCCAGCCGATCGGAAGCCAACATATGGACATTATTGCCTCTTTTTTCCAAGTGATAGGCTTCAATGCCACAAACGGAAAAACGGTACAACTCTGATTGCCCGGCACGGCTGCGAGCCATCGCCATTAATTGGGTTCCGTAAACCAGCGCTCCTTCGTGATGAATGGCAATTATCGAACCACGAGGCCGGTAGCCTGCAACGGCGTCATCTAATTGCTGTATAGCCGCCTTAAAATCCTCGCAAAATATTTCGATATCTAGAACATCGGGAATGACTAAAACATAACCCTGAAAAGAGGAACTTCCATCTAATTTGAGAATTTCGGGCTGATAAACTCCCATTACCACAGGCCAGAAATGGAGCAGAAGATTTTCATCCAAGCGGCCTTTAAAGGGAATCATCTCGGCATTATGCGCTTGACTCCCAATAAAAAAACACCCCGGAATATCGACCGTTTTAAATTTACCCATTGCAAAGTCTCTTTGAAAGCTTCCTAAATCTTTCCAAAGCGCTATAATATCCAACGCATCTTTTGCCGCATTCCTATTTTCATAGGGAATCCTTGTCTTAGGTACGGCCCGAAGTGTCTGCCAAAGTGCATTAAACCACAGTCGAATCCAGACATCCGGCATTCCCAACTTTCGGAAGAACGTAGCCTTTGGCGTCAACTGGTCGTATATAAAGACCTTCTCTTCCTTACCTTCAGGCGTTTTTCGGGTTTCAATCCGCTTCGGCTCCTGACCACTCCACTTGGCTTTGACCAACACTTCAGCCATCCCGGCATCGTAGAAATAATTCAACACGCAGCGGAGGCTGTCAGGGGTCCAAGTAAAGCAATAGGTGCCATATTCCGGCGTATCAATGTCCGGCAGTGAAACCCCTTCTTCGTTCTTCAGCAAATCGCATAAGAGCAGTAATCCGGCCAAACCCGCTCTATGCTGGGCGGTTGGCAGGCCGTAAACATCATACGATAGAGAAAGTCGTTCCTGGGACATAATCCATGACCTCTTCCTTGCAAAACCCAAAATCTTCGGAGTAATGGGCGTTGGATGCCTCCATAAACCCTTGCGGCAGACGTTCGTTACGTTTGGCCTGATATTTCGGAACCGGAACAATCAGACCGTCGCATTTCGGATCGTACGCCTTGCGCAAGGCCAGATATTCGTGAATATCACACGACAACACCGCATCCACCGTAAAATCATCCGCATCCCGAAAGGGGGAATCTGAAGAATGCGGCGAGTAAAGCCCCCCTTTGATAAAGCCCGTCCAGGCTTCCGGCAAGTCTTTCATCCCTGTATCCATCGATTCCAGATACGCATTCAAGTCCCACTGGCTAACGTTTTGAGCGAGTGACAGCAAATGCTCAAGGAATTGCCGACTTTCCGCCAATTCTTCCGGCGAATAGGGGCGCTCCTTTTCCGGCTCCGTAACCAGCACAAGCCCGGCACCCTCTTCCGCCATCCGTCGCCTTCCCCGCCAGCAGCGCCCCATCCTTTGAATGAGGGACGGGACGGGAGCAAGATCCGTTACCAGCACGTCGGCATCCAGATCCAGACTCATCTCGCAAACCTGTGTGGTCACCAGAATCAGCCCGTCTCCCACTGGTTTTTGCTTGAAACGGGTGATGACATCCTCATGAATTGTTTTCCGGTCACATAATCGAAACCGGCTGTGATAGCAGATAACGCGCTCTTTCGGAAGCTGCTCCCGAAGCACACGCGCCATGCGCTGACAACGATCAACCTGATTTACCACCCATAACACACTCTGACCGGAATGAAAGACGGACAAAACCCGATCCCATGCCTCCTCTTCATTAATGCGAGCCAGTTGGTAACGCGGATGCTTCATTTGCTGTTCCAGATCCGCAAAATCCGCCGAATTTTCCGGGAAGCGCTTCATGCTTAAATCGTTCTCAAGCCGCTCTCGGCGATGGGTTGGCAACGAGGCCGTCATGCAAAGCACCGGAATGTCAAAATGTCGCAAAAACTCTTGCAACGCCTTGAACATGGCACTGTCAAACGCATGGACTTCATCCACCACCAGAACACTGTCCACAAGCAATGGCAGCAGGCAAATGGCCGAGTAGCTGTTAGCCATAAAACCCAGAAAGCTGTCCACAGTGGCGCTCAAAACTTGTTTGGGCCAATGCTGCAACGCATAAAGACGCTGGAATGCTTCCGAGGCGGAATAGTTCTTCTCGTTGACTCTTGGATCATCCGGGTTGGTAAACATATTCTCCAGGTCATAGAGTGCCGTGCCGTGCAATAGCCCGGCAACCGTTCCCGCATGAGACACATAATCCCGAAAGCCTTCCGTAGCTGTGGCGCGGGTCGGATACAGGAAAATCACACGTCGAGCTTCAAAGGTCTGCATTTGAGCCTGAGTCCAGTACCATGCAGCCAGCGTCTTACCACTGCCACAACCGGAAAGCAAAAGCGTTCTTGCGGGTTGGCAAGCGGCTTCACACTGAAAATCATGAGGCGTAAATGGATACCCACCCGCCTCAATTTCCCGAATACGCGGCTGGATGATATTTTCATCTATCCAGGCGCTATCCAGGGTAGGAGCACCAAAGCAGTCTCTCACAAACTGTTCGACCCAGATACGAGGCGTTTCCGCTTTTCCATCCACCATCCGCGGCATGGCGGATCCCAAAGCATCACACACGATAACAGCGGCCTTGAGCGCCTGCATTAAATGCGCATGGTTTTCCGACTCTGCACTTTGACGAACGAGCAACCTCTTGTATTTGTAGGCTTCTCGCCCAAACGTCTGCTCCAAAAGCTCAATATCCTGGCAGTTCCAGGCTAAAGCACTGGGGAGGTCTTCCGGAATAGTGCCTCCCAGAATGCCTGCTACCTGTTTCCAAACTTGTTGAATATCCGGGTGATCCAGGTACATTTGAATGTTGGGACGGCCTTGCCAGTCGATGGATGGCTCACCAAAGACGTAGGGGTTACTATTCGAGCCTGCTTGCCCATTCCGGCAGGAGGCTTTCAGATGGTGCCCTGCCACCGCCGCCAGAATCCCCGAAAAATAGACCTGGGGATGCGCAGTCAGCCAGCGCTTTACAGAGTCCTCCAACAGAAGAAATGCAGACAAATATTCATGCCGAAAGATTTGAACCCCTTTTCGCTCAAGCACTTGCTGAAATCCTGGATTCGCCTTACCAAGATCATGAAACAGGCAAGCCAATTTCAGGTTAAACAGGAATCGTTCAAACGAATCCAGCTTGAAAAAACGGCACCAGGCTCGCCCCAGACTATTGGGGATTCCCTTGGTTCCAAACAGCATTTCGGCGCACGAGGCTACATCCAGACTATGATCGGCCAGTGTCACCGATGGGCGACTTGGCACGGTGCTTTTTGCCAGCAGATATTCAGGCATCATGAGAAAGTGTCAACGGCTTGTTGATGTCTGGCGTGTAGAGGGGGCGAAGGGGCTGGAAAAATCCGCCGCCCAACTTTCCCCGACCTCCGACGCCGAATGCTTGCGCCAGAAGCGAAGATTCCGCCGTCAGGTTGGACAGGACAACCGGGAAACCGACGATCTGGCGTTTCTGAATATGAAGAATGCGCCGTTTCGGTTCTCCCTGGGCATCATCGAGAATATGAAAATCCGCGTTAATACTGTGGGCAGATAATTGCCGTTGGACTGCCTCCAAAAATGACACGGGTTCCTGGAACCCTTTAATGACAACAATCCGGCTGATTAGACAAGGATACGCCTGGAGGCGATGTGTCACAGGCGCACCCAAGCGGATTTGACAGCCATCCACTTGGAATGTCTGATGGCTCAGTAACAGAAAATGCGGCAAGTCCGTCACTGAAATCCGAAAACGCAGTATCGCATCCGCAGCCAGACGCCCAATGGGTTGCGGGGCTTCCGGTTTTATACAGGGTAGCGTACTCATGCGGTAGCGAATGTCAGCATCATGCAAGGCAGAAACCCGATTCGAAATTGCTGAAAAGAGGGCATAGGCATGTTGAGTCGGTATTTGCTCACCCTCAACAGGAAAGGCCAAATCAATCGTTGTTTCGATAATCTTGTTACCCGGTTGCATTATTGGCAATAAGATCCCCATTCTTCCGCCCCTTCTCAAGACACAATGGAAGTGAAGTGGTTCCGATCGTTCAGACAGAATTTACATCTTTGAACGCTCTGAGATCCGAGGGGTATTATACACAAAGCAAGCTGTCTGTTTTCACCTTTTTTCCTGGCGTTGATTGACTCCACAGGCTGCCACCACTGTAGACACTGGCTGGCGTTTTGTATCCCAGCGCCTGGTGCAGGCGGTGGTGGTTGTATTGCTGGATGTAGCGCTCAATGTTCATTCGGGCATCCCCAAGACTATGGTACTCCTTGAGGTAAACCTCCTCCTGTTTCAGGCTGCGCCAGCCTCGTTCGACGTGGATATTATCGT
Source organism: Candidatus Melainabacteria bacterium (assembly GCA_902168245.1). Classification (GTDB taxonomy): domain Bacteria; phylum Cyanobacteriota; class Vampirovibrionia; order Vampirovibrionales; family Vampirovibrionaceae; genus Vampirovibrio. The sequence continues at coordinate 9,345 of CABHPA010000199.1, forward strand.
AACAGCGGCCTTTGCTGGCCATGCTAATCAGAATGCCGGAGCTTTCAGCCATTTCTAACCAGCTTTGAGAGGTGAATTGGCTGCCCTGGTCTTGATTGAGAATCTGCGGCGGCCCATATTGAGCCACGGTATCTTTGAGGAGCTGGATACAGGTTCTGCTTCCAGGGTCCCACTGAGTCGCCAGCCCAGAATCATCCGGCTGTAGAGGTCCATAATGGCCACCAGATAGACCCAACCGTAGCGGGTGGGAATGTAAGTGATGTCTGTGCCCCAAACCTGGTTGGGAGCGGTAATAATCAGATTTTCCAATCGGTACGGATGAACTAGATGGGCTTTCCGCTTACCTCCTTTCCATTTTTTGGGCTGAATGGCCTTGAGGCCCATGGAACGCAGTAAGCGAGTAACCCGGCGGCGTCCCACCCGAATCCCTTTGGCCTGTATGTGAGCCGTGACTTTTCGGCTGCCGTAATAGGGGAATTCCAGCATAATTAGGCGAATCTCCTGTTTTAATGCTTCATCCCAGTCAAAATGGCTGGATTGTGCTTGGTAATACAGGCTGGAACGGTTAATAGACAAGAGTTTACACTGGCGGGAGATAGAAAGTTCAGGGTGGTGTCTGTCCACCACCCCTTGACGCTGCTTTACTTCCATCTCCCGGAAGCCTTTTTTAGGAAGTCAATCTCCACGGTCAATTGACCAATTTTTTGATGCAATCTTTCAATCTCTTGAGCCTGCCGTTGTTCCGGCTGTTGAATCTCCCCTTTGAATATGGCGGATAACTGTTTTCGGGTTTCCCGTACCCAACCATTGATGCTGGTCACGTGAATATCCCGCTCAACGCTAATCTGGGCCGGGCTCTTCTGCCCCGATAAAACCTCTAATACAATCTCGGCCTTCAGCTCCGGGGAATAATGGGGTTTATTCTTCTTCATGATTCGGTTCCTTTCCTATTGTTATAAAACCGAATCTCAGAGAATCCTCACCTGTCTAAAAATCCGCGACCACTATAGTTTATATTAGAGGTGTGAGATCTTTGATTTTGCTGAGTCACAGAATTTGAAAATCATCAGTAAGTCATCAAAAAGGATGAAAATTCTTTCTAATACCAAATCAAGCAAAGGGGTTCTGATGCTTTTTGATAAAACAGTTTACTACTCTCAGTTTCAAAAACTACCATTCATATGCTTTAAATACCAGTCTATTATTTGTTTTTCGAGTTAGATAAATTACGGAGAGTAAGATCAATTCCAATAACATCCACTTGTTCAATATTGGGAAATCTGGGAGATAGAGTATTCCAGAATTTTTGCAAAGCCGCTGTTAACGTTTCAAAAGAAACATCGCCCTTATTGTCAGGTAGCTTCCAAGTCTTCTTAGAACCGCGATTAACAAGCACATAGATTCCTCGGTTTGATCGTGAATCTCTTAGATAATCACCACAAAGCTGGTTTTCCATCCTTTCAAATAATTCCGTGCCAGACCATTTGTCAGCTATTTTCAGTTCAATAGGTACAGGTGCATCAAAACCAACACCCAAAAAACGAAAATCAGGTTTTTTTGCATCAGCCAGTTCATCTTCGTGTGAGATGTTATATCGTCCCCTGGCTTTTTCTCTTAATTCTCGGCCAATATTATTTCTCATCTCAGTTTCGTTTTCTATCCTTATCCAGGTTTTTGCAAGGCTGTTATCTCCATTTTCGAGATCATCCTTTAGGTCTTGTAATCGAAGTAGAGCTAATTCGGCCAATTCCCGGTGATCTGTTGGCGTTCGTTCATGTTTATCGTGAAGCTCTCGGACTTCAGAAGGTTTCATCGCTTTAAGGTCACCATCTGTTTCCGCTTTTTCTTTTGCAAAACTAGCGAACCAAGGATACTGAGGATTAGCGGCGGCAATTTCTGAAAGAGCAAGATAAACGTCTTTTCCTGAGAGCTTTCTTAAGATTTCTAAAAGAGTGCTGCGAGCTTGTTGCGCATTGTCACGCAAACCCGGTGAGTAGGTACCTGTTCCGGCCCGCTCGATATCATCTTCATAGCGAATATATTTGCACATCAGCAAATAGAGCGTCTTAAGATGTATTGCTGAATGGAATCCAGTTCTTACACCCTTTCCTTTGTTGTATCGATCGTTAAACAATTGAGAAATATATGACATTGAGAAGTCGGTAGCTTGCTGGGCATTGTCAAAGGCGATCAATCGCACTTGCAGCATAGGGATAGCTTTGTCTGGATCAACGCCTGTCCAGACAGCAAACCAATGTGCTAAATTTGCTGAGTCGCATAGAGCGGTACATTTAGCAGTGGCCAAAGTTGCAATTTGAGTATCAGGCAAAGAAGACTCCTGCACGATTTTGAGTAACATATCAAGATTGCCAGGATTAACGGGTTCATACTTCTGCAATATTTTAAAAATATCAGGTGCTAGAGATTCCCAGGCCCATTGGCCCGACCAACTGACATCATCTAAAATATAATGCTGTTTGTTTTCAGGTGTTTCAATAGAAAGTTCGTACTGAATTTCTTGTAAAAGAAACCGAGAAACCACATCTGGGTAGGCCGAAAAAAGTTGAGGGAACCATGTTGGAAACCCATTAATTTCAAAAGAGGCGAATTTGCAAGCAATTTCTACTTCTTCTTCAGTGAGGCCGCTCGGCCATCCTGCAGTTTCATGAGATTCAATTTCAAGACCCACAAGTCCAATGGCCTCACAGGGAGTCTCCTTAAAGGGTGGAGGCATGACAGGAACATAATGACGCCAAAATAAAACTGCTGTGTCACGATAAAAGTGTGCCACAGCCTCACCAAAAATTGTGGTTAGCTTTTGCCAATTATATTGTGCATATCGATTTGAAACGCTGCGGTCATTGTGTAAATGGTTATATAAGTACATTACAGGATTGATCAGCTGATTAGGATTTTTGTCAACCTGAGAGCGTAAGGATTCCAGATTTTCTGTAAGGTAAGCTTTCGCTTTTGCCAAATCCTGTTCCTTTTCTAACCGCAGGGATTCTGCACGCTTTTCCCATCGTCGCTCCTGAGCTTTCCAGCGACGCATTGCCCGGTTTGCTTGCGGGCGAAGCATGTTACTGAGATTACTCGAAAGTTCTGCGTTATCTCTTGTAAGTTTTTTTAACTTTTCCCGCCATTGACGTGGACGACTATTATCACGATAAATAGCAAAGGCCAAAGACAAGGCAACGAGCTTATTATCCTGTATGGGCTGTAAAGAAATCTGTTCCGCGACATAGTCGAAATCGCTATGAGCAAAACGCCATAAGCACCTCAATGGTGACACCTGCCAATAATCCGTTAATCGTTCTTCATTTTTCCTGGAACGGTATATCCTGTCTCTTATACACATCTGACGCT
>CABHPA010000200.1 GCA_902168245.1 Candidatus Melainabacteria bacterium
CAATGATGTCTATGCCAAACTAGCGGAAACCAATCCCAAGGCCACTAAGCCAACAGTTCTTTCCACTGCATCCAAGCTAATGGCGACCCAATACCACCTTCTCTCCGAAGAGAGGCCCAGCGCCGGGATTCGTCCCATGCGAGTCTATCTACCCGAAGGCAGTCAAGCTGTTTCAGTCTAAAACTATTTTTTAGCGTTTCACTATGTCCCGTATTATTAAACCTGAATGGCGAGTTAGCACAGTAGTGCTTACAAGACGCTAAAGTGCGTAACAGAGGAGCTTTTGAAATCAGCGACAAGATATTGTCGATTGGCCCGCATCTGGGCCAATCGGGCGTTTAAGCTTGAGTAAAATACCAGGTGTCCTGGTGTCAGGTGGCATGTTGAGAGGCTATTGGCTGGAATTGAATCTTAAAGCATTGTTTCTTGGTCAGAATATTCTCGTTTAAGACGGCTATTTAATCAGGTCTAGGAATATGTGACGGTGGTCCTTCAACGTTTGCTCAAAATCGGTTCACTTTTACCGTTTCCAAGCCTAGTGACCGATGGAATCTCAATCAGCGTTCTAACATCCTCCCCCTAAAGAGGAGCATTAAAGTTTTAAGACTTTCTGACGATAGTGAGCTAGAGAGGTCCAGGGTAGCGGCACTTTTCTATGGTAGTGCCTGTGGCTCATAGCTTTAGGAGAACTGAGAATGTCAGGAATGAACTCTGTCAATGGTCATGGCCATCATCAGAACCTGCAACGCAAGAACAATGCAAAATCAGGCGAGCAATCCGCCCCTTTATCCCAGAATTATCAGGCTCCAACCAATGGGCAAAACGGAAATACCACTCAGATAGGCCAAACGGGCGATCAACTCAATCTCCAGTATACAAACGACCCCATGCAAACGAACTATCCAGACCAAACGCCACCCCAAAACCCAGCCTCCACACGAGTCCCACCCGGCTTAGCCAAAAAATCATCAGCTGAGTTGCCAGCAGGGAATCCTTGGCAATCCATACTGGCTCAGCAAGAAATGCCAGCACCCACCAATGAGCCTGCCGCCAATACAGAAACCCAGCAAAAGATACAATTATTGGCACAGTCACTTTCTTTTATGAATAACCTGCTTACCGCCCTGATCAAATCAAAACCCGCTGATCCCACAAGCCCTGATACCCAGCAGCCTGGTTACACAACGGTAGCAAAAGACCCTCCTCCAGAACCCACCGTGGAAAAACCTGCGGAATAAATTATATTCCATCAATAGGAAAACCTAAATCGCCTCAAAGAAGCCATAGCTTTGGGGCGATTTATTGTTTTGACATTCAATGAAAACATAGTGGGTAGCCCCTTACGCTTATTTTCAGCCAGATTTCCAGGTTTATCGATATCCCGATTTGGGCATAATTGACCTATAACATATCAATCATTAGATTGCTCAATTCTAGCTCTCTTTGCAGAGCTTTTTTATTTGACAAAAACCCTTGTTCTTAACAATTTGTCATTTGGAGTCAGATCTCAGATCACTCTTCAATGTCAGACAGCTGTTTTTGTCCTCCAGCAGACTCTGTAAAACCTGCCAACACACAATTGCTTCAGCAAGGGATCAATCGGCACAAAGGATTGGCCACCCACCATTTGCAGAAATCGTAAGATGGCCGTATCTGAGACACAGGCCAGTAGCCCTGTAAATCCTATCTCGCCTGAAAATGCCTCTTCCACCACAGTCTCGATATCTAATGTTGCTTCGGTACAGGTACTCAAACATGGTTTTTGCGTCACTGGACATACCAGACCCTCATTCTTGCCTCTCTTCCCCATGCTAAATGCATCCCCGTTTTTGTCCAGAGCAATCTTTCAAGAGTCTGCATTTTTATAACAGTAGCCTAAACTGCCTATACACTCATGCCTCTGTGGGTGCTTCTGTCTATGATGGCAACAGCCAGAACCTCGAAAGACAAAGAATGCGAAAGATTTTAACCTTCCTTTATAGCCTACCAGCCAGATTCCCGTTTATCAGCGGAGTCATCTTCTCCTATTTGTTTACATGTGCCCTTATTTGGCTGTTTTGCGTGAGTCTTCCAAAGCCTGGTCCCAGTGATCCGGGTGTTAGTACAGGAAATCTCTCTCTACTATTTGCTCTTTTGCTTGACGCGGCTTGCAAATTAGCTTTACGGATGGGCGTAATAGCTCTCATTGCGGATTTATGCCTCATTTTCCTTTCCCGGAAACTTGTCTCCCCCCACACACAGGTGCTGTTCTCAACTCTGTTTTGGCTTTCCCTCGTATTGGGCTTTTACCCATTCCTGGTCGTAAATGAATTGACCTTTCACCTGCAAAGCAAAGCCGGTCAAATTATCGAAACGATTCAATACCAATATTTTGCCAGCCCTGATGCCAAACTACGACATGAACTGGATAAGCAATTTCCACAGAATATCTTGCTCTACCTACAGGAGGGTGCAGACCTCAATATACAGAACGCCCGAGGCAATACACCCTTGATGGTGGCCGTTCAAAATCAAGATTTCACGCTAGCAACAAAACTTATCCAACGTGGGGCCAATGTTCATGTGGTGAACTATATGGGACAGAATGCTTTGGATATACTTTTGAGTCCAATGGCTTGGCAAACACTGACTAGCATTAGCCCATCGCCTGAAAAAGAACAACTTGCTTTCTTGCTCCTTACAAAACAGATTGATCTATCTGATCCGCTCAATATGAATTGCTCCAAGCTTCTTCAAGGAGCCGTAAGTACTGGCAGTATACCGCTAGTAAAGCAGCTTTTGATTCACCAATCTCGCAAGCACTTGCCCAATGCTGTAGAGAGCTGTGCGATAAGTTCCCCTTTATTTCTGGCTGCAGAGAGAGGGGATACGGCAATGGTAGCTTTCCTGATTAGCAAAGGAGCCAAGATAGACATTCCAGAACCAATAAATCTAAGAACACCCTTAATGGCGTCTATTGTCAATAAACATCCGGATACAGCCATGCTGTTAATCTCTAAAGGCGCAAACATCAATGCCGAAGATAAATGGGGAGATTCTGTCCTCACCTTGGCGCTGCAATACCATACTAATATAGTTATGATCGAAGATAAGGTTGTTCATACCTTGATGAAGGCAAAAGCCAAATCCAATTGCAGGGTCAGCGACGGACAAATCATTATAATCAGCGGTTACAATGAGCAAGTATGCCCTGAAGCTTACTAATTTCAAACAACTATTCTGTTTTCACAACTAAAAACCCAAATAAACCTATGGAACTCATATGGTAACTTTCTGAAGGTAGAGTATGGCGCAACCTGGGTGCCAGAAGGTTTCCCAACTCTGCCAGTGATACTCATAGCGGATTTCAAGTTTTCTAAATTTGCCCAGCCAAGCAAAGCAGCGTTCAATCGTCCAGCGACTTCTGTAAAGGTAGGATTTTGGCGTTTTCCACTTGCGACAGGTCTTTCCGGCGCTCAGTCTCCAAGCCGCTCAATAAGAGTACTTGAAGCGGTATCGCTACCCTAACTACCGTTCAGACCTGACTCAACTCGTTACTGCGTAACTCCTGTCATTAAATACATGAATACCTTGCCATTTAGGTTTTTTTGAGAAGGTATATAGTGCAATAGCCCACTACCTAATACTTGAAAGATGAAGGCGCTTTGAAAATAAGGTGAGCAACATTAAGAGTGGTTTCGTTTTTAAGTAGGAGGACCCCGTTATAAGGGAATAAAAATTATTGTTGTTTTTTGTTTTTTTAGATCTTTCAAGTGCATTAAATACTGAATTCTAATCTGAAAGTATATCTGTATTCGTGTACAGTAAGGATTAGCCCTATGGTAGTATCTCCACAATTGAGGCCATCGTACTATCCGCAGCCAGGATATGGCCCGACCTCGTCTTTCAACTCTTACGGAAGCAATAGAAGACTTCTTGGGAATTTTCCCATACAGCCAACCAGTCATGAAAAGCAGCTTCCTACACCTGAGGAAGTCAATAGGTGCTTAACTTCCAAGCAAGCGACTATAGAAGGTATGAAAAATGGCCTAATATTTGGTGTTCTGGGTGGGCTTCCTATCTGGGGAGTCGAGAAATATTTTAAATCGGGTAACTTTCTTCAACAATTAGCCCAGGCCGTTGAAATCCAAGTCCACCCTGATAATCTGAGAGTAACCAAATTGCTTGGCAGTTCCCGTTACAACTTTATGGCTAGTATTGGTGGCACTGCGCTTGTTGGCATAACGGCTGGAGGTGCTCTTGGTTGGTGGATGGTGAGTCGAGTACGAAATAGGTTGATCGATATTTATAATACTCAACAAGAACAACGCCAGGGGATTTTCAAGACCGCACCATTGAGTTGGAAACAAAAATTGGGAATAGATGAAATGCCTGTCAGTAATCCCATTCAGGCGTACCAGGAAATGCTGCGCTCGGATTTAAACGAATCTCAGGCATTTCAGAATGGAATGAAAGCCGTGTTCTACTTCAAAGTCTTAAAAGGCTTATTGCCTCTATCCCTCTTGGTAGGCTGCGCAGGCGTTGCCAAGCTGACTGGGAACAAAGTCTTGCTTGAAATTTTTGGAAATGGGCTAAACGACTTTATCAAAACGCTCTTCCATCCGGTTGTTTTAGCCAAGATGACCGCAATACCTATCATTGGGGGCTTCATTGCCAGGCAAACGGTGCCATGGATGCGACAGCAACTTGGAATTACAAATGGCTGATAATAGCTCGTTTCATCTAATAACCTCTTAGTTTCAGGCGCTTATTATCGTTATATTATTTTGTCCACGGATCATTTTATTCAGGTATAGTTAGAGGTACCACCCAGTGCAAGCAAAGAAAATGGATAGGTTTAATTTATATGCCAATAAAATCTTTCGTGCATATCCCCTGCTTCTAAATGCCGGTTGTCGTTTAGGGGCAGCCTATAATATATCCAAACTGGACCAAAGGCCGCATACATTCGGTGAAAAAGTATTAGCAACTATGTTTCCAGGCTGGTATATTTCATTCAAACTTGCTAAGATTGCACCGGAGAAAAATATTGGGAATTCGTGGCTACATACCATCGGAAAAATAATATTGCCGTGGCAGTATTCAGCCTTTCAATTAGCAAAAATAAAATCTCCTAATACTGGAACAGGTGAAAAGATTATAGCTATACTAGGAGCACCCTATTACAGCCTGTATGGCTCTACTATTTTGGCAGAGAGAAACACACGAGGAACGCCCCTCACAAGGTCTATACCATCTTTTTCACCACAACTTTATTATCCTCAGCCAACTATTGCGGCTTATTATCAGCCACCTATAAGACTTTAGATGGCTTACAGAAGAAACCAGCAGGTTGTTTCCAAAGTTACAAAATCAGATCCATTTTGCCGTGCTTCTGATTTTCAGGCCATTTGACCAAGTCGGGAGATTTATGTTCCATTGAACGTCTGACTACAATAGAGACAATGACACTTAGCTATAAGGGGCCGCCCAAGTATGCAGGCGGTTTGCTGCGAGTCCGTACTCCTCCACCGCTTTGCTAAGTTCCGCGATAGTCGCTACATCTGGCTGACTGACGGCATAACCTGGCCACCATGAGTTGGCATATTTATCGATATATTG
>CABHPA010000201.1 GCA_902168245.1 Candidatus Melainabacteria bacterium
CGTCGCGGCAGGCCCGAGCTTTTTTTGCGCTTATTGAATCGACGCGGGCGCGTCATGCGTGGGGTCGGCGCAATCGGCATCTTGTGCACACGATCGTGCCGTTTCCAGCATGGCCTCAGTCATGACGCCCATGTGCTCACACAATCCTTCCACGCCGCCCATCAACGCGGCCACGGTCCATGCGTCCAGCGGCTGCGCGCCGGTGGCGTCTGGTTCGGAGGCGCTGTTGCCAACAAGCCGTGCGATCGACGCGATGGCGTACCGGGCGCGCTCGATGTTGTAGAGCTGGGAGAGGGGAACCAGGCCAAGTTCGGGATTGATGTCGACGGACCAGGGGTTATCCGTGAGGGGGTTCGATTGCATAACAGGCTCCAAAGACTATTGAAGCCCGCTCCCCACTTCCAAATGGGGTGGGCGGGCACGAGGCAAGGTTGGAAGACCGGCGTCTTTGGAAACCGGCGTGCGCGAACGCACCCTCGCCAAGGCCCGCCCATAGGGACGTGCAGAGGCGTACGGACGTGAAAATGCCGCCAGAGCGGCGGCGAGTCCGCCAAAGACATTCCGGCTTCCAAACCGGGCTACCGTTGATGCGGTAGTGCATGGAGTATACGCCCGGATCCAAGAACGGAACGTTGGGGATGACCGTCTTAGCCATGCAATTTTTGATCAATACCAAATTCCCGCCCTTAGCCCCATGGCTGCGGCCCGACGGTTTAAGACGACTCGCCGATGTCCTTAGCGCGCAACTTTTGTTGGGGATCCACAGGTGTTACAGTCGCGGTAACAACTCGACATAGACTTGTGGAAGGAGCGGAGATGACAGTGAACGGTGGCGTGGATGCCTCTAGTGTCATTTGTCGGGAGGCAGGAGACAAGACGAAGGGCTTTAGGTTTCAGAAACTCAGGGCAGCCATACGATTCCTTCAGCGCATAGACGCCAACCGAGACGGATTGGTACATTGCGCCATGGAATTGCTAGAAGACTCCGTTCTCATAGATGGCAGCAGCGGAGCAAAAATTAGCGGTGAAGAAAACAAGTATTACGGTTCGAGCCTAAGCTTTAATTCATCTGCAATCAAAAACACGGTAGTCGCCTTCCTTGACCTTTATTTCTCTTTCGGCAGAACTAGCGACTTAAAGCTTGGTGTGTATGCGTCCGCCACGATCGCGCAAGAGCGAATCTCATTAGAAGTTCGCAAAGTGCTCAGCATAGCTTCCAAACAATCCTTCCACGAGATTCTTAAGCACCTCGTCGAAGGACATTGTTTGTCCTCAGAGGAACTTGCAATTGCGCGATTCCTGACCACCGAAGAGTATGTTGCTCAATATAAGAATAAAAAGAGCACTGGCTTTCTTGCATTGTTAGAAGGAATGACGAACGAGGAATTTCGAAAATTCCTTGAAGGTATAGATTGGTCCATCTCGGACGAGTCGAATGAAGATTTGGAGCAGTCAGCTCTTGACGCTATTAGAACGTCCCGTTACTTCACCCACCGACATGCCAACCTTGAAAGCTTTTTACTGTCCAGCCTGTTAAATGAGTTGGAAAAGAGGTCCGGAAAGCCTGTACCTTCTGATCGCATCCTGAATACCGATACACTCAGGAATATATTTAGCGAGATTCTTCTCGGGTCCAGTGCTGACTTTCGCGTGGAAGATCCGGCGGTAGCGGAGTGGGACGAGCTTGAGGCAAACGATTTCAGAAATCTGCAAGAGAAGATCTTGTCGGTCTGCCCCACCTTCAGCCTATCGAAGTTGAAAGTGTTAGCCCGGATCTGTGGTCTCGCACGCACTGTTGAACAAGAAGGCCAACGAGAAATGAAGGGCCTACTACGGCGAATACTCGATGTGTGTGAAGCAGAATTGTTGGGGATGCCGGCCACCCAGGTTATGACCGAACGTCAGGTCCTCGATGCAATTGACCAATTGACAAGGGTGGCAGAGCAGCATGTCACGAGCCTGCGAACGACATATAGATACAAGCAAAGGGACCATCATTCGATCAAGGGAGCGGTACTCACGCTATTCGACGATTGTTTCTTAGCGCTTGATGAGGTGCCCGATGGAAATTAGAAACAAGCGCCCCCTATATTTCATCTCAGGGGAAGATTTTTATTTCATTGCGTATTCCGTCCTTTTAACGCTGGATTTGCTTGGGGGTTCGCCCAAGCGGATAAAGGATCATCGCAAGATCGTGTACCTTATCCAGTTTCTGAGTGATCGCCGATTAATTGATATTTTGGACCGAACGCAAGATATGCGCCAAGCCAATGCCGTGGATAGAGAACTACTATTTTCAAGTTTCACTAACGCGGAACTGCACAAGAGAGAAGTCTTCAAAATAATTTTTTCGTTGCGGCGAAGAGGTTTTGTGTCTGTAGAGCGCACTGACACGGCGGAAGTGTTGGATGTCACCCTCGAACTTGCATCTTTGCCGCAGGGCTTCTTGAAGTCTGAGAATTTCATCGAAGAACGCGCTAATGCGACCGACCTAAAACGAATAGTCCCGCGCATATCAGCACTTAGTTTCGACACTCTCTTGGAGCGTCTATATATGGATAGAGGAGTTCGCGTATGGGCAGCCTAGCCATAAGAAAGGTTGTCTACACCGGCGACCAATACTATTTCGAGTCTCCTACTTTCGAAAATGGTCTTTCTATCATTGAAGGCCCGAACGGGACGGGCAAATCGACGTTTTTTAATTTGATCTACTATGGGTTGGGCGGAAGGGTTGATGAATTCAATCCTAGCTCGCCCGAGAAGCATAAAGAAATAATCGGAGACTCAAATAACATGGTGCGCCTCGTCATCGAGATTGATGGCGAGTTGTTCACGCTAAATAGACGTTTTCGCGACAACAGCATTACAGTAGTGAAGGCATCTACAGCGATAGATGACGTTGCCACAACATTTGAATCGGTTACGCTTCCCATCCAACGACGGGAAGACGTCAGAACATTTTCTGATTGGCTGCTTGATCGCTTGAATATCCCTGTCGTCGATATTTTTCAAGCTGGCAAGCAGTTCAAGTTAAATTTTTCAGATTTGGCGAGGTTGATTTATCATAACCAAAGCCCGGATCCGAACGGCATTTACAAGCCTGCCGAGGTCGGCAATTATATTTCTGACTCGCTCGAGATTAGAAGGGCAATTTTTCAGATATTGGTCGGAAAAACCTTACTCGACTTATATAATGCAATCGGCCGCCAAAAAATAGCCGAGCGGGACGCAGCTACGGCGAGATCCGTTCACCAAGAGTATCAGAATATCGTCGAACAGTTATTGAAGGCGAGCGGTATTACAGATATCGCCAACACAAAAGCTCTGGCCGAACGAATACACGAATTAGAAACGCAAATCGAGGCGCTTCTGGCTACTCGGAAAGGCTTCGCACGTGGCGAACTAGGCTCCACTGAAGCCCAGCAAACGCTCGCGGCCGACCTAACAAATATCCGAGCGCTGGAGGTTCGGAAGCATGAATTGGATGAAGAAAGGGAAAAATTAGTTCGGGAAGCGAGCCGGTTGATTGACGTTGAACGTTCCCTTCAAGCCGATATCGAGCGCATAAACAAAGTCATTTACGCACATGGGCAATTGAACTTATTCTCGAGTGACACCTGCCCATATTGCCTGAATGACGTCGCGCGGACGCCAGGGCACTGCGTGTGCGGCAACACGGTCGAAGAGTTGGATTTCCAAAGGTTCTTCTATAGCCCCGCAGAATATCTAGATATCCTCAAGACGAAATCCAAGAGCCTTGAGACGTTGCGACTTGCCATCGCAAGCGTCAGGGAAGATTCGGCTCGTTGGAATTTGGAGCGCGCAGAAGTACAAGATCGGCTTCAACTTCACCGTCTTCGCGTCCAAGAGGCGAACGCGTCTCCAGCGAGCGTCGACCACGCAATTGAGGAGTTAGACGCGAAGCTCTTAGATGCCCGTGATCGCCTCGCCAAGGCAACAGAGGCTTATCGTTTAGAAGCGAAGCTCGCCGAGCTTTTGAAGCGGTACAACAATAAGAAGACGGCATTCGACTTGGCTAAAGCAGAGGTTGCCCGACTCGACGGTGAGTCCGCAACCGAGCTTCATAATCAAATTGAAGCGTTCGACCGCGTCTACAATGATTCAATGACGTCCGTTGTTTCCGAGTGTAGGCATGCGTGCATCGACTCACAAACATATCTTCCTTTAATTAACAGCGGCGAATACAGAGAACACAGTGCGAAGGTTCCGAAGCGTTTTTTGTATTATTTGGCGCTGCTGCAATTAAGCCTGTTGTCCGATATACCATTTCCGCGCTTGCTATTGGTTGATACTCCAGAGACCGCCGGAATCGACTTTGAGCGTCTTATTAAAATGCTGAGACAGATAGAGTTGCTTGAAAATCCGAACTCGCGGCACTTTCAAATACTGTTCTCTACCGGCGTGAAAAAGTATCCACCAGAATTTGAAGATAATGTGGTGATGAAATTAACAGAATCGGCTCGATTGCTCACGAAACGGGAAGAGGTCGCTAATGAACACTGATTGTTATCGCAATTATTGAAAAGGCCGGAGGTAGGCCAGAGGGGCGTAGATGTCCGACTCCATCATATCTAACGTTAGGCCGCAATTAAGTCCAACGCTTACTTCATTGCGAAGCGATGCGATTAGGGCTGGAGCTTTTTTCTGCCGCCCAGAACAGGTCAACAGCGTTCCTTTTGTTCATAGTTTCCCTCGGGACTCGTGCGAGGTAGTTTCGGCTTTTCTAGCAATTGCCATGCAAAAAAAGTACAGCCGCTCTACCGTTGCGGTGGTCATGGCGTACAAGAGTGCGAGCAACGAATGGCACTTCTGGGTGGACATTGATGGCTTCATAGTTGATGCTACTGCCCACCAGTTCGCAGAGTACGAGCATCCATTAGTCTGTGTAGGACCCAGTCCGCTTGAAACACGTTTTCCCGATGTCGAGCGCCTGCAGCCAGAAGCCGCGTTGCTTCGAATGGCCGCCATCGACCTAGGGGTTAAACAATCTATCATCGCGTCACTGGATCGGGAGCTTGCGGACTAAACCTTTCATTGGGCGAACAACTTCTTGCGGCACACGTCGCAAATTAGGTGCTTGCTTCTTAAGACCGTGCGCGACAACTCCAGGGCGAATGCTGGCGCTAGACAACACGGCCTTGACACCTTTAGAACGACTTTTACGACCGTGGTGGCTCGCCGCGCGCTAAACCTCCGCGAGACGCTTCACCGTGTCCGGAAACTTCTCAACTAGGCGAATCAGAAGCGCCGCCTGCGCATTCGGCTTTGCTCGGCCTTGCTCCCAATTCTCGATCGTCCGAGGATTGGTACGCAGATAGTGCGCAAAGACCTGCCTCGACAACTTCAACCGCTCACGCAATGCCAGCAAATCCTCTGCCGTCACTTCTGGAACAGGCTTGAGTTCAACCTTATGCGTGCGCAGCGTCCGTTTGCCTTCCCGCGCCTCCGCTAGCGCCTCAAACCCTTCCGCTATCTCCGAGTACAAGTCACGCTTCTTCATAACCTAATTTTCCTTTCATGCTCGAGCATGCCCTTGAGCGCCTGTTTCGCTCTGGCGGACAGATCTTTCATTTCGCCCTTGTCGAACGGAGTAAACAGCCAAAACTGAGAACCGCCGTCCCACCAGTAGTAGACGACTCGCAGACCGCCGCGCTTACCGTTGCCGCGGCGGGAATCGCAGTGGCGCAGCTTGCGCAGCCCCCCTGTGCCCTCTATGACGTCACCCGCTGCGGGGTGCTTCATCATCGGGTGTTGCAGATTAAGAAAGGCGTCGTCATCCAGGTACTCGGCCCGATAGCGCGGGAACGCGGGGCCGCCAGGCCGATACTGCTGAATGCTCGCAACGTACAACCTGCGAAACACACCCTGGCTCAGGCCAGCGGCGATGAGCCGTTCATTGTGGCGAGCCACCCTACATTGATGAATTCTGTTGGCCCAGTTGACGTGCCCCCGGAATATCCGTACAGGTCAAAACTAGAGGTAAGGTTGCTTCTCAGCGCCCCGAATGGGGCGAGGAGAAGCCATGAAACGGTCAAGATTTACCGAAGAGCAGATCGCCTATGCGCT
>CABHPA010000202.1 GCA_902168245.1 Candidatus Melainabacteria bacterium
CGGCATACGAGATTCGCCTTAGTCTCGTGGGCTCGGAGATGTGTATAAGAGACAGAGCCACCACCGCCGCCGGTTCCACCGCCGCCACCGCCACTGCCACCACCGCAACTGCTGTTACTGATGGCCACAAAGTAGCTGCGTGTGCCGGTCTGGGCCACGGTGCCGTTGGCGCAGGTGTACTCGCCACCGACGGTCACTTCTTTGCTGTAGTTGTAACAACCGCCGCCGCTGGCCGCACCGGACTGATCAAGCGATTTGAGCGCGGTGATGCGGTACGGGATGGTCAAGCGTTGCTTGGCAGCCAGGCTGTCCGGTAGCGTGGCGAGGAATTCGTACTTGAAGAATTCATCGCTGGTCGGCAGGGCGATGTTCAGCTTGTCTGCACGGATCAGGCCGTAGTTCTGCAAGGTGAGCTCACCCAGGAACACTTCGCCCGCCTGCATGACCGGCAGATTGATGCCGGTCGGCTGCAGCACGATGACGGCTGCAGGCACGTCGGTTTCGAAGGTCGTGTTGAGGGTGATTTCGTAGCGGTCCTGGATGGTGATTTCCTTGACGCTCCATTCGACCTGCACGAGGTTGTAGTCCAGGAACACCGGTTGGTTAAGGCTGATGCCCGGCTTGATCTGGATACGACCACCCTTCTCCTGGTGATTGCTCATGCGTGCCCGGTAGGTGTAGCGACCTGCCGGTAGGGCCTGGAAGTAGGCTTCACCGAGATTGTCACTGACGAGCGTCTGGCTGACAGTGGCCACATCTTCGTTCTGCACGGTGATGGTGGCGCCGGCCAGACCCGGAATCGGCAGACCGCTGGTCTTGTGCGGGGTACCGGTGTAGATGTCCGACATCTTGAAGAGGACGTTGCCCTGCCCCGACTGGGTGATGCTGGCGTAGATGTTGAGGCGCTGGGTGGGAACGTTGTCGCCTTCAACCTTGAGCTTGAAGGTGTAGACGTTCTCGGTCACATCCGCGGGCGGCGCGAAGCTGATGTCGATGCTGCGCTTCTGGCCGATCGCCAGGGTGCCGTTGGCGTTACTGGCAATGGAGACCCATGCCGGTGCCGCAGTCTCGCCGTCGCTGCCGGTCAGGGTAAAGTGCAGGTTCAGCGCGTCTTGCAGGCCGTTGTTGCTGACACTCAGGGTTTCCAGTTGCGTGCCGCCCTGGGCCAGACCTGTCTCGATATGACCCGGGGTGCTGACGAGATTGGGTTGCGACTGGACCAGGGTGTAGTTGAGGACGACCTGACCAATCGGGCCGGCATGACCGTCGACCAAGGCATCGAGCTTGATGGTGCCGCTGGCCGGGGTGCTGTTGTCTGCGGTGAAGCCGAGCGGCATGTTAAGGCTTTGACGCTCGACCAGATTGACGGCCCCGGGGATTTGCAGATTGATGCCGGCAGGCACGTTGCCATTCACGACGAGGCGCAGGTTGTTGGCCGAGGTACCTGCAGCCGCTTTGCCGACCAGCGGAACGCTGTACGGGTAGTTGCGCGGGACGCTCAGACTGATCGGGCTCGGTGTGACGGTGACGCGGTTGATGATGAAGGACTTCTGCACCGGTCGATCGGTCATGTCCGGGTGGATGGCGCTCAAGCTATACAGCCCGCTGTCCGAGAGGGTCGGGGTGTAGGTATGGCTGAAGTTGCCGCTGCCATCGGTGAGGACTTCAATGACGCGCTCGAAGCCTTGCTGGTTCATGATGAGCTTGAGCCGGCTGCTGGCGAGCGGAGCCTGGGTGCTGCGGTCCAGCGCACGGCCCGCAATGACGATGGGCTGGTCGCCGAAGGAGCTGACGGGACTGACGTCGGTGAGTTCGCCGTAGTAAGCGGTATCGACGAGCGAGACACTCTTCTCGGTGCCGAGTCCGTTGACGCTGGCGAAGTCGTCCTGACCGGTGTGGTAGCGCAGCTTGTCGATCTCGAGTTTGACCTTGAGATTGTTCGGGCTGCTGGCCGGGACCTTGAGGCTGAAGCTCGTCGAGGTGTAGCTGCCACCTGCGGGGATACGTGCGACGGTGAGGCCATTGGCCAGGGTGACGACGTTGGCGCCGGTGGCTTGCTTGAAGGCTTGCGTGGCGAGGACGTTGTTGTCTCCGTCGAGCAGCTTGAAGCGCAGTTCGCTGGAGTCGCTGCTGCCGTTGTTGGTGGCGGTCAGGAGCTCGACTTCGACGTCGCTGGTGTTCTGCACGGTGACCTTGACGCTGCCGCTGGCACCGCGCGTGAATTGCTCGGTGCTGAGGCTGGCAACCAGGGCGCCATCACTGACGTCCACGGTCTGGGTGCGGCTCGTACGGACGAAGGCGCCCTCTTCCGGCACTTGCTCAATGCCAACCTTGAGCGGGGCCTGCGCCGGCATGCCGGTGTGGCCGCCGACGACGACGGTAATGAGCTGGGTCTGGTTGCCGCCCAGGCTCACTGCTGCTGCACGGTAGTCCTGCCAGGCGGTGGCACCGCTGTTGGTGGGGATGCTGACGACGACGCGCGCGTTGTCGACAGCGGTGTTGGAGGTGTTGGTGAGCTGAACTTGCAGCTTGTTGATGAGACCACGCTTGATCGGCAAGCCGCCGACGATCTGGGCCGTGACGGCCGGCAAGAGGATGCTGCGGCTGAGCTTCTCGCCTTGGGCATCCACGGTAGCAACAGCGTAGCGACGCTCGCCACTGGTGAAGCCGGTGTCGGTGAAGCTGGTGCCGGTGATGATGCCGGGGGTCAGTTGGGTGCCGTTGGTGTCGGCACCGAGGTACACGAGGTAACCGGCGACGTTGCCATTGGGCGCACGCCAGCTGACGATGGGCAGTGCGCTGTCGATCTGTTCGACCTTGAGGTCGGTGACCGGCAGGAGGCTGGCGTTGAGGTATTGAGAGTTGGAGATGGCGGATTCATTGCCGGCCGCATCCAGGGCGGTGACGACGTAGGCGCCCTGGGTGGCTGAGGGGTACGGGTCAAGGGCAAGGGTCTGCTTGATGCCGGTCTTGAGTGGACTGAGTCCGGTGATGCTGGTAATGACCGTACCACTGGCGCGGTACAGGTTATAGCTGGCGACAGTGCTGGCGATTGGCGGCTGCCATTGGGCCAGGATGCCTTGCGGAGTGAGTTGCAAGGACAGGTTCTGCGGGGCACCCGGTGGGGTGGCACTGGTCTGTACGGTGACCGGATCGCTCATGCCGGACAGGGATTCCTGACCGTTGTTCTGACGGATGCTGGCAATGGCGTATTGGTAGGTGCCGTCGACCGGGGTCTGGTCAGTGTAGGTGATGCCACCGGTGCGTACGAGCTCGCTCAGGGCAGCTTCGCCCGGGGCTTTGCGATAGAGCTGGTACAGGGTCGCACCATCAACTGCTTGCCAGTCGAGTTTGACTTTACCGCCAGCCAGGGCCTTGGCGGTGAAGGCGCCAGGAATGCTGAGGGGCGGCAGATTGCCTTGGTAGACCTGGAAGGCGTTGGCGGCGGTGATCTTGGTGCTGAGGTTGTCTAGATCGTCGTTGCCTTGATAGGTGAAGCTCAGGGTTTCCGGGTTGCCTTGGCCGGCGTCGCTCGGCAGGCTGATGACGCCGCTCCAGACGGTGGGGCTTTGTTGGGTGAGGCTGCCCATGGGGACGGCACTGCGGCCGTTGCCGCTGAGACGCCAGCTGATTTGCGGTGAGGTCGCAGGTTTGTGGGCTTCGCTCAGGGTGAAGGTGGCTGTGACGTTGCCGCCACCCTGGTCGGCCTTGATGGGGCTGCCGGGATTGAGGGCAATGCCGACGAGGTTCGGGCCTTCGGTGTCGATCTTGAGGCTGGCGCCGGCGTCGACATCGGTACCACGATTGCCGACGAGGTCGCGCGCGGAGAAGATGACGCTGGCAACACCGGTGCCGCTGCTGCCATCCAGCAGGAAGCTCCCCGAATAATGCGTGTCGTCTGTCTTGGTGAGATCCACCGGCAGCGGGAGGCCGCCGGCAGGGACGATCGAGAGATACGGTGCGCCTTGCAGCGCTTCGCTTACGGTGACCGTGACACCCACTCGGCCTTGACCGTAGCGCGCACTCGGCACGTCGTATTTACCCTGGGCTACGTATTGGATTGAGATGGCCTTCGGGCCGATGTTGTCCGACACGGCGCTGACTTGGTTACTCAGCAGGCTCTCGGAGCCGATATCGTTACGCAGAATCAGGCGATAGAAATAGCTTCCACCAACGGCCGGTAGATCGTCGTACTTGGTTGCCGTCCTGGGTAGGGAAATGACCTTGCTGGCTTGCTCCTTGGCGTCGAATGCTTGCGCAGCACGATAGACGTCGATGCCTTCGACCTTGGGGTCGGTGACACTGTTCCAGCTCAGGCGGATTTTGCCTTGCTCAAGCGCCAATGCATTGAGACTTGTGACCGTAGCCGGTTTGCTAGTATCAAAGCTCAATGCGACATCTGCCGAGCGGGCGCTAGTGCCATGCAGGTTGCGGACTTCTGCACTAACCTGATTCACACCATCAACCAGCGATACGCTCGCTGTGAATTGGCTGCCCGTAACTGGTACCCAGTCGCCAGCCGCGCTGCCATTTATATACACGCGTGCTTCGGTACCGACAGCACTTGTCCCCTTGACCAGGAAAGTACCCTGATTCGTACGTTGTCCTGCCGTAGGCGCAGTGATGCTAGGTGCAGGTGGTGGGGTGACATTGATGGTGACTTGCTGAGTCACTTCAGTAACGTTGCCAGCAGCGTCGGTGGCGCGTACAACTAGGATGTAATTGCCGTTCGACAGCCCTTGGGCATTGATAGGAAAAGAGTAGATGCCACCATTTTGGGTAACAGCCAGGACCACGCCATTGAGTGTTGCAGTCACCGTTTGAATGCCGCTCGCATCCGATGCACGCAAACTAATGGTGCTATTGCCCGTCAACGTTGTGCTGCCAATATATGGAACCTCCCCTGCTTTAAATTCAGTGAGCACAGGCAGAGTCTGATCCTGCAGCACAGTAACCGTCTGTGATGTGCTAGCGCTTCCTGCGGTACCAGTTACTGTCAGGGTGACGGTATAGACCCCGCCCGCCAGGAAGGTAGCTTGCGGGTTTTGTTGTGCCGAGGGGGCCGGACCGCCGGCGCCAAATGACCATTGCCAGCTGGTGATTGCGCCACCCGATTGGTCGGTGAATTGCACTGCTAACGGGGCTTCACCTGTCGTTGCCGACATGCCAAAGGCAGCTGTCGGTGGCGGCAACATCGTTACTACCTTGGCATCCGTCCAGCCAGATTGATTGGCGCGGTTGTCGACAGCAGCTACGCGAACATAACGCGGTGCAGCTGAGAATGGCACCGCTACAGCCCCGACTCCACCAACCGTGGTTTCGCCATTAAAGACAAGTGGGGGCGTGAAGGCGGCATCATTGGCCACCTGAACCAAGACCCTACCCACACCAGAGCCGCTATCTGCTGCCGTATAGCGAACCTCAATACCATTCCCACCGCTCTGACCCACTGAGTCCAGCGTGATTGTCGGCACAACTAAGTCCGGATTCGAAGAGGCTACCGTTAAGGCGCCAAGCGCAGGCTCTCCCTGCGGGTTACCACCTGCACCGACAAAACGCACCTTCACCAAAACCTGATCGGCAAATGCTTGATCGAGATGGAAGGACTGCATATCCAGACGCGACCCATGCCCGGGCACCACATATGCAGGACGGCCATTGTCGCCATCGATCAGATTGTTATAGCCACCACTGTAATGGTCGCGAATATTGACTCCTTCGACGATATCAAAGGACTGGTAAGCACCAGCAGACCCAAAGAATTCGAATTTTCCAACATTGCTTCCGTAGATTCCACGAGCACTATTCATCATGGTGTAGACATCGGTCACACCAAATATGCCGACGGGAAACTCTTGGGTCCCCATAAAGACCTTGTTGCCAGATGCGTCCTTCTTCATAAAGAACGGGACATTGTTCCAAGTCTGCACCGAGTTGGTAAATATCGCGTCGTAGATTGCCCCATCGGTCCAGCCAGAAACGTTGACATTCAGTATTGGTAATGGAACGGTGGTGTAATTCGTTTCCAACGGCAGCGTAGCAATGGTGATCGAGACGGGCGTATTACCCGCGCTGTAGCCATCTCCAACCACAAAATCAAGCCGGTCGCCGGCCTTCAAGGGCATGGTGTTTCTGAATGAAACGTTGGCATCCGTATTAGCTCGATTGAGCATCGGTGCTGCAGTATTTCCGTTCAGAATGACCCAGGCGTAAGTGGTACCGCTATGCCCCGAATGGAAGGTGGCCCGTACATCGTAACTGCCAGTCTTGGGTGCAGTAAAACGGATCACACTGGGTTGCTGAGAGGAGCCCGGATGCATACTCACTTGGCCCGGCGCAACGCCGGTTTGCACCACATTGCCGAAGTTCTTCCAGATGTTGTTATTGGTCGCAGGAACGATCCAACCTGGATTCGTCATGAGCGAGAAGTTGTACTGCGACATGGACGGGACCCAGCCATAACTCCAAGGTCCGCTCGGATTTACCGAGGAGCTGTAATCCTTGGTCACGTCATAGACAACGCGCTCTGGCCCACTACTGTCAACACTGACCTCGACGTTATCTATGCCCCAGCTTTCGTTGGTAATTCCCTCAAGGCCGGCAGCTCCAAATAGAATATTTGCAGTGCTCGCATTGTGCGGCAATGTATAGCTCATTCGGTACACGCTGTCCTGCCCCCACCCGAGCGTATTGTTCTCTAGCGCTCCGGTACGGCTTGCCACTGTCGCATTCGGCAGTAAAGCGCTGACTGAGTGTGAGTTTGGATAAGCTTGAGTACTACCTGCAACCGAGAAAGTGGTATCGATAAAGCGAACTTCATCGAGTGCCGAAAACCATCTATCTGGGCCCGCGCCAGTGCTGCCATCCCAACTCTGGATGGCGTAAACATCGAACTTGATCGTAATCCTAGAGTGAGCAGGTAAGTTTGTGAGCGACAACGTCGCTGTCTCATTGGAGAAATTACCGAAATACTTCCTCCCCGAGGGCGTTGTACTTACCTTGGTTTTGTCCCAACCTGCAGTGTCACTGCTTTCAAAGTTGTTGGTATAAACGGTGACGTCGCTACATTCAGTGCCGTTCAGAATCCCGCGTTTTTGGCATGAATAGACTGCATTGACTGCATACAGAACTGTTCTATTGTTGTGATTCTGTTCCCAATTGGATTTGCAATCTGCATGTGTGTCAGTAACGTTAACTAGCGTAAAGCCCTCTACCCATGGAGTGCAAACCGTACATGCCTCGGTCGGAGTATTTCCATAGCAATTCTGAATGTGCGCCTCACCGTCATAGCGCCAACGCTTAGTCGCTGGAAAGGTCTCTGCCATTGCGGAGATGCTGCATAACAGAAGTGCAAGCGTAGCCGCAGTGCAGGCAATTTTTGACACAGCGGCAATCAACGCCTCAGCGAAACCTCTGCAAGCCATCTTACTTTCCCCCTCCCGGCCGATAGGCACGGTTTTTATAATTTAGTTAGAGACGTACTGCCAACTCACCATCCATGTGGAAACGATGTGCATTTCCCAAGGGGTTCCCGGCAACCGCTTGGTAGTAGCGGAACGCAACATAGTTCTCGGCAGGCTTTAGCCAGCTCCGTTTCTGTGCATCGAGCAATCGCCATTTGCCGTCCAAGTAGACCTCGGCCCAGTTGTGATAATCCTCGGCGCGCGGTAGCGCGTCTTGGGTGACAACATAGCCGCCGACCACTCTTGCAGGCAGGCCACTGGCACGCGCCAATGCAGTTGCCAAGTAGGCATATTCGGTGCAATCGCCACGGCGGCGTTCCAGTGCATACAAGGCCCCATAGTCGTCCGCCAAATAGCCCGCATAGTTGATATGCGTGGAAACCCATTCGTAGATCGCATATGCCGTGTCTGCATCACTTGACCGCTTGAGTTCGGCTGCCAATGCAACAATTCCCGGCGCATCACTTTCGATGTAGCGCTCGGAACGGTTCCAGGTACCAGGTTTTCCGCTTGTGATCGACTGCCCTTCTTGCATCAGCACTTCGACCGATATGTTGACAACCTTTTGCGCCAAGGGAGGAAAGTTCTCGAATGGCAATTCGAGCAAGGTATGCTCGATCGCATCAGAATGAAGCCGGAAAGGCGCGCTTACCTGCACGTCGCGCAGGGTTTGCGCCATCCCCTCCTTACGGGGCAAGTAGAACCAAAAAGTCGCCTTATCCAAGGGGCGCGCTAGCGGATTCGAAAAGGTTGCAGTAAACCGCAAACGTCGACTCACAGCCTGCGCGTCCAAGGCCGCGTGAGCCTGCGGTACGGGCACGCCATGCACCATGCACCAGGCACCAGCAGTGGCAAAGGCTTTTAGCCATAGCCGTCGGCGGCTCATGCGCGAACCATCATGTTGTGCATGGGACTTATCGAAAGTCAAAGAGCGCATTTAGCTTGCTTAGGGCCTCTGGCATACACTTGCCACATGGCTTCCTGTCCGCGCGCATATTGCTGCAGTGCGGCCGTACCTTCCGCGTGAACAAGCAGTGGGAGCGGATGAAGAAGCCTTCTCAAGGTTTCAATATGCTGATCATCAAAACCAGATGCAGCCACCAGAACGACCGACGAAATTTGCTTGTTGTGCCCATTTTTTCCGAGTCTGGCGGCAATCAGTGACTTGATCGCCTTGGCGGTACCCTCGGCTTGTTCTGTCGTAACAAGCTGTGCACCCGGCAATAACTTTTTGGCCTCTTGCATTTGTGGATGCAACACAAGCAGATTGGCATCAAATTTTGACTCGGCGAACAGCTGAGTCGTTGTAATTCGTAAAAGCGTTGGAACTGCTACGGGATTGCCTATGACCGACTGCTGGTCAGCAAGCCAAGAGCCCATCCCTCCGTGAAGTACCTTGACGTTGTTGAAGCCCGCGTTTTTTAGGTCATTGCAGGCCGCATACAGCTCACGCTCTCCCTTTCCATTACCAATCAGAACAATCGGTTTCTTCTGCAAAAAGCTCTTGTATTTCAAATCCTGAGCAGCAAGGTTGAGTGCACCATTAATATGGTAGGAAGAATAATCAGCTGCTTGGCGGACATCGACTGCCACTGCTTCGCTGCGTGCCAGAATGACAGCCGCATCCTTCGCAGATACGGTACAGCCCATGTCTGCGGAAGCAGCAACCTTCCCCTTGCTGCCTGGAACCACCGGGCTTGCCTCACTAGCTGGGCACATGCTGCCAGCCTGACGGGCGTTTTTCATTACGTTGTCGATGGGCGACAGGGAGGTGTCTTGCGACTGCGCCATGATGGGCAACAACGATGCGATGCAACCTACATATATCCACTTGTGAACCGTCATTGCACTCCCCTATTCATAAGAGGTGTTCCGATATTCGGAACAGCCTTGCCATCAATTTGAACCGGCGGCGGAACCTGATTCATCGTCGTCGGTAAAACAGCCTGACCACTTGCATCCACTTGAATCTGCAGATCCGGGGGGTAGGAAAACACCCACTCACTGATCTTTTTCTTGCCATTCAGGCTTGCATCCTCAGGCAGGAAGCCCGCTTGCTTGATCGGTACTACGGCTGACTTCGAATAAACGCCGACAATACGATTGCCGACTCTTAATGTCCCCCACTCCGCTTTGCCGGTCATAGGGTCGATGAATATCTTGCGCAGATGTCGGCGCGTGCCAGGAAAGCGTTTGTCACTGAGCAAATCATCCAGCGCAGCCGGATATTCACGTTTCCCGGCCACGAGTTGAGTTTCGTAATAGCGTCCTATCGCCGTTCTGAACTGCCGGCCGATGGCCAGCAACTCCCTTTCCCTGTCACGCTGCGCGGCAACTGCATCGACCTCCGCTGCCACCGTCAAACCCAGGCCAAGTAGAGCCACTGTGAGAAGTACCCACAAATAGCTGAAGCCTTGGCTATGTCTTCTGAGGCTAATAGCTCTCATAGGGCTGGCCATTCTTGTCTACGCCTTGGGCGCCGCTTTTGACGTCGGAGATACCGCCCTTCTCCGTATCCTTGGCTGGAATCGAAATCCAGCTCTTGTCCGTATCGCTTATAGGGTCAATGGGAATGGCACGCAAATAGCGTTGTTCAACTAGCTCGGTAAGGCTTTCTGGAAAACGTCCCTTGTCTGCATAGAACTTGTCCAAAAGGGAGCGCATTACCTGAAGGTTTTCCTTGAGGACCACTTCGTGCGAGCGCTCAAGCGAGTTGAAATAACGAGGCAAGGCCATGGTCATCAAAAGCGCCACAATAGACAGCACAACCAATAGCTCGATCAGCGTGAAGCCGCTCGGTTCAGTTTTAATGCCAATGCCTGGTTTCATGTTCATCACCAGAGCTTGTAGGCTATGCCGTTGATGCCAACTTGCTCGGACTTCGAGTACACGTCAAAAACATCCACACCTGTTTGCGGATCATCTGCAGTGGACGCATAGCTACGCAAGTTCCATGTATCAGCGGCTTTTTCTGCGGGGTCGCTCGAAAACGGATCCGCCGGCAGGCGACGTAGAAAATAGATATTCTGTTTGCTCGGACTACGCTGGTCCTCCACGCCATCGACTAACTCATCAAGGCTCTTTGGGTAACCACTGTCTCCCAACTTGATCGCGACACGCCCTTGCTCGGTGGCCCGCTTGTACGCGTCCAAAGCATCTCGGATTTGATACAGCGCCGTCCGCAAATCACGCTCCTTGCTTCGCTGTACGGCAATCTGGGCCATGGGGACTGCCACCATGACCAACACGCCAAGGATTGCAAGCGTGACCATGAGCTCTATGAAAGTGAACCCATGGTTTGTCTTACGGCGCGGAAGGTGGACCGGCACCGTCATGGCAGAATCTGCACCTTGTGCTCGACGGGCAAGGCAACCGCAGTAGCCTGAGCAGGCTCCGGGGTTGCGGATAGCACCTGGATCTTGCCGGTGACTCCTGGCTTGACGGCTTTGAATGTCACCAGTGCCAGCGAGCCTGTGCCATTGATGCCTGGCTCATCACCTGTTGTGGATTGCCGTACTGCCGCCATGAATATTTTTCCTTGCGCAGCGTCGACACGATTATTGAAAGTCGCTTGAGCACCGCCTTGCTTGAAGTAATCACCTTCCTGAACGCTGACGACCTGGAACGCCTGCGGGTCATAGGCCACTAGCAATGGCATGCCGCGCAGAGGACCAGAGCTGGTCATCTTCACAACTGCGGTGAACTGTTCACCCGTCTTGATCTGGCTAGGCGCTTGCCAGGCAATGGATATATTGCCCGTCGCCGGTGCCGACTCAGCTGCCGGCGTCTTGACAGCGGGTGTTACCACGGGCACCGCCGCAGCCGTTCCTTGAGTTGCATCCGAAGTCGTCATTACCTTGCCTGGCGCTGCAGTAGGTGCTCCTTCTTTCTTGGCCGCTGATTGTGCTGTACTGAGACGCAAAGGCTGGGCGCCGACATTCGTCGAGGTTCCGGCATCAAACTCGGCTAGCTGTAGATCAGGCCTACGAATCGAACGGACGATGCGGGGAGTGATGGATAGGAGGATTTCGCTCCGCTGATTGTCATCCTTCTGA
Source organism: Candidatus Melainabacteria bacterium (assembly GCA_902168245.1). GTDB lineage: Bacteria > Cyanobacteriota > Vampirovibrionia > Vampirovibrionales > Vampirovibrionaceae > Vampirovibrio. Next base: position 11,519 of record CABHPA010000202.1, read on the forward strand.
CTGCCAAAGAGACGGCCGAGAATCGGCATCTCACCAAGGAAAGGCACCTTGTTTGCTGTGGACCGATCGTCGTTGCTGATGAGCCCCGCTAGGATTTGTGTTTCGCCATCCTTGAGCTGCAACAGGGTATTGGCATTACGAGTTCCTATCTGGTAAGTAAGTGTGCCGGTCTTGCTTAACACCTCTTTGACGATATTCGATACTTCAAGCGCGATCTTGATCGCTACTTGATCATCAAGATAGATATTAGGCTCGACCTCTAGCTTCAGGCCGACATCGACATAACTCACCGACTCCGAAACAAAGCCGGTAGACGTTGAGGTTGTGGTGATGACAGGCACGCGATCACCGATCAGGATCTTGGCTTTCTCCTTGTTGCGTACCCGGATACGTGGGTTTGTGAGGATATTGCCGCGCGTATCGACTTTCCGCGCATTTATCAGCGTGCTGCCTACGCTGGCTTGGATCGTACTGCTGTTCAGGTCCTGTAGCGTCTGCAAGGTAACCGGACTACCTGCGACCTGCAACGGCGACAGCGCCATCTGACTCGGCCACTGAATTCCCAGCTCTAGTAGTTTGGATCGCTGAACCTCAAGCACCTCAACATCAAGCATGACTTCAGGGTCGCTGAGATCCTGCAAGGCGACGATGCGCTCGGCCATACGGATAGCCTCAGGCGTATCTCGTATGATGATCAGACCGAGTCGTTCGTCCACCGCCATATCCTTGGTCTTAACAATGGTCTTGATCGTATTAGAAACGGCTTTTACATCCGAGTTTGTCAGCAGGAATGCACGCACCGAAAGCGTTTGGTAGTCCTGCAACTTCTGCTGGGTGTTAGGGTAGATAAGCAGCGTGTTCTCGTTGAGTACTTTCTGCTCAAGCTGGTTGGTCACAAGCAGAACGCGAATTGCATCCTCTACCGTGGTGTTTTTCGCCAGAACAGAAGTCTTCAGGTCGGGGCGGATATCCTTGTCAAAGAAGAAGTTCAGCCCCGAAAGCTTGGCCACAACATCAAAAACGGCTCTCAGAGGCGCATCGCGAAACTCCAGCGAGATCGGCTTGCGGAATGCCTCGGCCAGCTTGAGGTCGGGCGTCTGCTTTGACAGCGCCTCGTTGATTCTGGCTTTCAGGTTGAGCGCTTCCTTGTTGTCCGGATTTTCCGACAACACAGCCCGCAACTTCTCCAAGGCCTCGGTGGTCTTAATCGGATCGTTCTGTTTGAACAGAGCTTCAGCATCAAGAACGACCTGACGATGACGGCGGGTCATGACAATGTGTTCCAACCCTTGTTTTGCTACTGGATTGTCCGGTTCGTAACGAAGGATTTGCTGATAGGCCTTTTCTGCCTCGGCCAGATTCCCCTGCCTCACCCAATTGTCTGCCGACACCATGAACTGGTTCACAACAATGGCCCGGGTAGTGTTCAGGCTCATGCGGTACTCGGCATTCAATGGGTCATTAGCTAAGGCCTCCTTGATCACCGGGATTGCTGCTTCATACTTTCCCTCCGCGATGAGCGACTTTGCTTCGCGATGCTGCATCATGCCGCCACAAGCCGAGAGCAAAAAGAACGGCAGCAGCAAAACAACCCCGTACCGGCCCTTAAAGTTTGCGAGATAACGCAAACAGCTTCTAAGGCACGGGAAATTACGATCAAAAAACATGCGGATTACTCAGTTGTCGATACGACCAGGGTTTGATGCTGGTCCAATGGGAGATAAACGATATCCAGGACGCCGTTCTTGTAACCGGAAACCTTGTATGTCGCGTTGATGGTGTCGCCGGGGCGTACAACCAGATATTGATCATTTAATTGGAGAAACACGCCTTCGACGCCATTCTCGGCGTATTGACCGATTACCTTGAACGGCAAAGGAGGCGCTTGCGGTGCGCTTGGCTCCGCCTTGACATCCTCGGACTTCTTTGCCGTCGGCGGCACCCAAGATACCTGTGAAAAAACTCCCGCATCCTCTTCGTCGGGCACACGGCGCACGATATCCAGGAGAACCAGTCCTGAGCCTCTATTATTTGCATCGCGACTACGCGTTGGCGAGATGGCAGCACCGTGGTCGATAGCGGGAGCGGCAGCGGCAGCTTTGATAGCCGGGCGCACGGCGGCCAGATCCTCGGCCGGTGCCGGTGCAAGGAATGTCGCTACAACCGTGGCGCACAAAGCGACAGCCAGCATTATTTGACGTTGCTTCATTGCACGTCCACCGAACTGATAACGATGGCCTTATGGTTATCGGCCTGATTGGTCGGCAAGCGAGTCAGCAAAACCCATTGCACACTGACCTCGAGATCTTTGGCATCTACACGGGTGCGTTTGAACTGAACCGACTCCAGGGCCAGTGAAGGATGGGTCTGCAAGGCGGCAATGACAAAGCGATAGATCGACTGTGCATCGCCTTTGATCGGCAAGCTCATTCGGTAACGCATGAATTGACCATGGGTATCCAGGTCACGTTTGTATTCACCGCGCTGCAATGCCAGTCCTTCCGCCTGAGCAAGGCGGAACATTCCCTGAACAACATCCGGTGCATCTTCATAGGCTGCTAGATAGGCGTCAAAAGCCTGCAGCTTGCCGAGCTGCCCAACCTCTACAAGTGGTGTTTGAGTCTGCGCAGCAGCGTTTGCCAGTGCCTGGCGGCTCAATTCAAGACGATGCTGGGCACGCCAGACGTGAGCGGACAGAAAAAGAATGGCGAGTATCCCAATCAGGACAAGTACCCCGCTTAGTCGATGCTGTCGATAAAAACGGTTGCCAAAGATCAGCAGCGTCCAACGCGCACGATTAAGTGCGATCTGCAGTTGAAGAGAGCTCAATCGCGCCACAGGGCCTCCATCTTGAAGCGATAGGGCTGCACTGCATCGTTTTCGACGATTTCATGACTGAGCAAATTCGTCTCAATGATGGGTTTGCGTTCCGCCACATAGGCGGCGTACCGGACCATTTCCTCGCCGCTTCGTGACTCGGCATTCAATTTGAGGCTGGAGCCCGCGCCCTTCTCTGTTTCCGGCGAAAACTCAACGCTCAGCACGGCGACACGAATATCCTGAGGAGGCTGAAGCGCCTTAAGCAACTTGGCCACAGGGAGGTTCATCTGGCCAATCGCCACATTGGCGGCACGTATCCGTTGTTGGTCCTGTTTTGACAGGACCTCGGTTGGAGGCGGTGTTTGATGAGTCCGTGCCAAGGCAAGGCGCTGGTCAACACCTTCCTTGAGCTTTTCTACTCGCCCTAGACCGAACAGCAGTGAAGCCATTACGGCGATCACGAGGAGCAGCGCAGTTGCATGCCGAACGCTGGGCAAGTGAGAGGCTGCGATCGGATCCACTGCAGCCTTCTTGTTTGACTGCGCCAGGAGAAGTAAAGCTTGCGGTAGATTCTGGGTAGCCGGTTGTGGCAATGGAGATAGCACCATCCCATCCTTCGTCAATGCAGAATGTGGATGAGCAGACGACATTTCCAGATAATGAAGTTGGGCTGCCTCTAGCAAAGCATGATTGCGAAGTTGCAGACGGCTCCATAGCTGTCGACTTTCCTGATCAGCCACTTCGATTGAGTGTGCATCGAAAGCAAGGGCTCCTAGCAAACTAGCCTCACCACGGCGACAGTGCCAATACGAAATCGCCTCTTTTTCGTACAGCGCCAACACCGCTGAGCTGGATACAAGCACACTGTAATGGCCGGCGACCACCGTAGCCAAAGGCTGAACGCTGTCCAGGACAGCCCCGAGCTCGACAGCAAAGCGTTGCAGAGATTGCAGCACCTCGCCGGAATAGGCGGCGGCCCAACGTGGCTTTTGATAGTCCCCTTCATTGAGACAGATTGCATCACCCGGCCGCAGGTCGACCCCCGATGCTTCCAGGAAACCGTGTGCAAAGGCTTGCGATGTTTCACCCGAGATCGCCACAGGATTCCAAGGCAACATGCCTCCATCGAACCAGCCGCTGCCCAGAGCAACGCGCAAACGCGGAGGAAACAATGGCTTTTTCGTACTACCGGTGGATGGCAGCGCTTTCCAGAAACTGACCAAGTCAGACAAGGCCGCATCAAGAGCAGCCAGGTCGTTGCTGATCTCTACTCTCTGGGTTGCCTCTAGCAGCCATTGCCCACCCCGACGCACTCCGAAATCGACGCCGCCATTGCCAATGGATACAAGGAAGGTGTGATTATCCGGCCACACGCAGAACCTCCTCCAATGTGGTCTCGCCATTAGCCACCAGATCCAATGCAATGTTCTGAAGAGGATGCAATCCAGATTTTTCTGCCTGGGCTTTCAGTTGAGATATCGGTGCCCGATCAGCAATCAGCTCACGCAACTTGTCGTTCATGACCAGTACTTCGGCAGCTGCCTTACGTCCTTTGTAGCCAGTCCCTCGGCAATGCTCGCAGCCCTTGCCTGACATGAAGCGCCAACCGGCAGTACGAGCGGAATCCAGGCCTAGTGCGTCAAGTTCGTCCGATACTGGGGTTGTCGGTGAGTTGCACTGAGGGCAGTTGATGCGAATCAGGCGCTGCGCGACAACACCATTCAAAGCAGAGGCAAAGCTATACGCATCCACGCCCATGTGCAGAAAGCGGCCGACGACATCGAATACACTGTTCGCATGCACGGTAGTAAAAACTAGGTGGCCCGTAAGCGCAGCCTGGACCGCAATTTGTGCGGTTTCATCGTCACGAATCTCTCCGACCATGATTTTGTCGGGGTCATGCCGAAGGATGGAGCGAAGGCCACGGGCAAAGGTCAGTCCCTTCTTTTCATTAACGGGAATTTGCAGGACGCGTGGCAGGCGATATTCAACCGGATCTTCAATAGTCACGATCTTGTCGCGACCGGTGTGTATCTCGGTGATGGCCGCATACAGTGTGGTGGTTTTTCCGGAACCGGTCGGGCCGGTCACCAATAGCATGCCGTGTGGTTTGGCTGCTAGTCGACGGATCATGTCCATGGTGCCGCGATCCAGCCCAAGGTGATCAAGCCGCAGAGTTCGTGCCTCCTCAGTCAACGATTGGCGGTCGAGAAGTCGGAGCACGGCATCCTCGCCGTAAATGTTTGGCATCACGGAGACGCGGAAATCCACCTCGCGCTCGTTGATCCTGACCTTGAAACGTCCATCCTGGGGAATACGGCGCTCGGCAATGTCGAGATCGGCCATTACCTTGATGCGCGATACGATCTGTTCGGCCATATCCTGCCCTTGCACCTGCTTGATCGGTACAAGCACGCCGTCGATCCGGTACTGCACATGCAGGCTGCCGGCATCGCATTCAAGATGGATATCGCTGACCTGCATCTTCATCGCATCGTAGATGGTCGAGTTGACCAGCTTAACGACAGGGCTCGTATCGTCGTTGATCGAGGCCAGAGTAATAACTGCAGCCATGTCCTCATCATTGGCGCCCTGACTGTTTGTGTCCAGAGCGTCCATTGCCCGCATGCCTTGCTCAAGCTGCAGGAAGATTGCCTGCAGCATGCCAGGTTTGACCAGTGCGACCCGAACCACGGCAATGCCGTCACGTGCCAAGCGACGCAAAGCCCAAGTCTCAGTGGCGCCATCAAACGGATCGGTTAGCACCAACACCGTGCCGTCACTCCCGATTGCAGCCATCACCTTGCGCTGCAGCGACTCGGCATAGCTGATAGAGGAAAACTGCGGTTGCAAGGACTGCAATGTCGGCATGTCGAACGTTGTATAGCCGAACATCTCACTAAGTGCCTGGCTTGCCTGCATCTCATCCAGACTGCCTAGCTGCTGCAGGCAGGCTATCAGATCCTCGCCGCTCTCCTGCGCCAATGCTCTTGCCTCATGCAAAAGCTGTGGCGATATGCGATGGATAGATGCCGTCATTGCAACCCTCCGGCTAGATCAAAGATCGGCATATACATCAGCACGACAATGGTGCCGATGAACACCCCGATCAGGGTCATCAATAGCGGTTCGAGCAGCTTCGATGCCCAGTCGACCCAGCGCGCAAAGTCTTCATCGTGAAAACGTGCAGCGCGTTCCAACATGTCAGCCATCTGCCCGGAGCGCTCGCCCACCTTGATCAGCGAATCGGCCACAGGGCTCGATAACTGAGCGGCGCCCAGCGCATGCGAAAGTGACTGACCATGCTCGATCGAAAGCCTGGCTGCGTTCAGGCGAGTCTGCTGGCTCGCACTTAGCAGGCCCTCTACTAGGCCCATTGCCTTTGGCAGGGAGATGCCGGCCGCAAGTAAAAGGCCCACTGCCCGGTAAAATCGCGACAGACGAAACTCATCCGATTTAGCCGCGACAAAAGGAAATCGCAATAAACCGTTCAGCAATACCTGGCGCCCACGTGGTTGTGTGACTCCCCAGCCGGTTAGCACAAGCAGGCCGATAAAACCGGCAAGCACAATTTGCCAGTTGGCATAGATGAGTTTGCCCATCGCCAGCAACATGGTGGACAGCCATGGCAACTCTCGTCCGGCCGACTCGTACACCACGCTGAAACGAGGCACTACATAGCCGAGTAGAAAAAGGGTGACGAAGCCGCCTACCACTAACAGCATCACGGGATAAATCGAGGCCGAGATCAGTTTCTTGCGAATCAGCTCGAACTGCAGTTGATACGCAATGTAGCGTCCCAGCGCCCTGGGCAAGTCGCCGGTACGCTCAGAAGCCTTGACGGTGGCGACATACACATTAGGGAAGTGCTCCGGCATGGTGGCCAAAATATCGGAGAAGTTCTTTCCCTCGCGTAAAGCTGTCAATATCGTGAGCAGCACAGATGCTGGGAGCGGCTGACGTTCCTTGAGATGCAACGTAGAAAGCGCCTCGGTCAAGTTAAGACCGGCATCGAGCAAAGCCAACAACTCCTGACTGAACAGAAGCAGCGGGAAACGCTTTGTGCCGCCGCGCACAGTTTGCCGAGCCTCTTGCTGCACTATCCCAACGACAACCAAACCCTGAGCAGCAGCCATTCTGATGGCCTCGGGTACCGAGCCTGCGGCGAATGACTGGGCGCGAGGGAGGCCATCGCTCCCAGAAATTAGCAAGGATACGCTCGCACCCGCTAGGGATGGAATAGACGTGCCTTTCTGTACGGCAGCAGTGTTAGCAGAGGAGGTCGAACGTAGATGGTGCATTTCAGAAATGCTATGTCCTGGTGTCTGAGCGCTTAGCGATAAGACACATCGGCGGCCTCACCTTCACCGCCTGCCTGACCATCCTTGCCTACAGAGATCAGATCAAATTCTGCTCCGTCCTGGCCGGGGGCACGGTACACATAAGGATTGCCCCAGGGATCAGGCGGCACCTGCTTCTGTAGATAGGGCCCGTTCCATTTCGTGTCGGTATTAGGCTTCACTACCAGCGCATTCAGTCCTACTTCGGTACTTGGATAGCGACCGGTATCAAGGCGATAAGCGTCCAGTGCCTTGCCCAGACTTTCGATCTGGGCCTTGGCCGTTTGACGCTCCGACTTTGAGAGCTGGGCGAAATAGCGTGGGCCGACATAGGCCGCGAGCAAGCCGATGATGACCATAACCACCAGCAGCTCCAAGAGCGTAAAGCCACTTTGTCCGGCCTTTCGATATATATTTTTCACGTTCATAGACCAAGTTCTTTTTAAGGTTGAGTCGTCAGCGTCCAACGAAATGGGCCGCCCATGAGAAGACCAAAACTAGTGGGAGGGTATGTTGAGCGAACGGTGACAGTGTCGACACTGCGGACCGTTTCTCCAGTCGCAACAGCACCGAAGAGCATGGTGCTTTCAACAAAAGTCACTGGAATAGAAATCGCCGAAGAGCTAATCACCGCAGTCACGCCACTCAAGCTGGAGCCATTGTTAGTCAGGTCACCGGTTAATACATATTCGTATTGCACCGGCGATCCAACCGGAGTTGCAGAAACAATGGTCATGCGACAAATGTGTACCTGAGCGTTGTTTGTCGTTGCAGTTCGGTCATTGTTATCGGCATTTGTGACTGACACTGGCGTACCCGTCAAACCGATATAGTTGGCGTCGACGCTGACCGCTTTGCCAACTTGGACCGCGTATTGTTGACTGCCATCCGGCGTGCAGTCATCCTGCCCCGTTACGGTTACCGTCTGGTTTGTATTCCAGTTAGCCTGCGTAAATGTCAGGCTCGCCGGGGTCGGAATCCCTTCTTTCGGCTTCCCTGCAGAAATTGGAACGACCACATCGGCTGTTGGTGCATTTGCCAGCCGTACCGTGAAATATGCCTTAGTTCCAGATTCAGAAGTCGTCAAAGCACCGCTGGTTGTAGTGGTTGCAACAACGATCTGTCCGGACTGCGTAGCCGGGGGGATGACAACGGCCCCTGGTGCATAGGCCTGCCCTGCTCCCTTCGGGTCGTAAATCACGGCATAGACATAGTAAGTGCCTGCCGCAAGATGGCTTACATCCCACACATAGCTACCCGCATGGCTACCGGATGGTTGACGGAGACCATCGATGATCAGATTTCCGCCATAACCGGTATTGGCATTGCTGTAATACAGCGCTACAGAGGCATCAATGTTTGGATCGTTGCCTACCCATCCGATCGTAACTAGCTTCTGTGGTGACGAACCGCCGCCGACCACTTCGGGCACGACAGGAGTTGCTGGAGATATCACCTCAATAGTCGGATTCTGATAAGGGCCGGTGCTGACATACATAATGTTGGCTGGCCCCCAGGCACTACTGGCACCCAACACGTCACTTGCACGCAGGCGCCACCAGTAGGTGGTCTTGTCACTCAAGGCTGAGCTAACAAGCCAACTCGTATCCTGAGATGTACCGTCGGTGAGCTTGTTCGACATTCCAGCATCGCGGTATACCTCGAATTGATAGCTGACTGCATCCCCTTCCGGGTCAACTACCGGATTGGCTTCAAGCGTCGGCTGCAGCATAGAGACCCAGGCACCATGGCCGGGATTCTTCACCGTAGGCATGGGCGGCGGATCATTCACCACGCTGGCAATGAAATCAGCGCTTATCCAAGCCGATTCGGCCCGACCATCCTGCGCCTTCACTCTCCAGTAGTAGCGATTGTTCTCGATCAAGCCTGAAGCTATCCAGGTCGTGGTCGCAGAAGCACTTTGAATGACCTGGCCGGAAGTACGCTTATTGCCCGAATTGAAGGTATTGACCGTATCGATCTCGAATACATAAGTGATCAGATCATTCTCAGCATCAACGGAGTTCTGCACTACCAGCGGCGTAGCTAGAGTTGCGCTGCGCGAGCCAGGCTGAGGGCTCACGACAATTGGACTCGTCGGTGGCGTATTGCCTGTATTGACCACAAAGCTGCGCGGATCGCTCGGCGTCAGAGCCCCGATAGCGTCACTTGCCGTCACCATCCAGTAATACGTACCGTGATTCTGCAGGGGGGCAGCCAGCGTCAAGCGCGTTGAAGCACCGTTATCTGCTGGATAAGCATCAACCAGAACCACCCGATCACTCATAGCCTCGTCACGGAAAACCTGAATCTTGTAGCTCACAAGATCACCGTCTACGTCTTGGCTATTAGCCCAGCTCAGCGTCGGCAGCAAAGTCCCGACCTCAACGCCCGGTGCAGGATTGATCAGGTTGAAATTGCCAGGCGCATTGTTAAACAGATTGACGAACAAGCGTCCGCTCACCCAAGGACTGTAGAGCGTCGAGCCATCGAATGCACGTGCATGCCACCAATAGTGAGTGTTGTCATTCAAATCCTTGCTCAATTGCCAACTGGTCGGCCCGACCTGGCCGGCAACCACTGCACCGCGCGGCGTCATCGCCCCGTCGATGCGCTGAGTCATAGCCTCGTCAGCAAATATTTCCCACTGCACTTGTGTCGTCGGATCGTTGGTGGCCGTTGCCGTTTGTATAGTCAGTGTCGGGCGCAAGCTCGCCACATGGGCGCCTGAGGCCGGCGACACGATCAGCGGCGTTCCCGGGCCAGGTGGCGGCGCACTGGACTTGACGGTGATTGTCGCCGACTGGCTGGCCGTCAGCGAGCCATCTGTAGCGCTGTACACGATGAGATAAGTCCCCGCCGTACCCTTCGCCGGCACCCAATTGAAGGCGGAGTTCGCCACTGCAGGTGCAGCAGGATCAGGTGCCTGAGCGATGAAGGCGGCACCAGAGGGCAGCGGTGCCGCTGTCACAGTAATAGGCTTCCCAGCCGCGCTACTCGCTGTAACAAGAAACGCCAATGCCTGTTCTTCCGTTACCACTTGATCCGGGATGAACTGGATCACCGGCGGTTGCGCAGCAGTAGGCGGCGCTTGGAAGGCCAGATCGTAAATACCGGTCGAATTTGCATCAAAGAAGCTGACCCAATATTCCCACTGCTTGGTCTGCGCATTCTTTGTCTTCGACAGCCACACATTCTCGGGCAGCATCGGCTTGCCATCGCTGCGCATGACTGCGCCCAGCACCTTCTGGCCTGCAAAGGGGTCCGGCAACTTGGCGTAGACAAAGCCTGCCGTAGCCGGCGCTGTCAGACGATAGTTTCCATTCGCCGTACTCAAGGCGGCGGATGCGCTCAAGTCTGTTACCAGCGTATCCAACCCATCACTTTCGTAAACACGGATTGTATTTTCGTCCTTGGCCAGGAAGTCGCGAACCGTATCGCGGCCCAGCAGATCGACACGCACGTCGCGCAACAGGAAATGCGCATTGACACCCTGCATGATGGAAGTCAGGGCGCCGCCCAGCTCATCAGCATGGGTGAAGCTGGCCGTGAACTCGGTAAATTTGCCGGCCAGTGTGGTTTCCATAATCCAGCGGCCAGTCTTACTGCTGTTTCCGGCAATCTCACCAAAATTGAGTAGCAAGGTATTGTCGGTAGGCGCATCGTTCAAATAGCTACCGGTTAGCTTGAAGTTGATCAACAGGCCTTCTTCGTTCTCAATGATCTTGGGTTGTGCTGAGTCGATCTTCAGATTCTTGGCTGCGGCAATGCCATTGTTCTTGACGCGAACGCCCAGCGTAAAGGGCTCGGTCGGTTCAACCTGCGGCGTCATCGGATCATCTGCAACGACATCCTGGGTCAGGAAGTAATCGAGGGTAAGCAAAGGCAAGGGCTTAACCTTGATCACCGCCGGCGAGACCTCCAGCGTATGCGTTTCGCCACTGAACTTGTAAGTCAACGTGGCGCCAACCAGGTACTTCTTGCCGAGCGGTGCGTTCGCGGCGGCGCCGGGTGCGGGGATGATCAGCCAATCAATGACCGAAGTCGTCTTGGACGGTACGCTGCCGTTGCCATTGATATCAGTAATGTTCTGCTTGCTGGACACACGCACAAAAAACTTGGCAGTGACATTGGCAGAGTCATCAGTAATCGCCACCGGTACGCCATTCTCGTCCGTAACCTTGACGACGATGCCCACATCCGTCAGTGCAGTCGTATCAAGCGTGTTGGCAATGCTCATCGTGGCGCTAAAGGCCTGACGCTCCAGCGCCAGCTCCTGGCTGATCTGCATCTTGACGCGGGCGCAAACAGTTTCCTGCGCCAGAGAAGTTGCCGAAAGCAATGCGCCCAGGCATAAGGCAAGGCCCTGTCTGACAGTCAGCAGTGAGCGAAGCTGTGATAGCTCAGTGCTCAGCATGGCCGCCCACAAGAATGCCCACGCATCCGCGGTAGCGCGCTTGATCGATTGCATCTGGTCTTCCCCCTAAAGGATTTACTACTTCTTAAATTTGGTTGTTACTGCTTGAATTCGGTATTGCTTCTTAAATGTTCAAATTCGGCGACATCAAAGCCGTGCATCGCCCGGCCCTTGACGATCAGATACGGAATCCCCTTGCCGCCCTGCGCATAAAAATCGCGCAAGAAATCACTATTTTTCTGGACGTCATACTCAACAAAATCGATACGCCGGGCCTGCATATACGCCTTCGCTTTCAAACACTCGCCGCAATAAGCGGCGGTATAAATTCTTATATCCGTTGCTGGCTGATCAGCGGCTGCAAAAGCCGGTGTACACAACAGGCACGACAAGACCATGAGCGCTCGCAGCGCATGCTTAATCCTCATGAACCTACCACCCCAGCACAAAGACCATATCCGCACCGTCCGAATTGAGGTTGGCGGTAACGGTGCCTCCCAGCGCATTTCCTGTGACAACACTACGCGTGGCGACTGTAAAGCGGTTTTCAGGCATTGATAGCTGACGGGCGGGAATGTAGGGAGCATTCGCATAAAGGCTCGTCGGGACACCATCGACATAGGCAAATCCCTCATGGCTGATCGCCACGGCCAGTCCGGTGGCAGGCGATGTCGCCGCAGGCACGGAGTGGACCGCTGACTGAGTCGGAACTTGTCGCGTCCAGGGGCCATAGAAGACGGGCACCCGGCCATTGGCGCGGACTGCAAGTAGCGATGCGCCAACGCGCGGTGAAGCCCCGTTGGTCGTCACTGCGATAGGCGCAGCGCCGGCAACGTCGGCCAGTTTTCCGTATACCGTGGCCCATTGCCAACCCGCCGGATTAACCACCTCCGCCAACTGAACAAAACCCGGAGGCACCGTCACAGAAAGGCGACGGTAGATCGTCAGCAGTAGATAGTCACCTACGACTGTCGCTGCGGGTTGGTTGATGACAAAGGAAGAAACCGCGGCGGCCGGCGGGCCATATTCGGTAGAGCCACGCAAGGTAATTACCGGCGGCTCTTGTACGGTCAAGGACAAGGCGTTACTGAGCAGGGTTTGGCCTTGAATTTGCGGATCCGGCGTGCGCACGCGTACCGTCTTCTGGGCCGCAACAGTTTGTGCCGGCAGTTGGGCGCGGATACTCGTCGAGGAAATGAATTGGGTGCTCAAAGCAGCTCCATCCACTTCCACGACCGATGTCTCCAGCAGGCTCTTGCCGGTGATATCCAGCGCATGCTCACCCCATTTCGCATAGACGGAAGCCGGCGACAGCGATAGCAGCTTCGGTTGCGTGCGGGTGATCGTCAAGGCATCCGTTTTTTTGACGGCGCCTGCATCGACCAGCAGCCCCAGCGTTGCGAGCCCGAGCGGAGCTGCTGCATCAACGGCGACTTGCAAACTCGCCTGGGTATTGCTCGATCCGGGCAGGACTTGCACGCTTACCCCAGGATTGTCGAACTGCGCTTCACTAAGCCCGCTTAGTCGGGTGCCCGAGACCGTCAACGTTGCCGTCTCCCCCTGTTGAAGCTCGCTCGGTGTTACGAAGGTAACAACGGGCGCAGGTCCGATCGATATGCCGTTCGATGCCACGACATAGGGAAAACCGCGTATTCCCCACTTCACCGTACTAGTGATTTCTCCCGCAGGAACAAGGACGCCGTTTACCGTATTGCCGCTAGCCTTGTTGCCGACACCACTGGGTGAGGCAGCCAGATCAACACTGATCGCCGGCCCGGCTTGATTGCGGATATCCAGGTGATTAAAAACTGGCGAAGAACCGAACACCACCAGCCCCTTGCCATGTTCGAAGATAACGTTAGACAGTTGCGTCTGATTCGAGCTTCCTGCTTCGAAAACCCATTGTCCCCAATCGCCAGGAGCCGCCACCTGCTCCTGACGCGTCTTGTCCGACAGCACACGAATCGGTTGTGCAGCAGAACCCAGAGCCTTGATTGCACCGTGTACGGACAGGCTGCTATTCGCTGCCATATAAATAAGCGTGCCCGAATCTATCGTCAAGGTAGTGTCTGAGGCAACCGTTGTATTGGCCGAGACGAGATACGGGCTCGCGGCGACAGTCCAATGCGTGTCGCTGGCGATAGTGCCCGATATGGGAGTCTGTGCTAATGCTGAAGACGCATGGAGGAAAAGTCCAAACGTCCAAAGAATAGGCATCAGAAAAGGAATGGGGACTCCGTACAAAGCCCCTCCTATTTGGTTGTCTGAAACAACGCGATCGCAGCATCCACGACAGCGCGCTTGGTCGATTGCATCTGGTTTCCCCCTGAAGGATTTGCTGCTTCTTAAATTTGATTGTTCAAGCAACTTAACGTTTACCGTTGCTCACTGTGGAGTCGGCTTCTGCTCGCAACTCACTAAGCGACAGCCCTCCCAACTGACTGACTTGATTTCCCTCAAAGAAAGTAACCCCTTGTAAATCTGGCGGATTTCCAAAGAAGAACATAACAAGCCCTTCTTGGTACTTATCGCCTTCCTTTTTGTATTGATAACAGTGGGGATACACATCGCCGACCTTAAAGCCAAACTGGGTACCTGGCGCTACCTTTAGTATTTCTGAGATTCGGCATCTAGCATTGTCACCACGCGTATCAAAACGAGCCAACGCAATTACGCTAGCGCTGGCAATTCGACGCTCCAAGGTCAGCTCGATGAAAGCACTTCCCGATTTGCCTCCACCCGGAGAGATGAGAACAGGGCCGCCAGTTTTGGCTGACTGAATAGCCCCAGCTCCAAACAGCACTATCATTCCAATAGCTATCGCTCCCAGAATAAACCCCACCCCATAGAGGAAGCCGATGCCTATTTTTTTTAACATTTTTGAAGATTGAATCAATTAGTAGTTCAGCGTGAATAAGGGCCTAACGGATCATCACTTGGTGGAGCATCGTGCTCTGAGAATCTGACGTTTGGAAGAGAACCGCATATGATGCTGCCCTCAGAAAATTCCACGTAGCGCAGGTAGGTTATCTCTGTCGTAGCCTTTGGCACCCCGGGAATTGAAAAGAATACTTTCCCACTTGGAAACCAACCTGAGCAGTTTGGTTTACCGTTACCACCGCATTCCTCATCACAACGCTCGCAGAGTTTCATCAACTCGATCACGTCCCAGTCCTGAGTTTTAATCTTCCCTTCAGCCAAGTAATAATCGTTTCCAAGCCATTGGGAACAGAATGTGCCACTGACATTTATCTTTTTACCGTCTCTACTTAGTCGCGTTCTGGGATCGCTAGTCGTAAGCTTAATTCTTGGTAACCAGTACTCATGCGACCAGATTACGCTTTCTGTTAGCTTTCCTTTTGCAAAGCCAGTCGTCGTTATAGAGCTAAACGAACACAAGCCATACGGATCAACTTGACGTACCGGGTTATGACTCCCGTACACATAAGCTGTCGGGTCAAATGCAATTCCCATCGGGTCGCGCTGCATATATCGACCAGACGCCGGATCGTAATCTCTGAAGTAGTTGTAATGGGTATTACTTTCTTTGTCGTAGTACTGCCCAGGAAACCGGAAAGGATTTTCGATCACACTCGCTGCGTCGACAGTCGTTTCACCAAACGAGGTCTCTTTCTGTCCCCACACTACATTGCCCTGTGCATCGGTGCTCTTAAGCGGGGTACCGAGATGGTCGGCATGATGATGGAAACGCTCTACCTGCTGCGTATCGCTGCGCTGCATACGTGACCAAATCGAACTTGCTCCCCAATCCCCTCCCGGCCTCGATCCATGCGTTGCATACAGCTGCGGCGCCTGGTTTCCACTCTGACGATATTCGGTGCTCAAACCCTCCTCCACATACAGATAGGTATGGGTACGCGGCCCTGTGAGCAGCATCCAGCCATTATTCCACTCGCGATAAACGGTCTTCCGAATCCGCCGTCCCAAGGGGTCGTATTGATAGCTGGCAATCGGATTGCCCTGCGCATCCTGGGTTTCCGTAAGTCGGTTCTGCGCGTCATAGACATAACGCTGGTTGTTGGTCGGAAACTGCTCTTCCGTGCCGGCCGGTGTGCTCTTCTGAATTAGATTACCGGCCGCATCCCAGCTGTAATTGATCGGCTGCGAATTGCTACCCATGAAGGACGTGTTCTCGGTGGCGGACTGCAATAGCTGATGATTAGCGTTGTACTGCCACTTGCCATCCGACTGCGCCGGATTCGGCTTGGTGATGTCAGTTAGGCGATTGCCGACACCATCCAGCGTAAAGCCTTCCGTCGGCAGACCTGACGGATGCGTCGCATTGGTCAAGCGATTGAGCAGATCATAGGTGTACTGATGAACACCGGCTTCTGTCTCAATGCGCGTCGGATTATTCTCGGCGTCGTATTGAATGCCACGTTGCAGGAGGACTGACTGCCCCGCATTCTTGACCTGCTGGTCGACCTGGCGACCAAAGCCGTCCCAGCTCAGGGCCTCTGTCGTCCCACCCGGATACAGAACACCCGTGGGCAAATTCCACCAGCGACCAGTGATGCTGAGCGAAGTGTTCTCGGGATAGTCGATACGCTGCAACTGATCGGCACTGTCCCAGACGTAGTTGATGACCTGCCCATCCGAATAGCGCTGGCTAGCTTTGCGGCCGGTGGCAGTATAGGTCGTGCCTTGGGTGTAGGTGGCGCTACCATAAACCAGCGTTTCCTCGACACGGCGCCCAAGGTCGTCCAGCGTGTAGACGGCGCTATGGCCAATATGATCGGGATGGCCGCTGTTCATGTCAGTGTAGCCGATCAACTCACCAGCATCATCCCGTATGTAGATAACGGTTCTAGTGACCGTACCGCTTTGTAAGCGATGAGTTTCATTGACCTTTCGTCCAGCTGCATCATAGGACCACGTAATGCTATTGCCATTGGAGCCAACAAATTTGGCTAGTTTACCTAGTGCTTCATGCTCATACAGTAGCACCCGACCCGTTGGCTGAACTTCGTGGATAAGTCGTCCGATACCATCATAAGCATAAGAGGTTGTGCTACCTCGGGCATCGGTAATAGCAATCGGGTTATTAAACGCATCATAAATGACACGACTGCTTCCTTGCAGTGGGTCATTTTTTTGAATCAGTCTCTGAAAACTATCATGCACGAATGTAGACTTAGCGCCACGGCGATTGACAGAGGCAGTAGGTAGCCCGCGCAAATCATATACATAGCTGGTTGTCGATATCGCAGGTTGCCCATCAACTGCAACACTGCCCTCCTCCTTTATCAGTCGCCCTATATGGTCATAACCGGCACTCAACGTCAAGCCAAAAGCTTCTATCTTTTTGGGGTCATTTGGGTCAACACCATCGTCCCAAGTAATTTTGGTGGTATTTCCTGCTGCATCGCCACCTTCAATAATCCGGCCTTGCGGATCGTACTTCGTACGCTGGATAGTATTTCCGAGCGCATTGATCTGCGCAATCTCGCGGCCATTGGAGTCGTACTGAGTTTCCTCCGTCTGGTTGAGCGGATTGGTCTTCTTCGTTGGGTTGTTATTCGCGTCGAACTGAACTTTCCAGACTTTGCCGAGCGGGTTGATCGTCTCCGTTTGATTCCCGACCTTGTCGTAGTTGAAGCGTGTGATGGCGCCGAGCGGCGTCTTCCGTGTTTTCAGATTGCCTGCAAGGTCGTAGGTCTGCTCCCAGACATGGGTAAGCGCGTCGGTGATTTGCGTCGCCCTGCCCTGGCGGTTCCATAGCATGCGCGTGACGTTATTCACGGCATCGGTAATTTTGACCACATTCCCTGCATTGTCATACTCGAACTGCGTGATGCTTTCAGGCTGCGTATAGGTCGTGTTGTTCGGCAGATTGAAGGTCGCACTCGGATGACGCTCCCGCGTTACCTGCCCGTACTGATCCACCTGATACTCGGTGATGCGTTGTTCAGGTAGTCCGAATGCTTCGGTCTTCTTGATGAGGTTGCCGCTTGAGTCATAGTCGTAAGTGGTCTTGACGCCGATCTCATCAACCTCTTCCGTCATCTGCCCATGCACCGGCGAGTACTTGCTGGTTTTCTGGGCGCCATCCGGATAGGTGATCCCGACGATGTTGTCGTATTCGTCCTTGACGACCGTGGTCTTCCTGCCAGCACTGTCTTCTCTGGTTTCAGTGCGGCTATCCACCTGCCCGCGCTTGTAGGTGGTCACGCCAGCAATGTCACGGCGGTTGAGCTTGCCGTCAGCAGCATAGAAGAGCTCGGTCACCGTACCGGGTTCGGCTGGTGTGCCAGGACCGGTGATGCGAACCGAGAACTCCTTCTTCAGCTTGTCATAGTCGTAGACGTACTTGGTGATATACCCCATGCCGTCGGTGTACTGAGTGATGCGATCCGCCGTGTAGGCAAAGCGACGAATGCGCCCTTCCGGATCGGTGATGGTTTCGAGACGACCGCTGTTGATGCCGTAGTTTGTGGCATGGCCCAGCACATCGGTGACCTTGGTGATGGTCGGGATGGTCTGACCACTCCAGGTGGTGCTGCCCCAGGTGTACTGAACAATGCGACTCGGACTCGGGTCAGCCGCCGTCGGCAGATCACGGATGTCGGTGAGCTGACCGCCGGTATAGGTGTAGCGGATGACCGGGGTGTTGAAGTGATCGCGAATCTCGCTGAGCTGACCGGCCGCGTTGTAGACCAAGCTCACCGTGACGTTGTTGCGATCCCCATAGCGGGCCAGGCGGAATTGCAGCTGGCTCGCGTCTGTGCGTTCGTACTCCATCCAGCTGCCACTGATGCGGTCCTGCCAGCGAATTCGGCTGATGCGATTGGCCTGACAGTCACTGCCGGTAAAGTAGTCAGTGGCGCGTGCGCTGTAGCGGTTCTCAAGCAACCAGTTGAGGCCGTCACCAACATAACTGCGGCCTTGGACGGTCAGCGTCGGATAGGCCTGACAGCCGCCCTCCCCGCTCGCCGAGCCGCCGAGCTGAATCGGATCCCAGCGTTGGTTGAGACGCCAGCTGCCTTCCCACCATTGCCGGTCAATGGTGACCCAGCCGCCCAGCACCTTGACGCGCAGGTCAACGACCGGAACGTCAGGGGTGCCGTTGGGCAGGGAGACCTGGGCGTTCGCAAGCGGTGCCAAACCCAGCAACACGATGGCCGCCATGCGGCGCAATGCGGTGATCCAGACAGAGAGAGGAGCAGACTTCATCATGGTCGGTGAAGGTTGAGTCAGGTTGGGGCTCGAAGAGCCGATCAATGGATGCAGGCAGGCCATTTACATCTTGCCTCCCGGTTGGTTACCGCCGCCGGGGTTGCAGCACTGGGTGCCGCCGCACTTGACGCAAGGCGGCAGGCCCGGGATGGATTGACTGGTGGTCGGCGTGGTGCCACCGCCGCCGAAGCCGCCACCACCACCCCAGCCA
>CABHPA010000203.1 GCA_902168245.1 Candidatus Melainabacteria bacterium
AACCAGTACAGCCCCTCCCCCCAGCGGAACCTGCCCCTGAAGCATTGCCCGCGACAGTTGCCCAACCCGTAGCGGCAGTCCAGCCACAACTAGTCGTGCAACCCGCCCCTGTACAGGCTCCGTTACCACAGCCCCAGCCGGTGGCGGTCGCCACGCCAGCCATGCCCCAACCCCAGGCGAACCCGAACGGGCAGGACAATTTTGAGGCGGTGATGGATTCCCTGATGAAGGATCTGGATGACGATGCCGACCATGGCGGCGACATGCCCTATACCGCGCCGAACGGCGCCATCGGGCCGGAACCGGATTTGACCCTGATTACCTCGCTGGCAGATTTGTGCGATCGTTCCAACGCGGCCAACTCCGAAGATTACCTGCTGCTTTCCGCGTATTATTTAACCCGCATTGAGCGCCAGGCCACGTTCTCCCTCAAAAAGGTCAATTCCGCACTGGTAAAATCGGGCCTGACCCCGGTGAACCACAGCATTCTGGAAACCGTGCTGTCCCGCGGCTTTCTGTCCATGGTGCCGGATCTCAACGGCACGGCGGAAGTAACCGAATACATGATGAGTGCGGAAGGCCAGCAGGCCGCCACCCTGCTCCTGTAAGGGCCGCTTCAGAACCGCTTGCCCAAACCCACCTCCGCCGCCCTCTTGCAATAACAAGCCCAGAACAAAACGGCCCCAACGCCCATTCTTCCGGCGCTGGGGCCGTTTTTCGGAATGTAAACACGCAGCCTGGCGCACCCATCCACGGGGCTTCTCAAACAGATGATACAAATTTCTTTATTTACCTTGCGAAAAGGCTGTCAAGCATTTTTTTTTCTGCTAATCTGGGGAAGCCAATCAAGTGATTTTCACGTTTATTGATTTTCCACTCCCTCACCTGATTATTGGGCGGCAACCCTCAAATTCCCACCCCACCGAAAAAAGAGTCGTAATAAAGAGTTCAGAAGTTATTAGCGTATCCCCCACCATCATCATAAGGTATCACTATGGAGGAACAAGACTTGGCTATCGAGCTGCGTTTGCCGGATCTCGAAATTGAAAGCGGCATCCATGACACCAGTAAGGTCAAAATCTTTACCGGCCGGGCCAATCCCAAACTCGCCCAGGAAATCGCCCGTTACCTGGGAACCGAATTGAGCAAGGTGGAAATCAAAAACTTCAGCGACGGGGAAACCTATGTGCAGGTAAAGGAAAACGTGCGCGGTTGCGACGCCTTTATTGTGCAACCCACCTGCAACCCGGTGAACGACAATATTATTGAGCTGCTGATGATTATTGACGCCCTGAAACGGGCCAGCGCCAATACCATTACCGCCGTGATCCCCTACTACGGCTATGCGCGCCAGGATCGCAAATCCGCAGGCCGCGAACCCATTTCGGCCAAGCTGATGGCGGATATCATCACCACTGCCGGAGCGACCCGCGTAGTGGCCATGGATCTGCACACCGGCCAGTTGCAAGGCTTTTTCAACATCCTGGTGGATCACTTGTACGCCACCCCGGTGCTGCTGCGCTACATCCAGCAGAAGAACCTGGGCGACCTGGTGGTGGTCAGCCCTGACGCCGGTGGCGTGGAGCGCGCCCGCGTGTACGCCAAGAAGCTGAACGCGCCGATCGCCATTATCGATAAACGCCGCAGCGCGCACAACGTGGCCGAAGTGTTCAACATTATCGGCGATGTGAAGAACCGCACTGCCATTATTGTGGATGACATGATCGATACCGCAGGCACCGTCTGCTCCGCCGCCAAGTTGATTCTGGAAGAAGGGGCCGACGCTGTTTACGCCATGGCCGCCCACCCGGTATTCTCCGGCCCGGCGGTGGAGAGAATCGCCAATTCCGTTTTCAGCGAAGTGATTGTAACCAACTCCATTCCACTGACGCCTGCCGCACAGGAACTGGAGCGCCAGGGCAAAATCGTCCAGCTTTCCGTTGCGCCCATTCTTGGGGAGGCGATTGGCCGAATTCACGATCACCAGTCCGTCAGCGAGATGTTTGAGTAAAATTTCATAAAATTGGGGCAAAACCTAAGCAATTTTTGTGTTGCGCCGGTTTTTATTATCTTCTATAGGTATGATCCCTTTTTTGTAGTTCCTTTATTTGCAAAGGAGCAGATTTTGGCTGAGTTTACGAACGCGCAGTCCATCGGGACTGACGCAGCCCCTACGAACGGCTGCGTATCTCCGCAGCAACATACTTCCGGCGAAATGACATTCCTGCCCGTTTCCAGCGGACAGGGGTACTTTCAGGCGGTTCCCCGGCTGAACGAACTCCGCAGCGAGGTCAGCCGCTGTCTTGGACCTTCCGCTTACGACCTGGTAAAACAACTGGACAATGAAGCCATGAAGGCCGGATTTGAGCCGGTAGGGGCGAATTGCCGAGGCATTACGGTGGATGATTTCTTTAAATCCAACGCGGAATTCTCCCAACTGGAAGAGCGCCTGGCCGCAAAGCTGGCGCCGGAGAATATTTCCGAAATATTCGAGCTGATTAAGGAAGCCAACCACTACAAACCCACCCGCCGGATTGTAAACGCCATTGAAGGCATTTACCTGCGGTTACTGGAGCAAAACCGGGCGCAGGCATAACCCGCAGGCAGGAATACTTGGTTAGCTTGCGAATGGACGGGGCGGTTCATTTCCCGTATGATGCTGGCTCTGAACAGCAGGAGAAATAGCCCAATGCCCAAATTTGAATATTTCACGCCGGTGGACGCCTCGTTGCAGACCATTTGGAACGTCCTGCTGGATCGCATTGAAAATCCCGATCGCTACCAGGGCGGGGTGGATTCGTTCTCGTTTCCCGAAAGCGAGGAAGACTACGCGGTACGGGAAATCCTAATTCAGGGCATTCCTTTACGGGAGCGCATCACCATTGATGAGCGCCAGGGCGAAGTTCGCTACCAACTGATCGATCACCCGCTGTTTTCTGGCGATGTTTATAACGCGCTGATTCCGGCGGATGAGCATGATCCCAAAGCCAGGCCGGTGGTGCAGTTTCGTATGGATTGGCGACCGCTGAACAACGAAGCCGAGATTGTGGAAGCCGAGAGCCGCGAGGCATTGGAAGAATCGCTGAAGCAGGCGGTGCATTACGTGCGGGATTTGGCCGAACACCTTGAAAAACAGGCGTCCCAAAAACAAGGCGCCCAGGCTTAATCGGCAAGGAAAGCCCATAGGCCCACCCTAGCCCAGCAATCTGGCAGCCGTCTTCCGCCTGCCTGTTGCAAGCTGCCATCGTTCCAGAAAAAGGAAAAGACGGGGGAGAGCATGGGAATGACCACCCCCGTCCGTCTTGACATTGATGCGGAATTAAAACGGGTGTTGGCAAGCAAAAGCCTGCGGTTAACAATGGATTGGCTTTATGGCTGAGTGAAACGGGAACGGCGATTTAGTTCTAGAGGCCGCGCAGTTTCGGGTAGTTGCCCAAAGGCTTGACAGCCTTGCTGTTCTGGGCCTGGTTCACCGTAATCACCTGACCCGAACCGCCTTGCTGCAAGCGGTTCGCGGCGTCTTTACCGCCCATGAAGATTTCGCCGACATTGGAAGGAACACCGGCGCTGCGCAACGGCTTGCCATGCGCGGATACCGAAAAATCCTTGGCGTTAAGCAAGCCGGGCAAACCGGACACGGTTGGTGACATAGTTGATGAACCTCCTAAAGTGGCGATAGCGACCACGCTGAAAACTATACGAAATGACTGGAGCCCCACTCAGGTAAAACCAATTTCCTTAATCTTTCTGATCCTGACTCTGACCTGATTGACTTGAAAGTTTCTACCTTAAATTGGTGCCTTAACCTGTGTTGTTTCCAACTGTATGTTACGACGTTATTTTCCGACTTGACGGTTTAACTTAACCCTCTGTAGTAACCCAAATAGAAAGTGACGTATTGTCTTTACTGTTTTTAATAAAAAAGAGGGCGGAACGCAAGGCTTGCATTTTGGTAATACCTGACATATAGGGGTTTACTACTGAGAATCTTTATCATTTAATTCCTTCAGTTGAGAAGACTTCTCAACTAAGATTGA
Source organism: Candidatus Melainabacteria bacterium (assembly GCA_902168245.1). Taxonomy (GTDB): domain Bacteria; phylum Cyanobacteriota; class Vampirovibrionia; order Vampirovibrionales; family Vampirovibrionaceae; genus Vampirovibrio. The sequence continues at coordinate 4,038 of CABHPA010000203.1, forward strand.
GACTACTAGGCGACAGCCCACGGCGGTTGTCTAGCCGGTTCATTCGCAATGAACTATTTACAGAGGCGCCGCTGGAACCTGTTCCGTAGGAGTTCTTCGCATGGGCAAAACGCCCGCGCTCAATACCAGACAGCCCCAAAACGCGGAAAAGCGGAAAATTGAATTTTCCGCTGCGATTTTGCACCTGGACGATGTGCCAACCGCCATGGCGCTGACCGGGGTCAAAATCATTGAACCCGTGATTCTGTTATTTTTCGCCTTCTCCGGCTACAGAACGGGCATTGGTTACCGAAATGACGCCTCCGCCCATAAGCCTCAAAGGGCAAGCAATTTATACGCGCCATTGCAAACACCCCAAAAAGCGGGCAGCCTGCTGTTGAACAGCGTCCCGGCTTTTTACACGACCTACCGGCTTGCAAACCCGTTGCCATTCCAGCCCTTTCCGCAGGCACAGGCGAGTTAACCCAGTTTATACTTCACCGATCGATCCGAACATTCGTGAGGGGGAATTTTTTCTTTTAAACCGGCAAAGTGAGTGTCAATTATTACCGACGGGCAACGCGAGCCTTGGGATCCAGCAGGTCGCGCACGGCATCGCCCACCACGTTAAAGGCCAGCACCGCCAGAAAAATCAGGAAACCCGGCATCATCATCAAGGGGCGCTCAATAATGTTGCTCACATCCTGCGCCTCTTTCAGCATGTTACCCCAACTGGCGTCCGGCTGCTGAATGCCCAGGCCCAGAAAGCTGAGGCCGGATTCAGCCAGGATATAACCGGGAACCGACAGCGTGAGCGCCACCAGCAAATAGGTGGTGGTTTGCGGCAGAATGTGCCGCACAATAATGGTGAACGGGTTCAGGCCAATCGCCCGACCGGCTTCCACAAATTCCTCGTTCTTAATGGACAGCACCATGCCACGAATCACCCGGCTCAGCCCGGCCCAGCCAATCAGGGCCAGAATCAGCACCACCAGCGCGAACCGCTGGCTGCTGGGCAACCCCGGCGGCAGAATGGCCGCCAAACCAATCAGCAGGAAAAAACTGGGAATAGACATCACGATTTCGGCCACCCGCATCATCAGGTCATCTATTTTGCCGCCAAAGTAGCCCGCCAGCCCCCCATAAACCATACCAACGGGAAAAACGATAAACAAGCTGAGGAAGCCGATGGTCAACGACACTTGCCCGCCGTACAGCATGCGGGAGTACACGTCGCGCCCGTTGATATCGTTGCCCAGGATGGAAAGCTGGCCGGGGGCGTCCACGCCGAACAGGCGAAAATCGCCCGGAATGAGGCCAAACAGCCTGTACGGCTCCCCATGCGTGAAAAAATGCAGGTAATATTTACGGTTGGTATCCGGCAAAAACTGCTGGGTAAAGGTATTGGAGTCGTAACGCCGTTCGTAGTGGAACACATAGGGCCAGCTCAGGGCGCCGTTTTCATCCAGCATGTAAACGGGCGTGGGCGGCGCTTTGGCCAAGGCCCGGTCGTAATGACTTTCGCTGTAAGGGGCCAGTAAATCCGCAAAGGCCACCGCAATATACAGCCCCACCAGCACAATCAGGGATACAAAAGCTATCCGATCCCGGTAGAGCCGGTTGAGCATTTTGCGGATTACATCCAGTTCCGGGTTGTTTTTCAGACCTTTCAACATGTCAGTCGAGACCTCATTACAGCTCGATTCTCGGATCGGCCAGCTTCAGCAGAATATCGGCCAGCAGGTTGCCCATCACCAGCATAATCGCGGAAAGGATGATGCTGGCCATCACCAGGTTGGTGTCGGTTTCCAGAACCGCCTTGTAGCTTAACTGCCCCAGCCCCGGATAACCCAGCACCGTTTCCGTTAAAATGGCCCCACCCAGCAGGCCGGAAAACTCGTAACCCAACATGGTGATTAACGGGTTGAGGGCCGTGCGCACGGCATGGCGGTAAATCACCTGGTTTTCCGGCATACCCTTGGCCCGTGCGGTGCGCACGTATTCCGCCGCCAGAACGTCCAGCAGGTTGCCGCGCATTTGTCGCTGAACACTCGCCAAAGAACCCACAATCAGCACCGTGGCGGGCAACACCAAGTGAATGGCCTTGTCCCATATTTTCTGGAAAACATTCAGGCTGTCGTAATTATCGCTCTGCGTACCACCCAAAGGGAACCAGCCCGTTTTAACCGCCAGAACCGCCAGCAGCAGAGCCAGCACAAAACCGGGGAACGACATGCCGACCGAGGCGAACACGGTCATCAGCCGATCGGAAAGCGAGCGCCAGCGCAAAGCCGCATAAATGCCCAGCGGTAAAGCAATCAGCCAGGAAAAAACGAACACCACCAAGCCCAGAATCAAGGTATTTCCCCCTCGGCGAACCAGCAGATCCAGCACGTCCTCGTTGGAAAAGGTAATGCCCAGACTGGGCGTAAAAAAGCCTGACCAGTTGCCGTTGGCAAGCGCCGCCGGATGGAAGGAAAAGAAATTGGTGAGCCAGCGCCAGTATTGCACGTGCATTGGTTGATCCAGCCCCATGACATGCCGGATTTGGACTTTGGCGGCCTCGGAAATCTGCGGGTTGGTTTCAATCCCGGCCAGCGGGTTAATGGGGTTCTTAATGCGGATGGAATCCATGATGTGCCAGCCATGGCCGCCGCCGGTAGGAATATCAATCGGCCCCACGGTGAAATCGTAGCGCATCATGAAAAAACTGATCATGGAAATAATCAGGATGGTAGGTATTGCGGCCAGAAACCGCCTGAGGATGTACAAAGGAATGGACATTGCGCTCCCCGTCCGTAACCCGTCGCATGTTTCCACTTGCGGCGGCGCATTGAAGCTAATAGGATCATATCGGAATTTAAGCGCGAAGGACACCATTTCTTGAGTATGACGACCTCCACAGACAATCCGCAGGAACCGGCCAGGCTAATCATCCGCATTTTCAGGAAAGAGGACGCCCCGGCAGATTTTGAGCGCGCCATACAGATTCGCACCGAGGTATTTGTGGAAGAACAGGGGCTTCCCCTGGAAGAAGAGCTGGATGAATACGACGACGAGGCTATTCACTGGCTGATCATCACCCATACCGAGGAACCCGTGGCCACCGGGCGCATCATTCCTTATCAGGAAGGCTGCCAGATGCGGCCCGTGGCGAAAATTGGCCGCATTGCCGTCAAGAAAGCCATGCGAGGCTTAGGGCTGGGCGATTTGCTGATGCGGGAAATCCTCCGGATTACCTTGGAAGAAGGGTACGCGCAGGCCATTCTGGACGCCCGCACCCCAGTGGTGCCATTCTATGAACAACTGGGCTTTGTGACCGAAGGAGATGAGTTTATGGAAGGCGCTACGCCCCTTTACCGGATGCGTAAGTTGCTTTCATAATTCGGGCAGCCAGCCATTTTTCACCTGATACGCCTTGGCAGGTAACAACAAAATCCTATTTCCTGTTTTTATCCAAATACCTATAAAGAACATTCAGGGCGGGGTGGAATTATATGAGCGTAGATTTAAAGCCGACGTCTTCGGGCGTTTCGAGCATGAATGCATCCTCAACGGGCGTTCAAAAAGAAAACGCCGGGCCGTATTATGACTTCCAAAATGAGCCGAAGGATACGGTCTCATTCCGGCACAGGGCATCCAAGGAGAAAGACAAGCCGGAACTCAACGACGACCCTTCCAGAAAAGGGATCGGCAATCGTCCGGTTGCGGAAGAAAGCCCGGGCGACGAGGTAGACCGGGAACTGGCCGCCATCGACAAAATTACCCAGGACGCGATGGGCGGCTCCTCAAGCTCCAAAGGTAAAAACGGGCAGAATTCATTCGACTTATAAAGACGCTTTACAATTTAGCACTTTATAACCTATTCGGTTTTCAATAAAATAATACCACAACAAATATTTTTTAATTTAATTCAAAACAGCAATAAAAACACACGAAAGATTAATCAATGGCCATCACACCACCATCACTTCCATCTACACAACCAGGCAGCCCATCTATCAACAGAAGGGTTGCTACGCCGCGTTTTGCGAGCGGCAACGATGGCCCTTCCGGCACTGGCGTCAACGAACCCCACCAGGATTCATTCTCACTGTCTCAGCCGCAATCGGATTTGGATGAACTTTTACGGCAAACCCAAGGCGACATGGGCAACCTTGACGCCTTTCTGGCCTCGTTAGACCGACAAGCAGAAGCTGAAAAGACGCACAAGGGCGATCAAACTGCCCTGAGTGTAGCGGCGCTTCAAGGCGAGTTACCCTCCATTGGATCGCCAAAACCGAGCAATCCCAACATTGAAAGCACCGAGGCGCTCAGCGATGCAATTGAAGCAAGGGAGCAGGAGCTAAAAAAGAGTTGGCTGCCTAAAAGCGTCAACCAGTTTTTCTATCCCAGCCCACTGGACGGGTTTCCCCCCAGTTTTAAAGACACCCTGGGTACTTTACAGGGATTAAAGGCCGATGGCGCCAGTCTGGACGAGCATTTTGCCCAGCAGCGCCAAGAATTGAAAGCGCAACAAAAAGCCGCATTCCAAAAACAAATGGAAAGCCAAAGGCAAATGATGCGCGATATGCTGAAAGAATCAGCCCCTGGCCTGAAGGATGACGAGATTGAAGCGCGCATTGATGACTTTTATAAAGAGCAGCAACCCGCCGTTGAAACAGAACTTCACAAGCTGGGCTTGAATGAAGATGGTATTCACAATCTCTATTCAACCTTGGGAATAACGGACGAAGATGGCCCAAGCCAACAAAAAACCAAGCCTACCTCCTCCACAAACGAATAATCCAGAATGGCCCGGCGCAGTCCGGGCCTTTTGGTATTTAATACACACAATTCGATTTATTTATTTAAGTAATTGATTGCGGCCAACTGGCATTTATGGGATACTTGGCCGGTTCCTTCACCTTTGTTTTTTGTTTTTCATCATTATTTTTTACCCAGTCACGTACTGGCCTATTTTTGCGAGATTATTTGCCATGTCATACTTCTTTCCGATTCCGGTTCCCTTTGTGCCGGGTATCCCTATACCGCCATTTCATCTGAATGCCCACAGCTCGCGGCCAACAACCGCTTCCGCCGCTAAAAAAGCTGCACCAAAGCGCAAAACCCAAATCGATACCGTCGAAATCACCGGCCGTACCAGCACAAACCAGGAAACCCCGAAAACCCACAAGAAATTTGGGCCCAAGCAGCTACTGAAATGGGTGACACGTTCGGATAAAAAGAAAGCCGCAGAACCAACAGCCCGCTCTTTTGAAGTACTTAGCCGCTCGGCCCACCAAAAAGACCAGCCCAGCAAAACCGCCATCACAACCGTTTCATCGTTTGAAGTGCTTAGTCGGCCTAAGGCAAAACCACAAGATGAACACAAGCCACCCATTTCAAACGAAGACGCAGCAACCATAGCCGCAAAATTCTGGGAAACATTGCAACAACCAGATCCCGAAGCCTTGGAGGGATTAATCGACGATGACGAACCGATTGATCTAACCCTTAATCGGGAAGCCACTGACGAAATGGACGAAAAAACATTCAAAGGCATGTCCGATGACGACTTCTCAGACACAGTTAGAGCGAGTGTAAAAGCAAGACATGCAACCCACTTGCAACAGGTAAAAATCAAACCTTACCAAGCCCCCAATAGCAGAGCGCATACCGTCCAAGTCACAGAAGTGACAGAAATGAAAGATTAACGCAAAGCATCCCAACCTACGGGCCAAACCAGTTGCAATAATACCTGCAACTGGTTTGGTGTGTATTATAATGACTCGCAACCAGTTGAAAAAAGGAGAGCGCAGCATGTCCAACTTCATCGCCGAATTTCCCAAGTACCGCAAATGGGCTGTTATTGGGGTTTCCGAAGATCGTGAGAAATACGGCAACAAAATCTACCGGGACTTGCGAGACGCGGGCTACCAGGTGTATGCCATCAACCCCAAGCTGCAAACCGTGGAAGGCGATCGCTGCTACGCTTCTCTGAAAGACCTGCCCGACACCCCGGACGTGGTGGATCTGGTGGTTCCCCCCGCAGTGGGCCTGAAGGTGGTGGAAGAGTGCCTGAGCCTGGGCATTAAGCGCATCTGGTTCCAGCCCGGCTCCGAATCCGATGAAGCCGTGCAGAAAGCCCAGGACGGCGACATGGAAGTGGTGCATGACGCCTGCATCATGATCCAGAAACAGGCATGGGTATAGCGATACAGAACAGCCAGCAGCCTCAAAGCGAAAAACACTGGCTTCTGGCCGCCCCTTCGGTACAATGAAGAGGCGCAAATAGGAGTGTATTAATGTCATCGGCCCCGCTTCCCGCTCAACCCCAGAATCCCAATAAGCCCGTTGTAGTGGGCATTACCGGCGCATCCGGCAGTGTGCTGGGTTTTCGACTGATTGAGGAACTACTCCTCCTGAATCAGCGGGTGGAACTGGTGATGACCGAAAAATCCTACCAGGTGATTTTTGAGGAAACCGGCCTTAAAATAGGCGGGCAGGACAAGGCCCAACGGGTCATCCAGCATCTGAACCTACCGACGGAACGGGTAGAGCAATTGCGCGTGTACGAAAACAACCGGCTGGACGCCCCGCCTTCCAGCGGAACCCATATGACGCACGGTATGGCGGTCATTCCATGCTCCATGGGCACCTTAGGCCGCATTGCCAATGGCATTACGGATACCCTGGTGGCCCGCGCTGCGGATGTGACCCTGAAAGAACACCGCAAGCTGATTGTAGTGCCCAGGGAAAGCCCCTTTAACCAGATTCACCTACGCAACCTGAGTACCCTGGCCCAATGCGGCGCGGTGATTTTACCCCCCATGCTCTCCTTCTACCTGCCGGATTTCGGCACCATCGACGGGCAAATAAACTACACGGTGGGCAAAGTGCTGGATCAACTGGGTTTGGCGCACAACCTGTACACCCGCTGGGGACAGCATAGCGGCGCTTTAACTACCAGCTAGTCGGTTCTTTCCCGCTAAGGCGATGCAGTCTGGGCAGATGCAGTCGTCCACGTATCACGGTTCGGGCCTGTGTTGATTCCCGCTGACGGAGGCTGGCAGTTATCGTGCCCGCCGCCACAGTAGGCGCAACTGTTTTGCATAATGTTGTTTTGCGCTATCACAGGCGCCTGATCTTCAACAGCCAGACGCGCCGAACGATAGCCGTCCACAACAAAGTCAGCAACATCAGGAAATTTCCTGGGAAAAAAGACAGACATGCTTAGCCTGGAGTCCTTGTATTCTAGGTATTCTGGTTGCGTGCAATTTTTTACAACGCGGGTGATGACTGGGATTTCAGTCTGCTTTATAAAAACAGCTCATCCCGGTTTTGTGCTAGCCGCCCCGTAAACGAGCGATTACACGGAAGCAACTCCTGCTGAAACCCATCTACCCGGACAGGAAGGACTATTCAGGGAAGTCGGAAGGCTCGAACGGGTAGGGCGCAGGCGGCTGCTTGAAAGTGGACTTGTACAGGAAGGAAAGATCGAAGCCGGAGTTGATTTTATCCAGTTCATACTTCACGGCGAACATGTCCTGCAAGGCATTGGCGAATTTTTTACCCAGCTCCACCGGAAACGACTCCCCGCAAATATGGCACAGCACGGGCTCACCGCTCTTGAGCCGGATGACGTTGATGTTGAACTCGTTCCCGCACTCGCAATGCAGGGTCATACGCGGGTAATGGGTAAGCTTGGGCTTTCTGAAATCTTCTGGCATACTAGGGATTATATAACAAAAGGCGGCAGAGTTTTTACGGAGTACGGTTCCAACCTTTCGCCTTTCCATCCTTAATATTTCCGTTAAACCGGCCCACTCGCCCCATTTGCCGACGGCGAGGCAGCCCAGGCGACCGGAACCAAGAGTCTAACCATGCAACATCCCGTTACCCCAGCCGACCCCCAGTTGCCCATTGCCGAGGCATTGCAGCTTGCCGTTTCAAAGAAAGCGGACCTGGTGGGCTTTGAGCGGGATCAAAAACGCCTGGTGGCCCATCGGGACGACCTGAGCAAAATGAACGCCATGGGCCTTTCCAGCTTGCCGTTGGAATGCATCGCGGTTCCCGAATCATCGCCCCTGCTGCATGGCGAGCGCACCCGGCTGAACCAGTCGGAGGATTACTCGCGTCGGCTCACCGCCTATTTTCCGGTCTATTTTGTGGCAGCCCTGTACGAATTACAGTCGCTGATGCAGCGATTTTCGGTCAAAGCCTTCGTCATCGGCGGCATTACGCGGGACTTGCTGCTTTTTAAAGAAAAGCGCCTGACCGTAAAAGACGTGGACATGACCGTGGAAGGGGACGCCTTGGCCTTTGCCGCCTTTCTGACCGAGAATTCCAGAAACTTTACGGTGGAAGAGCAGTTCCCCGAGTTCGGCACGGCCAAGGTGCGTTACAAAGACAGCCTGATGTTTGATTTTGCCTCCACCCGCCAGGAAATTTACCCGCATTGCGGCGCGTTGCCGGTAGTGGTGAACCGGGGCGTACCGCTGGTCAATGATATTATCCGCCGGGACTTTACGGTGAACGCCCTGGCCTTTTCCATTCATGAGCTGGGGCATGTGCTGGATTACGCCAACGGCTTTCAGGACATTCAAACCCGCCACTTGCGGGTGCTGCACCCGGTTTCGTTCTTTGAGGATCCCAGTCGCATTTTGCGGGCCATGAAGTTTTGCGCCCGGTTCGACTTTGAACTGGGCGAGGAAACCGCCCTGTTGCTGGAAAATTTTCTGGAATATGGGGGCCAATGCTACAAGGGCGGCGGGGAGCGTATTAAGCAGGAGCTGAAAGGCTTTTTGGCGGCGGCGGAATCCCAGTGCAAAAGCCAGTGGATACGCTTCTTCATTGAAAAGGAGTGCTACCGGCTGCTGAACATGGAAACCGCTTACCGGCCGGGCGCGGAAACGATAGAGCGCTTGAGCGGCGTTTGCGCCATTCTGCCGGAAATTGAATCCGCGCTTTCCAACTATGTTGACAAGGATTTTCTGTTTGACGTGTACCTCTGCTTCCTGTGCGCCGACATGCCGGAAGATGAATTCCAGAAAACCACCCAGCGGCTGGGACTTACGCGCCACGAACGGGAATTCGCCGAACATTTCCGCCGTCTGAAGCCGCACGTAGTGGAACGCTTTGGCACATTGCACGATTTCTCCTCCGCCGCCGAGATTTACGACCTGTTTCACGGCATTCCGTTTGTAACGCTAGGCGCTTGCCTGGTGGAACTGGGCTTTTCCAACCCAAAGCACATGCGCACCGTGCTGGAGGCCTTTTTAAAGTACAAGCGCAAGTGGGAAAAACTGCGCCTGGAACTGGACGGAAACGATTTAATCAACCTGGGCATCCCCAAGGGCAAGCAAATCGGCAAATTGCTGGATCAGCTTCTGCATGCCAAGCTGGCCGGGCAGGTGCCGGATCGGCTGGATGAAATCCAATACGTGCAAAACCAGCTTGGGTTCGAGGCGGAAACGCAATCCGCCGAATCTTCCCCCACGGGAGAACAGCCCCCATGCTGACCCGAAACCCCATGGACACCCGTGGCCTGCTGGTGACCGGGGCGCATCCAAAAAGCGGCAAAACCGTGGCTTGTGCAGGGCTGGCCGGGGTTTTCGACGAACTGGGCTTTCCCACCCAGGCCATTAAGCCGCTCAGCTTCCAGCCCATGCTGTCCATCCGAAAAGGCTTTGAACAGACGTTTTTCGATCGCGTCATCCCGCCCCGACAAGCGATCGAGGTTTTTTCGGCCGAATCCCCCCTGGCGCTGAAACCGCTGGAATGGCAGCACCTGATTGAGATTTGCCGCAAGCGGATTTACCCCTACATTCTGGAAACGCCCGGCAACGTGGCCTCCCCCATTCGTTACGTGCAGAACGAGATGTACGATTCCGTCGATCTGTCCAAGGCGTTGGAAATCCCCATGCTGGTGGTGACCGCCAAACAACCCGACCTGATTGCCTGCCTGGCGCCAGTGTTCGCTTACCTGTGGCACCGGGACGCGTCCGCAATCGGCTGGTTGGCGGTGGAAACCGCGCCCACCACCGCGCCGGACTGGGATAGCGAAATCCTCTACCTGCGCAGCCACTACAATATTCCTTACCTGGGCGAAATTGCCTACAGCCCCAGTATTTCGGTGGAAGCCCTGCAACAGGGCAACCTGCTTCGCCACACGGAGCTGGGCGTGGATCTCCTGCCCATCCAGCAGGCGCTGAACCTGCTAATTCCGTTGTAGGAAAAGTTTTACGGGGATTACGGGTATAATGTTGACTATGTCATCCGAAGCCGCCGCCTCGCCTGAGGCAGCCCCCCCCACCGTCAACAAGCCTTCCCGCGCCCCCAGCCTGCTCAGGGCGGCGGGATTGATTGCCTTGGTCACCATTTTCAGCAAAATGCTGGGCTTTGTTCGGGACTGGGGCATCATGTACGTCTACGGCACCTCGGTGATTACCGACGCCTATTACGCGGCCTTCCAGCTACCGGCCTTCGCCATTGTGCTGCTGGGCGGATTGGGCGGGCCGTTCCATACCGCGACCGTGGCGGTTTTCTCCCGGCTGATTAAAGACAACGAAGCGCCCAGCGAGCGTGCCCGGCTGCTGGCCAGCACGTTTATCACCCTCACCAGCATTGTGTTTACCGGGCTTTCCATTATCACCCTGATCTTCGCCCGGCCCATTATGGGGCTGATTCTCAGCGGCGGCAAGCCGGAGCTGGTGGATATGGCCGCTTACCAGTTGCAAATTATGAGCCCCTGCATTCTGGCGGGGGGCATGGTGGGCATTCTGTACGGGCTGTCCAACATCTACAACTGCTTCTTCTGGCCTTCCATGTCGCCGGTGGCCATGAGCCTGACCATTATGGTCGGCCTGCTGCTGTTTCCCAACGACAATACCGGCGTGGTGCTGGCCTGGGCTACCTTGGCGGGCGGTATTTTGCAAGTAGTCATGCAATTGCCCGAATTTTTCCGCCAGAAGTTTACCCTGAAGCCCTCATTGGATTACAAGGCGCCGGAAATCAGCCAGGCCGGGGAACTGCTGCTGCCCGCCACCGTTGGCACCACCATCGGGCAACTGGTTACGTATGTGGATATGTTTTTTGCCGCCTCGCTGGGAGCAGGGGGCTGGTCGGCGGTCACATTATCAAACCGGCTGGTGCAATTGCCGCTGGGCGTGTTGCAAACCGCCTTGCTGGTGCCTATTTTTCCCCGGTTTAGCCGGGCCGCCGCCGAAGGCAACTTCGAGGAGATCAAGCGCAACTTCAAAACCGGCGTGGTGTCGCTGTGGCTAATCAGTATTCCCCTGCTGGTGCTGATGATGATTTACACCGAGCCGATGATCCGCCTGATTTTCCAGCACGGGCGTTTTGACGCCAACGCAACCCGCCTGGTTTCCATGGCGCTGGTGTTCCAGGCGTTCCAGATTATCCCCTACTTTGCGCGGGATTCCATTACCCGCGTGTTTTACGCCTTTCACGATTCCAAAACGCCCCTGATGGTAGGCTTGTTCGCCATTTTTACCAAGGCGGTGCTGAACTGGCTGCTGGTGTTTCACTTTAACCTGGGCGTGGGCGGCATTACCTTCGCCATTACGCTGGTCACGTTCATTAATATGATCCTGCTGGGGCTTCTCTCCAAAAAGCATATTCAGGATCTGGGCTTTCGGGAGATGGTCGGCCCCTTCCTGAAGCTAATGGCCGCAGGCGCGCTGATGGCAGGCGCGACTTACGGGACGCACCATCTTGCAATCATGGGCATGATGCCTTTGCTGAAAGGCGCATCTCCGCTGGTTGTACAATACCTACCGATTTTAACGGCCTCCCTGGCGGGGATGGCAGTGTATGTAACGGCCGCCTGGGGATTGCGGGTAGAGGAAGTGAGCTACCTGCAAAAGCGCCTGCTGAAAAGAGCCTGAGCGTTGCAGCGCAAGCGCCTCCAACGGAAACGGCATCATCTATATTGGGATGCAGTTGGCCTGGATTTGCAGCCCAACTATTACAAACTGTAAAAATGTGGGTTCAGAACCCTCCACTTTTGCGCCCGGTAGCCGATATGGAGTTGAGAATCCATTCGTCAAAAGAAGGAAGTCATTCTAACAATGCAATGTCCAAAAACAAGGATTGCGCCGCCGTCCTTTTCACTGAGCCGCCCCAAGGGCATGGCCCTGGTGGAATACGCCCTGATCGGCATCTCCGTCTTGCTGGTATGCATTGCCGCCTTTTTGGTGGTGGGCGGAAACCTGAACAGTTGGATGGCAGGTTTACAACAACAGGCCAAGCAGCAAGTGGAAAACACTAACACCCAAAAGGCGGCCATTGCGGCGGCCAAGGCAGCGGATGAAGCGGCGCGGGCCAAGGCTGCAGCCAATGTCGCCAATGTGGCCACCCAGGCAATTACCTCTTCCGGCTCGGATTCCCTGTGCAGCAGCAGTTGGTGCATCAGCGCGCCGGGGCTAACCGGCAGCACGGTTTCCACGGCGGGCAGCAACGGCAACCAGATGGTGCAACTCACCGAAAGCGCTTCCAATATTTACGCCCAACTAGCTAAAATACTGGAAGCCCAAGGGGCGGATCCCAGTATTATCAACCTGCTGACCAACATGGCCAACCAGGGCCACGCCATGGGTAGCGCCCAATCCGTGCTACTTGGCAAACAGGGCGATTACAACAGTATGAAAACCAACATGACCACGTTGTCAGACGGTCTCAACGACTTTAAGCAAATGAACCAGCAGTTACGATCCCTGCTGCCCCAACTCCCGGCAGATACGCGGGGCATTTTGCAGGACGCCTCCAACGTCATTATCGGGGTGGGGGATTCCTACAGCCTCAACAACGGCTCCGGCGAAATCGGCTGGTCGTACACCTCCAGAAATATCTCGCTGACCCATTCCAACTCCAACACCATTTGCCAGAATGGGGGCAATACATCGGTGTGCGTACAATAAGCCGGGTTATTTACGGCCAATCGGGGCGCTGCGCCGACGGAAAAGCGCCTTGATGATATGCCGTGCGATAGAGGGATTCTCTTTTAAACGCCGAACGCAATAGGCGTACCAGTCTTTGCCAAACGGCACATAGACCCGCAGCCGGTGCCCGCCGCCCACGATGATGTCCCGCAACTCCTCGTCCACGCCCAGCAACATCTGGAACTCGTATTCATCCCGCTTCAGGCGATACTGGTCAATCAGGCGCATGGCCTCCCACACCAGTTCCTCGTTATGGGTGGCGATGCCCACATAGGCGCCGTTTTTGAGCATTTCTTCCAGCACCAGCGCGTAATTCTTGTTAATCAGCTTATGATCCCGAAACGCCACCGGCCTCGGCTCAATGTAAATACCCTTGCACAGCCGGAAATGCCCGGCCCCGGCCTTTATAATCTCGCGGGCGTCGCCCAGCGTCCGGCGCAGGTAGGCTTGCAGCACAATGCCCACGTTGTCGTACTGTTTGCGCAATTTCAGGTAAATGGCAATGGTGTCGGATGTACAGGGGGAATCCTCCATATCGATCCGCACAAAGCTGTGGTGCTTAGCCGCCGTGGCCACCAGGTCATTCATCACCTCGTAGCACAAGTCCTTGTCCAGCAGCAGGCCCATTTGGGAGAGCTTGACGGAAATATTGGCATCCAGCCGCTCGCGGGCAATGGCCGCCAGGATTTCCTTGTACTGGCTGGCCGCCGCGCGGGCCTCTTCCTTGTGGTGGATGAATTCGCCCAGCACATCAATGGTGGCCATCATGCCTTCGCGGTTAAAGCGGCGCACGGTGCCTAGCATTTCTTCTATGGTTTCCCCGGCCACGTAACGGCGGGCAAAGCGTTTTACCAGCGGCTTGGGAGCCAGCGGCAACGTCATCACAACCAATTTATCAAACCAGCTCACGGTACCCGATCCATTCTTTTCCTGCACTCTCAATGAAAAACCAGCCTTATCATACCCAAAAAAAGCCTTTTCGGTGAAGCCCTTCCGGCCCGCTCCCTTCAATCTGCGGAAATAACCGGAAACAGGGCGAGCAATTGTTACTTTTCGGAAATATTTTTCAAGATTTCCCGAAAAAAGGCCGATAACACCAACCAGACAGCATGTAGCACTTTTTAAGCATAGCAGGATGAGCGGACTATGAGCCAAAGACGTTGGTATGATATCGATCCCCGGTTGAGCAAAGTCGTACACGCCATGGAATTCATGAACCGGGACAGCCAGTTCTATTTCGGCGATAAGCTGTATGAAATGAGCGAGGCGTTACTGGCCCAACGCGGCGGGGACGAGTACCTGGCCAACCTGGACGCCAAAAAGAAGGAGGGGCTTACCAAGGCCCGTTCCAAGCACCGCTGGTACGACCGTAACGAAAGCCTGCACAAGGCGTTCAACAACCTGTACGCCTTGTCCGGCCAAGATCGCCGGGAGATTGCCGTGCAACTGGAAACGCCCATCCAGATTGTGGAAGGCTACGAACGGCATTGCAACCACCACGGCAGCAAGCCGGAAATGCGGGTAATCGAGGAGATCCTGCGCAGCAGCTTTATAGAAGGCCGGGAACGCGCCTGCAAGTTGTATGCACTGTACCTGTACGATTATTCCCAGCCAAAGCACCCCGAAGCCCCGGAAGGTTTGTGGACAAACCTACTGAAAAGCCTGCAAAAGGCCATGAGCTAGGGCCGATTCGCCTTACTCAGCCTGAGCGTCACCCGCAACATGCTCCGGCAGCCAGCGGGTGGCATGGCGCATGGTGCTTTCGGACAGGCTGATCGTAAAATCCATGCCCTCAATCCGCAGTTTTAGTAAATTGCGCCAAAGCGCCCGATGATGCCCCATCGGGGTGATGCAGCGCCAGGGAATCATCAGCGGCGGGTGGGCCACCCGAAAAATGAGATCCGGCCCGGTCTTCAGGAATAACCCTTGCGGGCTGAAACCGATCCAGAGGCACCCTTTATAGCCGCACCCCAATTGGAAACGGCCAAAATCCCACGCATGCCATTCCACATCCTCGGTTTCATAATTTTCCAGCGGGTAGCGCTTGGCCAGCTCATTCCAGCCGCTAAAGCGGGACACCACCCACAGCATCGCGCACCAGAAAATCAGGAAATAAACGCCGCCCCAGTAATAAAGCAGGGGAACGTAACTGTCTTCCATCGGGCAAGGCTCCTGTTTGGGGTGGGAATACGGCCATTATAGACGGAAAACGGCAGGATGCCTTATCCAGGTGGCCCCATGTGGCTTATCGCTAAACAAAAAATCCCGCCGGAAACCAGCGGGATTTTGAGGTTTGGAATTTTAAGGCAATCCTATACCTTGGCCCTATACCTTGGCGGCGGGCGTTTCCCGGTGGGAGAGGCGATCAATGGGGGTCATGGGACTGCCGGGGCCGTTGGCCGGTCGAATGCCCAGTTCATCCTGCGCCAGAATCAGGCGGTGGATTTGGCTGGTGCCTTCATATAGATTGAGGACTCTTGCATCGCGGTAGTAGCGGGCTGCGGGATATTCTTCCGAGAAGCCATAGCCCCCGAAAACTTGCACCGCGCTATTGGAGGCCCGAATGGCCGCCTCAGCGCAAAACAGCTTGGCAATGGAGGTTTCGCGGGTATTGCGAACACCCTGATCTTTTAAATAAGCGGCATGCAGCACCAGCAAGCGGCCCGCCTCACAATCGGCGGCCATGTCGGCAATCATCTGCTGAATCATCTGGAATTCGCCGATTTTCTGGCCGAAAGCTTCCCGCTCCATGGCGTACTTGGTGGAAATATCGATACAAGCCTGGTTGACGCCCACCGAACCGGCGGCCACGCTGAAGCGGCCTTGATCCAGGCAGTACATGGCCACTTTGAAGCCTTCGCCGTATTTGCCCAGCATTTGGGACTTATGCACCCGCACGTTGTCCAGAAACAATTCGGAAGTCACGGAGGCATGCAGGCCCAGCTTGGGCTTGATTTCACGGGTACTGAAGCCAGGGGTGTCCGTATCCACCAGAAAGGCGCAAATACCCTTGTGGCCCTTGGATTTATCGGCCTGGGCAATCACCAGCGCCAATTGGGAAATACATCCATTGGAAATCCAGGTTTTCTGGCCGTTCAATACAAAGTAATCGCCGTCCTCGGTGGCGGTGGTTTGCTGGTTCCCGGCGTCGCTGCCCGCGTTGGGTTCGGTCAGGCCAAAACAGCCGATGACTTCGCCGGTGGCCATTTTGGGCAGGTATTTCATTTTTTGCTCTTCGGTGCCGAATTCCAGAATGGGCTTTTCCACCAGGGAAATTTGCACGGAAAATAAGGTACGGGTGGAGGAGCAAACCCGCGCAATTTCCTCGGTCATCAGCGCGTAAGCCACATGATCGATGTCCTGGCCGCCGTATTTTTCCGGCAGAATGGCGCTGAAAAAGCCTTGTTCCCCGATTTTTTTAAGCAAATCGAAATCAAAGCGGCAGGCCTGATCGTTTGCGGCGGCCACCGGCGCGATTTCGTTATCGGCGAATTCCTTGGCCCATTGCCAAATCTGCCGCTGCTCATCGGTCAATTCAAACTTCATCGCTATTGTCCCCTATCACTCATTTTTACTAACCACCTGTACTGCACAAATTATATGCCAAAAAGGGGGTCGGTTTGTACAGGGGAAATCATTTCAAAGTCCGCTTCGTCGGTAAAAGGGACATGCCGCCGCGTTTGCCCAACCGGCCGGATTCCCTTTGAAAACCGGCCTTGTTGGCGGTAGGCTGAACAGAAACCCAGTGCAAAGGAGACAAGGTCGATGACTCACTCCCACAACCCAGCAAACCCGCTAGCCGGGCAAGTCGCCATCATCACCGGGGCCAGTCAGGGCATCGGGGACGCCATAGCGCATCAACTGGCCCAGCTTGGGCTGCACCTGGTATTGAGCGCCCGGAACACCCAGAAACTCAACCAACTGGCCGAGCAACTCCACCAGAAAGCGCCGGGCATCAAAACCCTGATTGTCCCTTGCGACGTGCGGGACGCCGCCCAGGTACAGCACGTGGTGGATGAAACCCT
This sequence comes from Candidatus Melainabacteria bacterium, assembly GCA_902168245.1. GTDB lineage: Bacteria > Cyanobacteriota > Vampirovibrionia > Vampirovibrionales > Vampirovibrionaceae > Vampirovibrio. The sequence goes on from CABHPA010000203.1 coordinate 20,986, forward strand.
GAAAACGTTCGGCAAAATCGATATTTTAATCAACAATGCGGGTGTGGCCCCCCATGTGGGCCTGTTACAGGAAACCAGCATCGAGGAAATCGACCGCACCATCGACACCAACCTGAAAGGCTCCATCTACTTTATGCGGGCCGTCATCCCGGTGATGGTGCAACAACACGGCGGGACGATTCTCAACGTCAATTCCGTCGCCGGGAAAACCGCCTACCCCTACTGGGCCACTTACGACGCCTCCAAGTTCGGCCTGCATGCCGTGACCGAAGCCGTGGCCGAGGAGCAGCGCACCAACAACATCAAGGTTATCGGCATTTACCCCGGCCCGGTGGATACCCCCATCTGGGAAGGCTTGCATCTGGATCACGAACCCAAGCGGAAAGACATGCTCACCGCCGAACAAGTGGCAGAATCCGTGGCGTTTATTTTGAGCCAACCGCCCCAGGTGTTTATCAAAGGGCTGGATATTTCCCCCTTGCAGCCCACGGTTTAGCCATTCACAAGCGTTCGTTAGGCTTCGCAATGCCGCTAACACCATTTTGCCTTGAGCGCCTTTTATAAGGCACAAGGCAATTCACAAGAGAACGGGCGATGACGCTACCCATCGGCGCAAACGCGCTCAATCGGCTATTTCAACTGGCTCCCAGCATATCGGGCGCAATTGGCGGTACGTTTCATGGCATCCCAACCAGCCGGGTTAACGCGGATTTCAACCGAATCATCCAGTTTTTCCAATTGGCGCTCAGGCAAATGATGCGGGTTATCCTACTGATGGCCCTCATCATCGGCTTTTGCACTATTTATGATGAAGCCATCGGCGATGGCGCGCTGCCAAGCTTCAATACATTAAAGGCCATTTCCCCCGCCTTTGCCGCGCAAGCCATACGAAACACCACCCAAACCCTCCAGCCGGACGCTTCTGAAGCAAAACACTGGCAGGCCATGGCCCCAAGCCGGGAACTGCTCACCGCGCTCTCCCCGGAAATCGCCGCCTGGCTGTATAAACTGCGCCAGCAGGATCGCCTGGCTTTCCATGAACCATCCGAAAGCCTGCCCACCGTGTTTCATGCCGCTTCAGAAACCCAGGTGATTGCCGCGTATCGGCACCTGGATGGAACGCTCTACCTGGGACAAACCTTCTGGCGACTGAGCGACGGGCAAAAAGCGGCGGTGCTGGCGCATGAATACCGCCACTCCCGGCAGAACCTGCCCAAGCGCATCAGCCGCCAACTGGCCCAAATCGCGGGCGGGGGCGGGCTGCATTATCAATCGCTGATTGAGGACGAGGCGTTTGCCTACGAGCGCCAAGCCCAGGCCGCATTAGGGCTTTGATGGAGGCAATTGCTCGCAAGCAAGAGAAATAGCAGCCGGGTTGTGTTAATCCCATTCAGCGGCTGAGCCGAATGGCGTATAATGAGGCTTACAGTATTGGGACGGGAGAGACGCCACATGAGTACCGCTATCAATTCGCAAACCGACCAGGCGTTTTTGGAAGAGTTGGAAAAAGCGTTTTCCAATTCAAATAAGGATTTTGCACGGGCTTACTACCTGTTTGCCACAGCCAAGCTGAATGAAACTTACAACTCCCAGGAAATTTACGCCCGCTACCCCATCTTGAGCCAGGAAGAGACCTTCCGCAAGCTGAAGGCGCTGTACGACCAGAACCCGAAAGACGAGGAAACCAAGCGACTGTTCACCTCCGTGCTAGGCACCTATATTGGCGCGCAACTGGCCGAACTGTCGGATGAGTTCCAGAACCTGAAGAATAAACTAAAGGTGGATGTTTCCGGCCTGGGACTGAAATTGCCCGACGGGCAACCCCTTACGGAACTGCTGTACGAAGACATACCGGAATGGCTGAAAAAAGTCGCCGAAAAGCCCACCCGCCAGGAATTGTACGACCGAATGGCCAAAGCCTACACGGACACCCTCAGCCAGCGGTTTATCGATTTATTCCGGGTGGAAAACAAAATGCTGGCCGACCTGGGCTATCCCGATGTGATTGAATTTTACGCCAAAACCAGCGGCCACAACTTAAAACGCCTAGGCGAAAACGGCAAAAAACTGGTGGATGAAACCGAAGCCCTGTATACCGAGTTGATGTCGGCCCTATACCACAAAATGACCGGCCTGGATTTTGCCAAGGACGCCACCCGCGCCGATATTTCCTTTACCTTGCACGGAAAACCCAAAGGGCAATCGGACGCGATGCGGGAAATCAACCAGAAATTCCCGCAATCCAAGCTGGCGCCGCTGGCCCGGCAAACCTTCGACGGGCTGGGGCTTGAGTTTTCAAAGGTGGCCCAGGAAGTGAACTTTATTAACAAGGACACCTACGAGCGGGAAGTGGTGGAAAAAACGGACAAAGCGCCCCAACCCGGGAACCCGTTGCGCCGCATCCTGCTGGATATCACCAACCGGGAAGGCAAACGCTCCCGCGCTTACGTATACCCGGCGGCAGTGCCTTCGGAAATTTACCTGTCCGTGAAACCGGAAGGCGGGCTGGACGATTATTCCGCCTTTTTCCATGAATCCGGCCACGCCCTGCACTTTGCCTATGAAAATCCAAAGCTCAGCTTTGCCCTGGCATTAATGGGCAACAACACCACGACCGAATCCTACGCCTACCTGTTCCAGAACCTGTTCATGAACCGGCACTGGCTGGTGAGCATGGCGGGCCTGAGCGAAGAACAGGCCATTCGGGCGGTAGAAAAGCGGGCGCTGGAAGATTTGTACATGCTGCGCCGATACGCCAGCAAAATGCAGTTTGAGCTTTCCCTGTTTGAAGGCGTGAATGAGCCGGGCTACAGCCTGGATAACAAGGGCGCGACCTACGCCAGCCTGTTAAGCCGGGGTTGCGGCTTCCGCTACGATGCGGAAGGCTGGGCCCGCGATGTGGATGCCGGTTTTTACGTGGCGGACTACTTTACGGCCTGGAGCCTGGAAGCCCAACTAAGGGAGTACCTCTGCCGACATTTCGGGAACCCGGACTGCAACGGGGAAGACTGGTACGCCAATCCCAAGGCCGGAGAGTTCCTGAAAACCCTTTGGGCGGACGGAAACATTGCCCAGCAGGATTTGAGCGAACGGCTGAGCTACAACGACCCGACCGATGTGGGGCCACTTCTGAGGTTGATGAGGTATAATCTAAATAAATCGTATTAATATATTGTTTAACTACTTGTGTTAAAAAAACGCTTAACAACGTTTAGAATTCAAGTGAGCCACCCATAATACTTCCAGAGGCCATCGACGCTGCCAAAGGAATTGTCATGGGACAAACGAGAGAAGTTATGGTCGCCATTCGAAATCAACACGGCAATCTTTTGCTGGAAGTGAACGCTGAAAACTTGCTATATGCTGATTTACAGGGCCAGGATCTCCGCTACGCGGCCTTATCGGGCAGTGTACTCTTCAAAGCCAACATGGAAGGGTGCAATCTCAGCAACGCGGATTTGCGAACGGCCAACATGGGCAACGCCAACCTGACGAACGCCCAGCTCAACCGGGCCACTTTAAAAGGGGCCAAGCTGGAGCATACCTGCTTTAAAGGGGCCAACGCCAGCCAGGCCAACCTGAGCAACCTGCATGCCCAGCAATCCGACTGGACAGAAGCCAACTTACAGAAAGCGGACTTATCCCAGAGCAATTTTTCCGGGGCCACTTTAAAGAATGCCGATCTGGAATCGGCCGAAATGTTTGAAATGCTGCTCCAGCATGCCGATTTAACCGGAGCCAAGCTGGCGCGCACCAAAATGCTCAAGGTGCAGGGGCAATCCGCTTGTATGAAAGAGGCAGATCTAGAAAAAGCGGAGCTGGAAACCGCCCAATTCGGCTGGTCCAACTTCACGGGAGCCAACCTGAAAGGGGCCATGTTGCGGAACGCCAAGTTCATCTCGGCGGATCTCAGCGGCGCATGCCTGAAAGACGCCAGCTTGAACGGCTCAAACTTTGAAGGGGCCAATATGGAAGGCGTCAACCTGGAAGGTGCAACCGTCTTTCAGGCCAAACTGATCCAGGCAAATCTGAAAGGAGCTAACCTGAAAGGGGCCAACCTGAGCGGTTCTTTCCTGAACATGGCCAACCTGGCCGGGGCCAACCTGGAAAAGGCGGACTTACAGGGCACCAACATGCGGGGTGCCCGTTACGATGAGGAAACCGTTTTCCCGGTAAATTTCAAACCGGAGCAAAACGGCCTGATTTTTAACCCCAAACCCAAGATCGCGCAACCCGGGGAAGTCAGCCAAAATCCCCGCTAACCGGCAACCCACCTTCTACACAAAGAGATTTCCCGCACCTTTTTTAACCCCATGATTATCCCGACGACGAGCTTGGCTTAAACCTCGCAATACAGGTTCGGCAGGTTGTCGCGCTTTTCTGCCCAGTCCGCTTCAGACATGTCGCGGTGCGTCAGGTGCTTTTCAATGTAGCCGCCGCCGTATAACTGGCGGAAGTCGGTGTCGTAGAACGCCGCAATCTGGCCCGGCGTAATAGCGGACTGAGGTTGGCGCAGCGTGACTTTTAAAACTGCGGGGTCTTGCGGGTTGAGCAGTTCCACCAAGCCCAACACAGGCGGGGAGTTGTAGCGGATTTTCACCATACTCTCAAACGGGTAGGCGGCTGGCGATTCGAAACGAGGTTCCAGCCAGTTGGGGGCCAGCACGGTAAAAGTGGTGCTTTCCAGGTGGTGTGCATCGCCCAGGTACACCAGGTTCTCTTTGGGGTCGATTTTCACCACGTACACAGGCCGCCCGGCAGCCACGCCAATGCCTTTGCGCTGGCCCAGCGTAAAGCGATAATAACCGTCGTGCTCGCCCAGTACCTTGCCGGTGTCAATGTCCAGAATACGGCCTTTCTGCTTGCCGAATACCTTGTCCATGTAGTTATGCTGACCGTCCAGCACAAAGCAGATGTCCTGCGATTCTTTGCTGTAGGCGGTGGGCAAGTCCAGTTCCCTGGCAATGGCGACCACCTGGGGTTTCACCATTTCCCCCAGCGGAAACAGGGTTTTCGCCAGATCCTTGGCGTACACGCGGGTCATCATGTAGGTCTGGTCTTTATGCTCATCCACGGAACGCAGGACTTTTACCGCATTTTCACCCGCTTTGGCGTCATGCTCCAGAATGGCGTAATGGCCGGTGGCCACGTAATCCACGCCCAGTTGTTCCACGGCGTAGCGCACCAGTTGCTCCCATTTTACGTAGCGGTTGCATTCCACGCAGGGGTTGGGCGTAAGCCCCGCCTGGTAGGAATTGTTGTAATAATCCATTACAAAGTGGGAAAACTCGGCCCGCAGATCGACGGTATCGTACTCCACGCCCAGCATTTCGCACACCCGCCCGGCGTTCACCAACGCATCGTTACAGCACTTGCCGGGGCCGTTCAGCGTCCAGGCGGTCAGGCCAACCACTTCATGCCCAGCCTTGGCGATCAGGCAGGCGGCCACGCTGCTATCGACACCGCCGCTCATAGCGACCGCGATGCGTTTTTTGGGTGAGGGCATGAAGTTAACCATAAAGGGGGAAATCGCCTAGCTTTGCAAGAACCTGCGGTTGGGACGGGAGAGGAAGTAGGCCACCCACAGAAACGCGGTTGGCACCAGCCACAATGCGCCCTGGTACACGGTAGAAATTATATCAAGATAATGTTTTTCAGGCATGTCGAAATCGAACAGGACATAGACCAGCAGCCCTTTCACCAAACCCGGCGCCAGCAGGAGCAGATATAGCCCCATCCAGACCAAAAGCAGCTTGCTGACAAACGAATGAAAATCCTTCATGAGCTGATTCCTTCGATTTTGCTGTTTTTCAGATCGTTCAACGCGCAACAAGACCGCCTGCATCCAGCGACGCCAGCCTTGTTTTCGCAATTCACGGCCCGGCATCTGGCCGGGGACTCACACATATGTTTTATACAATAAAAAACACTGAAGGATCGGATTTGCCTACTTTTGTAAATTACAACTTTCCACGTATTAAATTTTCGGCAATCCCAAAAACCCTTAAAAATTAGTCCTTTGGGCCTGCCGATACCTAGGCTAGGACAGGTGCCGAATTGATTCTGAGGGCTTGCGCGGGAAGAATAGAAACTGGGAGAGAAACACAGGAGATAGAAACCAGGAAACAAAACCAAGCATCTTACGGAAGCCCTGAGCCAACCAGGAAGGAGCGCAGCCATGCCACAACTGCCTTACCATGTAGAGGGGGAAGGGGCGCAAGCCGCCTACCATGTCATTCCTGACCGAATCAAGGGCGGCTGGAACGTTTACGCCACCCACCAAACGCAAGAACCCCAACTCCATTTCCAAACCAAGCAGGAGGCCGTGGACTACGCCGAAAAAATGAGCGTTCGCGAAGGCGTGGGCTTTACGGTGCAGGAGTATGAAGCGCCCGAAATGGGAAAACCGCTAACCTAAAACAGATATACAAATATCCCCCTTTAAACCGATCCGGTGAGGTGGGGAATGTTGCTACAGTAATATTACCGGTAAGCAGCCCGGCCAATCGAAGTAAAAACAGGGTATACATCTATCTTTTCCGTACAAACACCTTCCATACGGCAATTTTCAGAAAAGTAATCGACTATACGCAAGCACGGCGAGGAAATCCCAAATCCTCCCACCAGATTTCCAAGACAAAAAGCCCCTCCCCGCAAAACCGGGGAAGGGCTTTTCTCTATTTCGGGAAGCTGCGGCCTAAAAGTTAGCGCAGCAACTCAATTTGAACGTCATCCATTTCCTGGTTCAGGTTGCTGTTCCAGAAGCCGTAACCGAAGTACAGCACCATGCCCAGCAGGAACCAGGCACCAGTGACCACCCAAGTAAACAGCGGCAGGCCGCTCATCACGTACACGCAACCCAGGGCTCCCAGCACGGGGAAGGTCAGCCCCAGCGGCGACTTGAAGGGGCGCTTGCGATCCGGATCGGTGAAGCGCAGGATGGCCACGCCAATGCAGACGATCATGAACGCGCCCAGGGTACCAATGTTGCACATTTCAGCCAGCAGGTTAATGGGCAGCAGGCCGGAACCCAGCGCCACAAACAGGCCGACGATGACGGTGCAGATATGCGGGGTCTGGAACTTGGGATGGATTTTAGCCAGTGCTTGCGGCAGCAAGCCATCGCGGGCAATGGCGTAGAAAATACGGGTACCGCCCATTTGCAGCACCAGCAAAACGGAACTCAGCCCGGCAATCGCGCCCACGCTGATCATCCAGGAGGCCCAGGGGTAGCCCATGAAGTTCATGGCGCCCACCACGGCGGCTTCCTTGTTGATTTGGCCCAGCGGCACAATGCCGGTAATCACGGATGTGACCAGAATGTACAGAATGGTGCAAAGCGCCAGGGAACCCATAATGCCGATGGGGATATCCCGTTGCGGGTTCTTGGTTTCCTCGGCGGCGGTGGATACCGCGTCGAAACCAATGTAGGCAAAGAAAATGGTGGACGCGCCGGTGATAATACCCGGCAGGCCATTTGGAGAGAATGTTTTCCAGCCATCGGCAAACCAGTTGTGTTGCAGCACATCCATATGGCCGCCAAACAGGAACATCGCGCCGACAGCGATGAACAGCAATACCACGGAGCTTTTGATAAACACCATCACTGCGGCGGTCTTGGCGCTTTCGCTCACGCCCCGGATCAGCAGGGCGGTTACGGCCACCACAATCAGGAAAGCGGGAATGTTGAACGCTTTTTGAATCAGCAGAATCTGCTGGGTATCGGTAAAGGGAATGGTAAACGGAATTTGCTGAAGGACGATGGACATGTCCGCGCCTTTCAAGCCTTCCGGGGAAACGGTATCCAGCGTGTTACTCACCAGCCAGCTCGGCAAGGTAATATGCCACGTGGCATGCAGGAACTCCTTCACACTGCCGGTCCAGCCCACGGCCACAGCCATGTTACCGACCGCGTATTCCAGCACCAGCGCCCAGCCGATGATCCAGGCCACGAATTCGCCCATGGTGGAGAAAGCGTAGGTGTAGGCGGAACCGGAAATCGGCGCCATGGCCGAAAATTCGGAATAGCACAACGCGCAGAAGCTGCAAATAATGCCGGTCAGAACGAAAGACAGGGTTAATGCCGGGCCAGCGGCCAGGTGACCGTCGGAACCAGCCGCCGCCGCGCCGGTGAGTACGAAAATACCGGCCCCAATCATGGCGCCCACCCCGAAAATAACCAGGTCGAATGCGCTCAGGGTTTTCTTGAGCTGGTGCTCCTGGTTGGCGCTATCGGCCAGAATCTTGTCCAGATTCTTTGTGCGAAAGAGTCGGGACAATAAGGAGCCTCGCTTGACCCCTGCAATTCCTGACATAAATGGTAACTCCCTTGATAATTTACTATACGAACAATAAAACCTTGGTTAGAACGTCGATACCGATTGGGTACTTAATGAAACTTGCTTGCCACCGCACACCTACTGATTCAAGCCGCGACGGTCAACGTGAACTGGCTGGTTGAGTTTCCGAACGAGAGTGAGTCGTTTTAAATATTTAAGACGCATCACAGAGCGGTTTCCTGGGCGGAATGCTAACACAAAAAAATACGCCGCTCCATATTCGGAACCATTTATAGAAAGTCGGGATTCGGGTTAAAAATGTTGCTTCCCCGCACCTTGTTACAGGAAATTTACACAGCCTGGGCCGGAGCGGATCGGCGCATTTCGGTTATTCAGACGCCACCCTCAAGATCTCCGGCATGTGGACGATTAAATTGCATGGAAAGTGGGCGATGATCCCAACAAGGGGCATTGCGCCCAATCGACCGCTTCCCTATCCGTCCACTCTTGCAACCCAAAGGATCTGAATGCATGAGTAGCTCTAGCAGCGCCGTTACCGGGTTTGCCGGTTTCAACTCCGGGCTTCCGGTGGATGACATTATTGCCAAGCTGATTGCGGTGGAGCATAAACCCATCGACATCATGCAGCAGAAGGTCAGCGATCTGCAAAAGCAGCAGAACACCTACTCGCTGGTACAGGGCAAGGTGAACGATCTGCTCAGCGCCATTAAAAAGCTGGCGGTGCGTAACGTGGACGGCACCACCATCTTCGACAACATGACCACCAGTTCCAGCAACACCAGCATTGCCACGGCGACCGCCACTGGCATGTCCTCCCCGCAAAACATTACACTGGAAGTCAAGGCCGTACCCAGCAAAACCGTGGCCACCAGCACCGCAGGCGTAGGCAAGTTCGACAGCACCACCACGCTGAGCCAGCTCGGCATTACCGGGGGCAGCTTTACCATTTACGCCAACGGGGTTCCCAGCACCATTACGGTGACGGACACCGACACCATGGCCAACGTGTTCAGCACCATCAACACCGCCGTTGCGGACAGCGCCATTTCTGCCGACCCCACCATTGTGAACGGCAAAATCCAGTTTGCCTACAACGGCGCCCCGGCCACCGCAATCAGCTTTGGCGCGGGTGGGGACACCAGCAATTTCCTGTCGGTCACGAACCTGCTGACCGCCATTGACGACGGCGCGGGAACCATCACCGCCTCCAAGCCCAACAGCACCCTGGATCGGGATCAGGTGCTGTCCAGCGTGGCGGCCAACCTGGCGACCCCTTTAACGGACGGCACCTTCACCATTAACGGCGTCAGTTTCGACACCACCGGCAAGACCCTGAACGATGTTATTTACGATATCAACAACTCCGGCGCCAACGTAACGGCCAGTTACAACAAGGGAACCAACTCGTTCCAGCTCACCGCCAAGAATACCGGCGGCTCCATGATCAGCATGGCCGACGGCACGGGCAATTTTTTAACCGCAATGAACCTGATTTCCGGCGCGGACACCACCACTTCGCAAGTGGCGGGCCAAAACGCCACCTTTGTGCTGAACGGCGTCACCATGTACGCCACCTCCACCACGGTGGATGAAAACGTGACCGGCCTGACCGGCGTAACCCTCAATTTAAAACAGGCCCAGCCCGGCACCACCATCCAAATCAGCGTTCAGCAAGATACGGACGGTTTGACCACTGCCATTAAAGACGTCATCGATAAATACAACACCGCCATCACCTATATCGATCAGCAGACGGACGCCCAGAACAACGGCCCACTGGCCGGGGAAACCCGCCTGAAAAGCCTGCGTCAGCAGATTAGAAGCCTATTTACCAGCCAAATCAGCGCACTAAGCAGCTCCGGATACGACAGCCTGCAACAGGCGGGCATCAGCACCGGGGCCATCGGCAGCACATCGGGCAAGGCGTCGCCGCAGTTGCAATTTGACTCCTCCAAGTTCCTGGCGGCCTTAACCGCCGACTCCGCCAGCGTGAAAAAGCTGTTTATCGGTCAGGATTTGGGCGGCGCGCTCAACAATACCAGCAACGACGACAATCTGGATGGTTCCTTCACCAAGATTTACCACCTGTTGAGCGACCAGACCTACACCGACGGCAGCGGCAACACCTCTTACGGCGCTTTGTACCTGGGAACGGGCGACAACGACAAGGGTCTGTTCGCCGCCTATAATGCATCCTCCCAAAAGCGCATCAAAGACCTCAACGACACCATCCAGAAAAAGGAAGATCAGCTGAGTACAAGGGAAGCCACCCTGCGCAAACAGTTTTTGGCCATGGATACCCTGATTGGGCAGTACCAAAGCCAGGGCAGCGCACTCGCCGGGCTAACCCAGCAATTAAGCGCCAATAGCAAATAAATATCATGCGGCGTCACGGCGCATAGATAGTTTACAAACAAGCCTCCGGTAACAGGGCGACTTTTGGCTTTGCGAAAAGAAAAAAGGAGCGGGAGGAGAAAGCTGACCTCCTGCATGCGCAGGATATTTGGGGCCAATACTGAAGGACGGCCCCTTTTGTGACGAACCCATCCTTACATTCACAAAGCGCGCATTCCCACGACGCGTTCCGCACGACAGGAGGTCGCCCGAATGTTCGGATTCATAAGGCCCAACAACCCGGATTTGAAAGCCAAGCCCGCTGCCGCCCAGACTGACGCGATTCTGGTGTGCAAAGAGGACATTTACCGGGAAAACCGGGGCATGGAACCCATCCTGCTAGTGCGTAAGGGTTACGAGGTCAAACCGGAGGAACTGCCCCGGTTTATCCGAAACGGCGCTCGCCCCCAGCAGTTCCACTTTAAGCCTGGCGCAGGCCAGGAGGCCCAGCGGGTGCTGCCGGTTCCGGCCATTCCGCCCAGGGTTGCCAGCCAACTGCGCAAAGGCACCAGCGTCCCCATTGCCCCTCCCGCAGAACCCGGCGGCAACCGCGCCTATACCTCCAGAAGCCGCCACAAGGCGCTGATTCTGGATCAGGATCCCAAAAGCATGAAACGGCTGATTGACTGCCTGTTTATCTGCGGCCTGCAACTGGATCGCATTCACCCGGTGCGGGTTACGGAGCATTTGGGATGGGCCTTGAACAAGTACCGCCCGCAAATTTTAGTGGTAGATTACCACCTGCAAGGCGGACAGAACGGCCTGGAGGCCATCACATCCCTGCGCAGGCTACCGGGCGTGGAAAAAGCGATTTTGACCCTGGCCCCCCACCCTATCCTCTCGGAAGCCGAAAATCGGTTTATTGAGGAGTTTTGCCGGGAAAAGGATATTAAAATACTAAGCAAGCCAGTCAGTCGCCATAGCCTGAACCGGATCTTGCAGGATCCCTGAAAAAATTTCCCCGCGCACCAATCCGTAAGGGGCCAATGCCCCAAAGAGCCTTTTGCCAACCATGAACAAATTCCCATCGGCAGCCCACGAAGTCATCCTGAAGCGCATTCGGGACATCCCTTCGCTGCCCGATGTGGTGAATAAAATCCTGGCCGTCATCAGCAAGCCCAACACGCCCGCCTCCGAAATCGCCCGGCTGATTTCCTACGACCCCGGCCTGACCTCTAAAGTATTGCGCATGGTCAATTCCGCCGCATACGGTTTTCAGCGGCAAATCAGCTCCATTCAGCACGGCATTATGATTCTGGGATTCAACAACGTGCGCGGGCTGGTGTTGAGCGCCAGCATATTCAAGCTGTTTGAGGATCACGCTTACCCCGGCGGGCTGAACCATACCCAGTTCTGGGAGCATTCCCTGGGGACGGCGGTGGCCGCCCGATTACTGGCAAAATCGCTTCGGGTGCCGGAAGCGGATGACGTGTTTAGCGCGGCCATGTTGCACGATATTGGCAAAGTGGTTCTGGACGTTTACTTTAAGGAAGAATACCAGGCCGTATTGCAAACAGCCCGCAAGGATGAAATGCTCACCCACGGCGCAAGGTTCTATCACCTGGAAGAAGCCGGGATGGGGGTCACGCACACCGGCATTGGCGGCTTTTTGGCCAGCAAGTGGAAACTGCCGGTCAATATTACCGAGGTCATCCAGTACCATCATCAGCCGCATGAGGCGGAGCATTGCCAGGGACTCGTTCATTTGGTGGCGCTGGCCAACGAGTTGGCCGTGCTGCAATACGAAAAGCAGGGCATCTACCAGCGGGAGCATTTCACCCCGGCGCTGCTGGAGTATTTCAACCTGGAAGATGAGGATTTGCAACAGTTTCTGGAGTTGCTGAAAGAGGACATGCATTCCGCCCAGGAACTGCTCAATTCCATTTCCTCCCCCAAATAAAACGGCCGGATGGCAGGCGCGCTTGCTATGCGGCTGCATTCCAGGCGGATTGTAAAGTTTTTCAACAGTTGATCGCCCCCAACTCAAGATTGGCTGATGCCAGTTCGATACACGGGGTATGTCAAAGTATGCGAAACCTCTGTTTTTACTGGCCGCCCTGTTCTGGCTGAGCATCTGGAATCCCGGCTTCGCCGATTCCTACAGCGACGGCGTGGCCGCCTACAAAAGCCAGAATTACGGCCGTGCCGCCCAATTGCTGCAAACCGCCTTAAAGCAGGGTCAACGCGACCCGAACGCTATATTCTACCTGGGCATGGCCTACGCCCATTTGCAGCAGTACGAACCCGCACGGCAAGCCTTTGAGCTGGTCATTCAATCCGTGCCGCCCAGCGATGAACTGGCGGCCAAGGCGCGCAACAACATCAACTACATTACCCGGCAGCAAATCGCCACAGTCAGCAGCAGCGGCAAGGCCGCCCAAATCATGACCGCGTCCTTATCCAGAACCAGCAAGGACAATTACCTGACTTACGTGATTCCGGGCGGCAAGGTGGTGCATTTTTCCTCGGCGCGCATGCCGTTGCGGGTGTATATTGCAGACGGGCTGAAAGTGCCGGGCTGGAGCAGCGGCATGAAGCAGTCGGTACTCTACGCCATGCGCGCCTGGTACAGCGCCACCCACGGCAAAGTTTCCTTTACCCAGACGTTTAACGAGGCCAACGCCGATATCATCGTGAGATGGCGCAACAATTTTACCGATGGCATCCTGGGCATCAGCCCGCTGGAAACCATCGGGGACACCATTGTGCGCTCGGATGTGAACCTGGCGGTCTATTACCCGGACAGCAATCAGCCCATCCCCATGGAAGACCTGAAGGCCATTGCCGTGCATGAAATGGGCCACGCCATCGGTTTGCGGGGGCACAGCCCGTTTCCGGACGACATTATGTTCTACTCCAAGACCCGCCAGCAGAATACGTTAAGCCAGCGGGACATCAACACCATCGGCATGCTCTACAAGCTGGATGCGGACGTAAAAAACAACGCCAGCATGAGCACCGCCCAAACCAAGAAATACTACGACCTGTATCAAATGGGCCTGAAAGCCCAAACCGGCAACCGCCCCGCCGAGGCCATCGGCTATTACCGCCAGGCTATCCAGCTCAACGGCGGCATGCCGGAAGCCAAGTTCAACCTGGGGGCGCTGTTAATCAACGAAGGCATCAAGCTGGTGCGCGCGCATAACCTCAACGACGCCAAGCGGAACTTTGAGGAGGCCACCCGCCTGTACACGGATATTTTACAAACGCCCCAGCCGCCCGCAGGCACTCAGGAGAACCTGCAAATCGCCCGCAATAACCTTTCCCTGGTTAATAGCGCCCTGCATTAGCTGGCAGCATAGTTTTAAAGGCGTGGTGCGGCAATACGCCGCATGAGGCGGTACGGAACGGGCTTTCAGAATGCCCCTGCCCGCTTGCCAGCAAGTACAAGCGCTTTATCTTTTGGGAATGATCAGCCGTTCTCCTCTGGACGGAGGGTCTTACAACCGGAATACATGCGTCACTGATATAATCTTCTTACATTAAAAACACATTTGTTTTAACAAAAGACCCTTCTGAGGATCCATGAGTATTCCGAACAAAAACAAACTTCATGGTCGGCAATCCGCTTCGCCGATGAGGAAAGGGACCGAAACATTGGATAAGAAGCCGCGCAAAAAGAGATCAGACGACGACTTGATTGGTTTGGAAGATGAAACTGAGCAGAGTTTTGATGACGCTCAGGATCGGGTGGATTTTTTTGAGGAAGAGGAAGAGGAAGAGGAAGAGGACACGCGCGCGGATTTTCAGGCCGAGCGGGGTTCCGCCGATGATTCGGTGAAGATTTACCTGCAACAAATCGGCAAAGTGAAACTTTTAAGCACCGAGGAAGAAATTGAACTGGCCAAGCGCATCGCAGAAGGCGACGAAGTGGCGAAAGCCCAGTTGGTAAAAGCCAACCTTCGCCTGGTGGTCAGCATCGCCAAAAAATACATTGGCCGTGGCCTGTCGTTTCTGGATTTAATTCAGGAAGGCAACCTGGGCTTGATTCGGGCCGCCGAAAAGTTTGATTACAAGCGCGGCTTCAAATTCTCCACCTATGCAACCTGGTGGATTCAACAATCCATTACCCGAGGCATTGCCGATAAATCCCGCACCATCCGCTTGCCGGTACACATGATTGAAACCATTGGCCGCCTGAAAAAAGTAACCCGCGATATGACCCATGAGCTGGGCCGCACCCCCACCAAAGAAGAACTGGCGGGCAAAATGGGGATTTCGCTCTCCAAGCTGCGGCTGGTGCTGAAAGCCACACAATCGACCATCAGCCTGGAAACCCCGCTGCACACTAAAGATGAAACCTCAAAAATCGGCGACTTTCTGGTGGATGAAAGCACGGAATCTCCCGATAGCCGTGTGTCTCAGGAAAATTTGACCGAAGAGCTGGAAAAAATTCTGGACAGCCTGCGCCCCCGTGAGCGCGATGTGCTGAAACTTCGCTTTGGGTTAAACGACGGCAACAAGCGCACCCTGGAAGAGATTGGCCAATTATTCGGCGTGTCCCGCGAACGGGTTCGCCAGATTGAAACCCGCGCCCTGAACAAGCTCCGTAAAATGTGCCGTAACAACCGCAATATCAAAAGCCTTAAAAACTACCTGAATTCATAATCGTTCATTCCGAACAAAGGCAATGGAATGGATACTGGCGCATCCGCCCAGTACTGCCAGACAGCCTTGATTTCAGGCAGGCATCGCCTAATTCATCTCATCATATCACCCCGGCAAACGGTGATACGTCAAGCCCCAGGCTCTGCAAAGCCTTGAGAATGCCGTTATCCTGCCTGCCGTTCACAGCGCCATCTCCCTTGTAGGCCGCCTTGTAATCGGAATAAATTTTCTTGAAATCGGCGGTGGCTTCCGCAGCGGTTTCCGGGCGTCCATCGGCCCGTTTGGCAATCCGGTTCCCAACCGCCGTAGACAAGCTCTCCTCTAGTAAAGAGTCCCCGTTCCCGTCGGTTGAGGCATGCACCAGTTCATGCGCGATGGTAGCGGTTAAATTATAGCTATCCAAGCCTTTGGCGTTAATATCGACCACGATTTTTTTGGCTTTGGAATCCGTGGTCGCGGCAGCTTTTTCGCCGGTGGAGCCAATCTCAATCTTATATCCCTTTTGCTCGGCTAGTTGTATTAATTTTTGCCCCTCAGGATCCGTCGTAATCTGGGACAACGCATTACTCACTTTAGCGGTCCCGCCCTGGGCATCTTTGGTAATGGGCAATGTCTCGGGGGCAGGGCCGGATGTAGCCAGAATTGGGCCAGGCGAAGCGTTGGCATAAGATTGCAGCACCGCCGTCAAATCTGCCAAGGCGTTCAAAAGCAATGAAGTGCTGCCGCCAGTTCCGGAGCCACCAGATGCAGAGGAAGTAGCCGTCTGAGATGTCGCCGGACTACCAAGCGCTGCTTTTTGCAAAGCAGAGGCCGTCACGGATCTGGAAATTCCTGATATTGCCATACGCTCTATCTCTCCTGCATGATGAGTGTCCCCGGGCATACGCCATCACAGGCAAAATCCGCTCAGGGGGTTCGTTATTTGCGCTTCTTCTCTTCTGGAACTACTCGTTACTACTCTCTCGTAGCACTCATAAAAATAAAAACAACCAAAAGGGCTGAAATTGCTCCGGTTTTATTCGTTTTTCTTAAAAGCTGGCAGAACAGGCGCTAGGCGCTGGCGAATCAGGTTACGCAACATTGCGTAGAACTTACCCAAGCCGTTTTTTTTACAGCGGATAAACCAGATACAAAACACTTTTATGGATTGAAAATATCCATCGTAGCCATCCTGACCAACAGACCCGCCAATCCCATCCCCCCTGAAGGTTGAACGGATTTTCAACAAGCGGGCCACGCAGAACCAACCGGATGAGAACTGTCAACGATTGTTTAACGCACTCCCAAAAATCATTCTGGAAGAAGCGCCATTGGCCATCCACCCCAAAAGCCAAGGAAACCCTATAAAAACGCTAGCCTTACACCGGCTGGACAATAATACCCAACAACTTGCCGTTCACAATTTCCAGTTCGCGAATGGCTTGCTGGATATGATCCAGCGACGACACCCCCGGATACGCCACCAGCATAACCCCGTCCAGAATCCGGCTGACCGCCACCGCATCGTAAGATTGCGTGATGGCGGGCAAGCTGTAAAACACAAACCGATAATTGGGAGAAAGCTCGTTTTCCAGCTCGCTAAGGCTGCGCTGGGTAAAGGCCACGCTGGCGTCCGCCACCGGATCCCCGGCGGGAATCAGGCTACCATACACGGTTTTTCCCAACGGGTAAATAATATCCACCAGTTCCGTATCGCCGCTGCCGCCCAAGTAATCGCTCAACCCCGGCCCTTCCTGAATACCCACGGAAATCGGAAGCTTTAATGAGCCAATCAGACCAGTGACGGACGCCTTGGAAAAATCCAGATCAATCAGGGAAACCTTGTTACCCAGTTCCGTAAAATACAGGCTAAGCGCCACCGTGGGAATTCCCCGATCGGGAAACACCCCAACCGGCAGCAACCCTATCCGCCGCACGTTCTCCTGCTGGGAAAGCTGCTCCAGATGCAGAATCAGCCGCTTGTAAGCCTCCGGAATCGTGAAGCTGCCCCGCTCCATCATCGCGGCAAACGCCTTGCGAGGTGGCAATTTATCCAATTGAAATACCGGCTGGGAAACCAGCCCTTTCAACTGGAACGGCCAGCGGAAGGTGCGATCCAGACTGGCCTTTACGAATACCGACACCCCAGCCAGGCACAATCCCAGCAAGGCTGCGGCCAGCATGTTGCGCGGTACGCTGGGGCGAATGGGCGCTGTCGGCAAACCGGGATTTTTCAGCACTTCCACCTTGGTGAAGCTTTTAGACGCCTCGCGCATTAAAGTCGCGTCATCCAGCCGTTTTTGGAGAATACGCACTTTTTCCTGGGCCATGTCGAACCGATTTTTCAGAGAAGCATATTCAATCGCCTGCCTGGGGATGCCGCTTAATTGGGCCATCACCTCCTGGCGGGCTATCCGCATGGCCTGCGCCTTGGCTCGCAGGGAATCCACCCGGATGCGGTTTTTCACAATGCCTTCAGCCAGTGAAAAGTCCAGCGGGCTGCCGGTGGTAATCGATTCCATGCCGATGGGAGTCTTCTGGCGAAAGGCTTTACCAAATGTCTCCAGGCGCTTTTCCAGCAGGGCTTTTAGCCGATCCAGCTCCTGATTCAACACCATCATTTTGGGGTGAACTTCCGTCACCTTGGAGGCCCACTCCGCCTTTTCGGCCTCCAGGGCAATCATGCGCCTGCGCAGTTCATTGGATTCCGGATCATGCTCCAGGCGGGACAACAGGTTCACAAACTCGGCAGAGGCGGGCAGCATTTTCTGGGCGGTGGAAATTTCCCCCAGCGCAGCCTGAATATCGGACTGGATCATGCGGCCCTGCTCATCCAGCCCGTTTGACAGCTGGAGCATCTGGTTCACCTGCGTGTCCAGGTTATAAGTCTGGTTCCGGGCTTCAAAGTCCCGAATTTGCACGGAAAGATCATCCAGTTCCCCCTGGGCGGAAGCCAGTTGTGTTTCCAGAAAATCCCGCTCCCGGCTGGATTTATCGGAATTGATGGTTTCCAACGTATCCCGGTAGGCGCGCAGATACTCTTGCATCATGGTTTGCAATTCCTTCGGCTGAACCGAGGCGTTCAGATCCAGTGTGATGACGCTGGAATAATCCTTGCGGGTAATATTCAAACTTTTTTCCAGTATGGCTTCCGATACCGGGAAGCGTTTTCCCAGACGCTTTTGGATATAATCCGCCGCCTTTTTGGCCACCCGATCCGAGCTTAAAATTTCAACCTGATTGTTCATCAGCACGTAATCGGCATTCGCGGAAACGGCAGGCGCTTCGCCCGTAATGGAGGATGGTTTGGGTTCCACGTAAATTTCGGCGCGAACCCCGTAAACCGGCGTTTGCAGCTTGGAGCCAACAAAAGCCGCTCCCAGCACCAGCACAAATACGCTGGCCGCAAGCCAGGCATGGTGGCGGAAAATATCCTGGTATTTTACTTTCGCCTGAACCATCACAGTCCCATTCCGGTTTTCGGGCATGGCGAAACGCCAGCCGACAATACCTTGCATTTCCCGCGCGCACGGGGGAAACAGATCCTTCAACCCAAGTTTAACAGGCGAATTCACCATCCCACATCACCGCATCGAATGAGAAAGCCTCACATCTCTCCGTCACCCGAACGAAGACCCGACGCATTGCCCCCAAAAGCTCAATCCAGCGGAATCGGCGTTACTATTTTCGCTTGATAAATTCCGCAATCGCGGTCATCCCGGTGGAAGGACTCCCTGCCAGCCCACCCAGCACAATCGGCGCTACATGGTAGCAAACCCGGCTCAGCTCAAAATCCAACGCCGCCATCTGGTTCTGCAATTCAGCCACCGTAAACTGGCATCGCTGAACTTTCAGGTAACTATCCGGCCCGGTGAGGTGGGGAAACAGCCCGAACAGCCTGAATAACGCCGGATGCTGGAAAACCCACCGCTCTACCCGCCGCAGCCAGCTTTCGCGGTTCGGGAAAGACAGAATCAGGAAACCGCCCGGTTTTAACAGTTGCCCAAAGCGCGCCAGAAGCGCCGGGTAATCCGCCACATATTCAATCACCCCCAAGCTGACAATGCCATCGTATAAACGATCCGCATAGTCGCCCTCAAAATGCTCATTGACCCGCACCAGTCGCACCTTGTCTTTTCTCAGAACCGTTTGCAGGTTTTTGGAGGCTTCGGCCAGCATGTTCTCGGAAATATCCACGCCGGTTACATGAAAGCCCGCTTCGGCCAACACTTTTAAAAGCACCCCGCTGCCGCAACCGTAATCCAGCAACACCTGCCCCGGATGATACCGGCTCAGCCATTGCCATACAATCGCCAAACGCTTTTTAAAATGTCGGCTGTTCCGGTACTTGGAAGTCCAGCAAGCCGCCTCGCAGTCAAAATAACCCACCGTCAGCGGTTGGGTTGGCTCTTGCTCAATTGGCTCTGTTTCCGACATGTCCACATTCTATAGGGAAGAACGCCGTTACGGTAATTTTTCAGCCAAAAATACGAAAAGTGGACTATAAATAACTTTCGACCGTCATAAATGCAGTATGATCAGAATCAGCCTCCGGACGAGTGTTTGAATATGAAGCTGCTGATAATTTCACCCCAGGCCAACGCCCCCATGACGGATGCCGCGCGCGTATTCCTCAATATTGGCTATGAGCTTCAAAAGCGGGGCCACTCGGTCAGTTATTACCTGCCACGGGAAACCGCAGCGCCTCTGTTTCGGCAAACGGCCGAGCTGGAGGCTGCCATTCGGATAGCGCCCGAAATCGCCCAGGAATGCCGCCATAAACGCTACGACATGGTGATTGCCCCGCATGCTGTTGGCTGGTGCCTGTCCACGTTCCGGAAATGGCTTTTGCCCCGGAAAACCAAGATGGTTTCCTGGCATTCCGGGCAAGCGGAATTTGTCTCAGAAAGAACGCCTGAAACAGTAAACCGACTCTCGCCATTTCACAACTTTTTACATGGGTTAAATTGCTGGGCCACCCGTCAGGCCATTAAAACCCAGGATGGTTTTTTCTTCACATCCCTGGAAGAACGGGACTGGGCGCAAAAACGCTATCCCCTGGAATCGCGAAAGGCGCTTTATTTGCCCAACGGCGTATCAGCCGCGTTTTACTTTAAGGAAAGGCATGAACGAACGGGGGAAACCCAAAACCTGCTATCGGTAGGGCATTGGCCTGCCAACGCACAATGCCTGTCCGCGGCTTTTACCAGCTTGCATGCACAATACCCCGCCCTGCAACTATCCATCGTCAACCCGCTTCATCCCTCGGACGCATTGCTGCAAACCTTCCCCCAAAACGTCCATGAGCATATCCGCATTGTTCCCGATGCAGATGAGAAAACCCTGATTGGACTCTACCAGGCGCACGATATCCTGATACTTCCCCCCTCAACCCAAGGGCCGCCCTTAACCCTGCTGGAAGGCATGGCCAGCGCGCTGCCGATTGTGGCCAGCAACGGCATCGGTCTCCAGGACTTGATCTCGCATTACCAAAGCGGCCTGTTGATTCCGCCGAATGACGAGAACGCGCTCATCCAGGCGTTGAGCCACCTGCTGGACAATCCTGAACTGTGCAGGCAACTGGGGCAGGCTGCCCATGAAACCGCCAGCCTGTACTATACCTGGCGGCAGGTCAGTGATATTTTTGAGGAGAAGCTGCGCCAAATTCTGCATAACAAGCTGCCGCTGCCGGACTGGATGATCGTTACCTCGCATGTGTAGGAATCCCTTCTTCGGGCCATCGCCAAAAGCGCTTCCATACACTGCGATCATCGCCGTCTTTTCGCTGCTGGCGCTCGCCTGCCTCTCGCCCCGCATCAACCTGCTGGATCGACTGATTGCGGTTCCCGACCAGCGCCGCCCCGCAGATGTGATTGTCGCGTTTTCCGCCAGCCAGTTAAACCGATGCGAAGGGCATCCCAATATTTTCCAGCGGGAATATTACGCGGCCCTGCTGCTGCGCCAGCATTTCAGCCTTTCCGGCAAACTGCTGATCAGCGGCGTTTACACGCGGCAGCCGGGCGCGCTGGAAGCCTGCCGGGTCAAGTTGGCCAACCAGTTCAACATCGCCCCCGACCAATTGCTTATCGACAACTCGGCGGAAACCACGCTGGACAATGCGCGGAACGTCCGCAAGATTATGAGCCGAAACCACTGGCGCACGGCCTTGCTGGTCACTTCCCGCAGCCACATGTTCCGGGCGGATCATGCGCTCCAAAAACAAGGCGTGAGCGTATACACGGCGCAAATTCAGGATTACCCGGCCTATCACAATGCCTGGCTGGACACCGAACGAATCAACAATCTGCAACGACTCCTCTATGAGTACGGCGCACTGCTCAAGTACAAATGGTACGGTTATATTTAAGGCTCATCACCGGAATCATTTTAGCGCATGCAAACCGAGCGCACGAAATTCCGAAATACAGTCCCATTGATAGAGGGAGCAAGCCGCATGCGGCAGGTATTCCAAAAATCCTATCTGAGCAAAGCGCTCTGCGTGGAAGAAGTGCCTGCGCCCGTATTACAGGGCATCGGGGCGCTGGTGCAAAACGCGGCGTCGCTGATTAGCCCCGGCACCGAACGGGCCACCGTTTCTTTCGCCCGAAAGGGGTTAATCGCCAAGGCCCAGTCCCAGCCGGAAAGATTGCAATTGCTGCTGCGCAAAATGAAACAGGTGGGCGTGGCGAATACGCTGCAACTGGCCAAATGCAAACTGGAAACCCCGATCCCGCTGGGCTACAGCACGGCAGGCATCGTGCTTCAGGCCAGCCCGGATTTGCCCGACATGCCAATTGGCGCGCGCGTGGCCTGTGCAGGCAGCCAATACGCCAACCATGCCGAAGTGGTCTACATTCCCAAAAACCTTTGCGTCCCCCTGCCGGACGCGCTGTCTTTTGAGGAGGGCAGTTTTGTAGCCCCCGGCGCCATTGCCCTGCATGGTGTCCGGCTGGCGAAAATTGGCCTGGGAGAAACCGTGCTGATTATCGGGCTGGGACTGATTGGGCAATTAACGGCGCAACTGGTAGCGGCCCACGGCGGTATTCCCATCGGGATCGATCTGGATCCACACCGGCTGGAGTTAGCCAGCAAGCTGGGAATGGCCCATGCATTCCACCGGGGGCAAGCCAACCTGGAGGCGGCCATTTTACAACTCACCCAAAATCGCGGGGCCGATTCGGTTTTAATTACGGCGGCGACGCCATCTTCCGATCCGATCTACCTGGCGGGCGAATTGTGCCGTGAAAAAGGCAGGGTGGTTGTGGTTGGCGACGTGGGAATGCAAGTTCCCCGCAGCATTTATTACCACAAGGAAATTTCGCTGGTCGTTTCCCGCTCCTACGGGCCGGGACGGTATGACGAGAATTACGAAACCCGCGGACAGGAATATCCCGCCGCCTACGTGCGCTGGAGCGAACGGGACAACATGGCCGCTTTTCTGCGCCTGGCCGCCGAGGGAAAAATTCAGTTGCAGCCCCTGATTGAACGGCGCTACCCGGTGGCGGAAGCCGTGCAGGCTTACGACCTGCTCATGGATTCGAGCGTAAAACCCCAGCCGCTGGGAATAGTACTGACCTACCCCGCACACCGAGCCGATGCCCCGGTCGCCCACAAACTGCCGCTCAGGCAAGACGGCAAACCGCTGGCGGGCGACATCGGCCTCAGCCTGATCGGGGCCGGAAATTTCCTGAACGGAACCTTGCTGCCCCTACTGAAACGACAACCACATCTCAGCTTGCGCGGCGTGGCTTCCCGTTCCGGATTAAATTCAAAAAACACGGGGTTATCTGGCAGTTTTTCATTCTGCTCCACCGATTATCAGGACTTGCTGGATGATCCGCACACGCAGGCCATTCTAATCGCCACCCGGCACGATAGCCATGCAAATTTGCTATGCCAGGCGTTACAGGCCGGAAAACACGCGTTTGTAGAGAAGCCCATGGCCATCAACCGGAAGCAACTTCAGCAGTGTACGCAAGCAATTCGCCAGGCTTCCGGCCTACAGGTCATGACCGGTTTCAACCGCCGCTTCGCACCGCTCAGCCAGGAATTGAAAAAACAGATCCACCGGCAAAAGGGGGACTGTCCGCTCACCATCCACTACCGGGTTCTGGCTGGGTTCATACCGGAAGATCACTGGGTGCATCAGGATGGAGGGCGCATTGTGGGAGAGCTTTGCCATTTTATTGACTGGTGCCAGTTTATAACGGATGAAGCGCCAAAATCGGTTTACGCGCATGC
Source organism: Candidatus Melainabacteria bacterium (assembly GCA_902168245.1). Taxonomy (GTDB): domain Bacteria; phylum Cyanobacteriota; class Vampirovibrionia; order Vampirovibrionales; family Vampirovibrionaceae; genus Vampirovibrio. The sequence goes on from CABHPA010000203.1 coordinate 44,508, forward strand.
CACCGGCACTGGCCATAACCGGGACATTAGCATTCAGCTTGCCTTGAGCGGCGGCTCTATCGCGCAGATTGAATACGCAATGCGGATTGATCCAGCCAGCGCCGCCGCGTTAGGCAAAGAAAAAATCGAGGTTTTGGGCGCCGGGTGGGTCGCGGAAATGCATGATTTTACAACACTGCGCCTGACCCGGAACGGCAAAACGGAAACCCGCAGGCTCTCCAGGCCAGACAAGGGTCACAGCGCAGAAATCCAGGCATTCGTAGCGGCGCTTCAAAGTGGAAAATCAGCCATGCCGATTGAATCCATACTACTCACCACGGAAACCACATTCGCCATTCTGGATTCGCTGCAAAGCAAGCAGCCAGAACCTATTCATCTACCGGAGAACCCATGAACCTTCGGGATATTAAGGCGAATCTGGCCAAATACGCCCTGCAAGACGATCAGTTATCGCTTCGCCTGTTCAGCCGCTTGCTCTTCAAGCCGCTTGCCAGAGAAAAAATACGAAATGTGTTGGTATATCGGGTCGGCAACATTGGCGATACGGTAGTTGCAATTCCTGCCCTGGCGGTATTAAGAACCGTATTTCCCCAAGCCCGCATCACGCTGCTCACCTCGACCGGAGATCCGAATTTACCCGGCGCAAAAGACGTTCTGGAAGCGTTTCCCCAACTGGTGAACCAGGTCATCCACTACCTGCCCCAAGAAGCCAAGACTTGGGAAGGGCTTCAACGCCTTAAAATCAGATTACTGGCCCAAGGCCCAATCGATTTATGGGCCAGCCTGCCAATTACCCTGCAGACCTTCCATCGCAGTTTGCAGGAAATGCTGATGGCCCGCTGGCTTGGCTGCCAATTCGCCATCGGGTTTTCTCTGCTGCTGCCGGATTTTTTTAAAACCGTTTACGCCCGCTATCATAAGGAATCGCTCCCCAGAACTGCGGACTGGCTGCTGAATAAGATGGGCGAAGCATTAAGTTACCCGGTCGATCCGGCAAACCCAAGCAGTTACCTGCAATTTTTGCAGCCGCCCGTTCCCTGGCAACCATGCGATTGGGATATTAACCCACAACAACCCATGCTGGCCGTAAACGCGGGCGCCAAGCTACCCATTAAACGCTGGCCTTCAGCCTATTTTCAAAAAACCTTGCAGCAACTGCAATTACGGTTTCCTGAATTGCAAATTCTGCTGCTGGGAAACGAAACGGAAAAAAGCCTCAACGAGGAAATCAGGGATGGGCTGTCAGGCACCGCGCTCAATCTTTCGGGGCAATTAAACCTGTCCCAAACCTGGAGCCTGTTAAACCAGGCGACCGCTCTATTTTCCAACGACACGGGCGCCATGCACATGGCGGGACTGCTGCAAAA